>CAZFIY010000019.1:249-12684 GCA_964519685.1 uncultured Pseudomonadales bacterium
GGATTCCTCGATACACTATTCGCGGTAAAGGTAAACAACAAAAAGTTGTGGTTTGCCCATGTCACGGTTGGATTCACATCCGTGTTATTGATAATAAATTAACTTTGCATATGTTCCAACGCTCCAGCGATGTGCCAATCGGTCTTCCTGCTAATCTAGCTCAATACGCTGCTCTCACCATGATGATAGCCGAAGTAACTGGTTATGAGGCTTACGAATATATTCATAGTTTTTCTGACGCTCATATTTTTGTCGATCAAGTTGAGCATGTTAAAAAGCTACTCAAACGCGAAACTCGCCCCCTGCCAAGAATGATTCTTAAAAATAAGAGAAAAAACCTTTTTGACTATCGTGTGGACGACTTTGAGTTAGTTGATTACAATCCTCATCCGGGTATGTGGGATATTCCAGTAGCAGTTTAGGAGATCTTTGAAATGAGTAAAAACAAAAACGATTTTATCAATATCAATAATTCCAGAGAAGAAGAGCAAATCGAAGTCATGCAAAAAATTGCTGACCAAGCTCATTGTCCTTTTTGCGAAGAAAGTTTACGCCTTTACCATAAGGGGCCAATTTTGAAAGAGACCAAACATTGGTTGGTCACTCGAAACCAATGGCCATATAAGCACACTAAGCATCATTTTTTATTGATTTATCGCAAACACGTTACTAAATTAGAAGAACTGGAAACAGCTGCCGGTAGCGAACTCTTTGATTTAGTTAAAGAACTAGAACAAGAATATCAATTTGAAGGTGGCGGTTTTTCTATGCGTTTTGGTGATACTGATTTTTCTGCCGGCACCGTCAATCATTTACATGTGCAGTTAGTCGTACCAGACGCGATGGCCGAGGATTTCGAACCAGTAAGGATTAAGCTAGGTTTACAGTGGGATAGGAGAAAATAGAATTCCTTAATCCAAATCGTAACATTTTTTAACAACCGATCTCGATTGTTCTAAATTCTCCACTTCAGTAAATTCTTGATCAGTAAATTTCACTAAAACTATTTCTACCCCAAAACTTTGAAAAATTTCCAAGCCATCTAAAACTGCATAACCTTTGGCATAATAGACTTTTTTAATACCAGCAACGGCAATTTGCTTGGCGCAAACTGGGCAAGGAAAAGTAGTTACAAACATTTCTGCTCCATCTAAAGAAACACCCTGTTTCGCCGCTAAAGCGATTAAATTGGCTTCTGCATGAATGGAACTACTAAAGTCAGCTCCCACACCAGAAGTAAAGGAAATTCTGGGATCACTGCTTTTATATTGTTGGTCGTTAGTTGGCAAATGTTGATTATGGCCAGCCATCACTAATTGACCATTTTTAAAAATTAGACTCCCCACATGACGCCACCAGTCACTGCTCTTACCAGATTCCATAAAAGCTTTGACCATTTTTTTTTGTTCAAATTCTTTCTGACTAATAACAACATCATTAGGCACTTCATGTTGTTGATTCATCAAATTTTTATCCCAACGCAAAAAAATTGACTCAAATATTTTGTTTGGATAATTTTTGAAAAATCGCTCTGCAATAAAATGGCCAATGTCGTCGTTGGTGAAAATTAATTGAGCGGTATCAGTAGAGTATTTTTGTTGTTCTAATTCTGATATTTTAATTGATTCTACAAGCTTAAATATACCCCATGATCTAATGGCTTGCTCAGCCAAAGATAGATCCAAAACCCGAATGTCTTTCTTTAAATATTCCAATTCTTCAAAATCCAAAAGGTCTTCTCTATCCAAAAGATAGAGCTCGGCATTTTGATGTTTGGCAAAAAACTCCTGATAACCACGATGCAAAACCGGTACATAAGCGAAAAGAATTTGTTGCATAAGTTCTCGCACTCCTCAAGAAGTTCTTAGTTCTTCTAAGACTTCTTCGATACTTTTAATTAATTTAATGCGCATGCGATCTTGAATTTTGCGAGCTGTATTCATTTGCATCAAGCGAATTTTAGCAGTAGTGGAAGTGGTGGCCATCGGATCAAGCACTACTACTTTGCCACAGATTTTTTCCAATTTTTTGATAGTTTTGTCATCATAAGTTTGCTCTGTAGCGATCAAAACATCTGGCTTAATCAATTTGATTAGATTAAATTTGGCTTCTCCAGCCTCCTTAAGCACTACATAATCCACGCTACGCAAGTGAGTTAACATTTCCATGCGCTCGTCTTCTGGAACAATAGGGCGATTGGGTCCTTTGCGCTGACGAACTTTTTCGTCGCTATCAACTCCAACAATCAAAACATCACCGTAGTCGCGTGCTTTATCACAATAACGAGCATGTCCAATATGAACCAGATCAAAAGAGCCTTGAGTTAAAACGATCCTTTTTTTCTCTTGGCGTAATTTCTTAACAATCGCCACGATGTCGATCGCTTTTAAAATAATGTGAGCACTAGAATCGGTCATAAAATCTTCTATAGAGTATAGGGAACTTGTTGCTTAAAAGCCATTGCCTCTACCCTGGCTAAAATTTTGTTTACTAAGGGTTGCTGTTCTTGATTAAAAAGTTGAGAAATGTCTTTTGTTGTGAAATTTTGGTCGATTAAATAAGCTAAAACCTGATCAGCCAACTCATAACTAAAGCCCAATTCTTTTTCATCATTTTGATCTTGCCATAAGTCAGCAGACGGCGCTTTTTCTAGGAAAATTGCTGGTAAATTAAGTGTTTGGGCTAATTGGCGCACTTGAGTTTTGTATAAAGTGAACAATGGTTCTAAATCTGAAGCTTGATCGCCAAAACGGGTAAAATAGCCTAAATAATGTTCTGATTTATTTTCTGTGCCAACAACTAAGGCATCCTTACTTTTGGCATAATCAAAAACTGCTATCATTCTGGTTCTAGCCATGACATTGCCTTTGCGAATTCTGTCTGTATCGGTGATTTGCAGAGATTTAGAAATCGTATCCACCATGGAAGAAATATTTAAAATTTTTCGATTCTCAACGGGAATTTGCCAAAAATCTAAAATCGTCTCTGCATCAGTCATGTCTTGTCGACCATAAGGCAATAAAATTGGCCAAATTTGCTCTTTAGGTAAAGCCTGAACTAATAAAGATAGTGACACAGCGCTATCGATACCACCAGAAACTGCAATGACCGCATTTTTCTTATTATTTTTGGTAAAAACTTTTTGAATAAACTCCAAAATTAGAGCAATTTCTTTAGGAGATTGAGAATAATCATGCATAAATCTCAAACTAACGTTTAGCGCGTGTTTTGGTTTTTTGGGCAGTTTTTGCAATTGTTTTTGAAGCAGTTTCAAGTTTAGTTTTACGAGTAAAGAAAAGCAGATAAATAATAGGCAAAATGCCTACGGTATTAAAAATAATCAAAGCTATGAACCAAGCCATTTGATCAGCACGCGCAGCTTTCCAAAGAGCAACCGCTTTAAGAATTAGCTCTAGAAAAACTAGAAATAGAAAAAAACTAGTGAGACCAGCAAAGAAAGGCCACATACTATTAAAAAAGTCGTAAGATTGCGTGTGATAATTCATATTTTAATTCTAACACATTATTATTTAATTGTTTTGATTTTGACTCCCACCATATCAATTTGATCAAAATCCTGGCGCGCTAAATCCCAAAATTTTTCTGATAATTTCTGTGAGTAAGTACTGTAGACCCCACGTCCCATGGCACTACATAGGCGACGATCGAAATCTCTGATTTTATCAACTACTTTTTGACCTACTTGATGAAATTTTTCCGCGTTTGATATTGGATCTTCCCGAAAAAGATCATTCACTTTGAGAAAATCATCAAATAATTGTCGATTTTCCGTGATCATTTTTTCGTAATATTCGCGATATTTGGTCTGTGCCATAGTACTTTTTAAATAAATAACTGCTGCTGCTTAATATATTCGATTACTTTAGCATCTAATAAGTTGTCTAGACTAGTCTTATTTAGAAAAGCTTCTCTGACTTGCGTAGAGGAAACTTGCATTTTAGGAAAACCTTCTAGAGCAATCATGCCTTCATAAAAGGGTTGAAAAGGACAATCAACTCTGGGGTAAATATAAAAAGGATATTTACTCAGCATCAATTGATAATTATGCCACAAGTGAAACTTCTCTAAATTATCTGAGCCAATTAAAAAAGAAAACTGATGCTCTGGATATTGCTTAGATAATGCTTCTAGGGTTGAGAAGGTTTGACTTTCCTCATCTCTCTCTAGTTCATACTTTTCGATAAAAACTTTGTTTTTAAGGAGAGGATTTTTTTGCAACAAACTGGATATCATTAAATCTAACATCGCTAGACGATGTTGATTATCGACAAACTTCTTAGCAAAACTGTGTTGGCCAACTGGCAAAAGCCACAGCTGATCAAAGGTCGTGCCCGCAAGCGATCTACTCAAAGCTTGCTCAACCATTAATTGATGACCTAAATGTGGTGGATTAAAAGTCCCGCCAAAAATCAGAATTTTCATTTTTTCGCAAGTGAGCTAGTTTTTTTAGTTCTAGTAGCTTTCTTTTTAGTTTTTGCTTTTTTGACTGATTTTACTTTCACAGTTGTTTTGCTTTTAGCAGTCGACTCCTCTTTGGCAGCAGGTTTTTTATTTTTATTCATGCGGGCTTTCCACTCTTCTCTTTTTTTCTTGATTTCTGCCCATTCTTCCTGAGTTAATTTATATCCTGGCTCAGGTTTTTTCCATGAAGCAAAATCACATTTGGGATAAAGTGAGCAACCATAAAAAGGTTTGCCCCACCTGGTATTTTTCACTACTACATCACCTTCGCCACACAGTGGACAATGTTGATCCGGCAGTGTTTCGACAATATTTTTGGTGTATTTACATTCTGGAAAGCGACTACAACTCATGAACTTACCAAAACGACCGGTGCGAATTACTACTTCGCCTTCACCGCATTCCGGACATTTTTCACCAGTTTTCTCAACAGGCACTTGCACTCTGTCTGCTTCTTTGGTGACTGCGGTGATCTTTGCTGCCAATGGTTTATAAAATAAATCAATAATGTTTACCCAATTTTTCTCGCCAAGAGCAATTAAATCCAAATCTTCTTCCATAGAAGCAGTGAAGTCATAGTCCATGAAATTAGCAAAATGCTCAATTAAAAAGTCACAAACTGTGATACCAATCGGTGTAGCAAAAAATTTCTTTTGTGTACGCTCCACATAAGCTCGATCCACAATCACCGAAATAATTGAGGCATAGGTACTTGGTCTACCAATGCCTCTTTTTTCTAATTCTTTGACTAAAGAAGCGTCATTATATCTGGGTGGAGCCTGAGTAAACTTTTGCAAAGAAGCGAGATCTAAATAAGATAAAGAATCCTTTTCCTTCACTTCTGGCAAAACCTGATCTTCAGCAATTGAAAAGAGACGACGCCAACCATCGAATTTTAAGATGGAGCCACTACTGCGAAGCAAGTATTTATTTTTATTCTCTTTGGCCGTAGCTGTCACTAAAATAGTCGTTTGATCATAAACAGTAGCATTCATTTGTGAGGCTAAAAATCTGCGCCAAATCAAATCGTAAAGTTTGATGTGTTGTTCGGTCAAAGCGCCGGCACGACTGGTAATATTATTTTTATCAATTGATAAATCTGTGACACGAATTGCCTCATGGGCTTCTTGGGCATTTTTGGATTTTTTGGCAAAAATTCTGGCTTCATCTGGCAAATAATTCTGACCAAAATTACTAGCGATATATTCACGAGCTTTGGCAACTGCATCAGTAGCTAAATTAAATGAATCAGTACGATGATAAGTAATTAAACCTTCTTCATATAATCTCTGAGCTAAACTCATGGTTTGTTTGGCTGAAAAGCCAAAACTTGTCGCCGCAGCTTGCTGAATCAACGAAGTGGTAAAGGGTGGCAAACTCTGACGATTGCGTTGAGTTTTTTCTACTTTATCTACCAAATAATTGGCAGTCAGTAGATCTTTAGCAATTGATTTTGCTTGGTCGGAATTATTGACTTTGGCTTTTTTAGCGTTGATCTGATCCAAATTAGCAATGAAAATGCTTAGATCCAAATTTTCTGAGGTTTTACCCTCCTCATTAAAAATCTTTTGTGGCGATAATAAACCTTGCTTAGCTAAAGCCACCGATAATTCCCAAAATTCCTCTGGTTTGAAAGCGGCGATTTCTTTTTCGCGCTCAACAATCAAGCGCAAAGCCACCGATTGCACACGACCAGCAGACAAACCGCGACGAATCTTTTTCCATAAAACTGGTGAAACCTGATAGCCCACCAAGCGATCTAAAACACGGCGAGCCTGCTGAGCATCAACTAAATCGATATTAAGTTTGCCTGGTTTTTCAATGGCCTTAGTTACAGCTGGCTTAGTGATTTCATGGAAGGTGGAACGAAAAAAATGATCCTTATTTTTGGCATCCTGAAGTAAAAACTGAATATGCCAAGCAATTGCCTCTCCCTCACGATCAGGGTCAGTGGCTAAATAAATTTTATCAGCAGTTTTGGCCAATTTTTTTAAATTGGCTACGACTTTTTTCTTATCAGCGCTTACTTCATAAACAGGTTGATAGTTGTTTTCCAAATCAATACCAAGAGTTTTCTTGGGTAAGTCTCTAACATGTCCTACAGAGGCCTCAATCACATATTTATTACCCAAATAGTCTTTGAGTTTTCTAGCCTTGGTGGGTGATTCAACGATGATTAAATCCATAATATAAACTTTCTGATCAAAAAAGAGCTTTCTTGTTAAATGTCCAACAGTCGCTCATTTTAGCGCTATTTTAACTTACTAAGCAATACTTGCCCCATTTTTTGATAATTTTACCTTGTAATTCCAAATTAAATAAAAGCTGATTAAGTTTGGCAGTGGGTATTTTGGTACTATCTTGCAAAGTTTCCAAACTAGATTCTGGATAGAAACTCAGGTTTTCTAAAAGCAAATCACTTTCATCATTTTTTGTAGCATCCTGACCGATTGATTGTTGTGACTGCGCGTTGAGTAAATCGAGATGATAATCCCTGCCAATTTCCAATAAAACATCCTGGGCACTATTCACTAAAATAGCTCCCTGATTGATTAATTCTTTAGTTCCCTCACTAAAAGGATTGGTAATTGGACCAGGGACAGCCATTACCAAACGCCCATAATTATTGGCGTAGCTAGCAGTGATGTGTGAACCACTTCTCTTAGCAGCTTCGATCACTATGGTCGCTTTGGATAAACCGGCTACGATGCGATTGCGCGTCACAAAGTTAGAAGCTCTAGCAAGAGTTGCTGGCGGAAACTCACTCAAAAAAATTGCTTCCCGTTCTAAAAATTCTTGCATTATTTTCTTCTGACTAGATGGAAAACAATGATCAAAGCCAAAACCTAAAACAGCAATTGTTCGACCTTGATGTTTAAGCGCTGTCTGCGCTGCCACCAAATCTACTCCGTACATAAAACCAGACACGACTACCTGACCCAAATCGACTAAGGACGGAACTAAGCGATTAATCACTAATTGTCCATAGCTGGTCATTCTTCTGGTACCAACGATAGAAATCGTTTGAGCTAGCATTTGATGCCAAGTGGGACTTCCTACTTGAACACGACTTTTGACAAATAAAACCGCTGGTAAATCTTCAATCGTAGCTAAAAGTTGTGGATAAGCTTTTTCTTCAAAGGTAACAATCTGTACACCCGAAGCATCTAGCTGTGCCAAATTGTCTAATAAACTATGTTCTTTTTTGAATTTTTTAATTGATTCTATCGTTTTTTCTTTAAGCTCAATTTCTTGCCAAATGTGATGTTTATTGGCCCAAAACTCTGCTCTGCTCAATTGTCGCTTACGACAGATGGAAAGAATTTTCAAAACAGTTCTAGAACCAACCCCATCCAAAGAAACTAGGGCTACCAGAAAAGCTTTTTGTTCTAATAAAAATTTTGACACTCTAAATAGGAATTATGAAGGCTTAAGGTTGCAAGAAGTGTGATCATTATTCAAACATCCATTGCAAAATCTGAGCAATGACTGGCGCCGCATCTTGAGAACCTTCTGAATAAATTTTGTCACTACTACTTTCTACTAAAACTGTAATGACTAATTTTTTGGGAAAACCATGGGTTTTGACTAATTCCAGCCATTGGCTTTTCTTAGCTCCGTCGGTAGAGGTTGACAATTTTTCCTGATCGATACCCACAATCGCCGTCGTCCAGGCATGAGTTTGACGATAGCCTCGCTCATCGGCAGCGCCAAATTCAGCTGTACCAGTTTTACAAGCAATCATTCCTCGATCAATCTTTTCATTATCCGACAAGTTAGAATCTAAAATCGTCACTAATCGGCTATTATAAGGAAAAAGCGGATAAGCAGTTCCACCCTGACTACAAGCGCTCAACATGCCAGATAAAACTAAATTTAAATTGCGTTCACTGATCGACAAATCTCGACAATTTTTTTGAATCACTGGTAGGAAAGAGCTTTGACATAAATTACCATGATTCGCCAGCGCTTGAGTCATGGTAGCCACCTGTAAAGGTGTCACTAACAAATCTCCTTGACCAATGCCAAAGTGATAAGTATTACCTAAATACCAAGTTTCTCCTTTTTGCATTTCTTTCCACTTCGGATCAGGTACCAGACCAGTAGCTTCATGGCTACTTTGTAAACCAGTTTTACTACCAAAGCCAAACAAGCGAGCATATTCAGCCAACTTAGTGGGACCTAGCCATTCTGCCGCTTTGTAGAAAAAAATATCATTACTACGCGCCAAAGCTTTTTGCACACTAACAGCTCCTTCGACTCGGCCATATTGGGTAAAATACCAGTTAGCATATTCATAATCCCCAACCTTCAAAGTACCCTGATCATCGACGACAGTGTTTTGATCGATGACCCCTTCTTCTAAAGCTGCCAAAGCAGTAATTAATTTGAAAACTGATCCTGGAGGATAGGCTCCACTAACACTACGATTAAAAAAAACTTGATTTTCGTCATTGAGATAATTTTTGATTTTGCTCAAACTATCCTGTGTACTACGTTTGTAAAGATTGTTGATAAAGTGTTCTTCAAAAACATTGGCATCAAAGCTCGGACTACTTAATAAAACCAGCACTTCCCCATTGCTTGCATCCATTACCACCACAGCCCCTTTTTTACCAGCCATTGCTTCATAAGCTAGCTCTCCTAGGTAAGGATCTAAGGAAGTCTGTATATTTTGTCCGTAAACTGCTGGCGTTTCTTCTACCAAGCGCTGTTTTTGACCCAGAGCATTTCTCTCAAATTTTTCCAAAGAAGCCTTGCTTTGCAAATAATTGTCAAAAAATTGCTCTAGACCTAAGCTGCCAATTCTTGCATTTAGCGATAAAGCTGGATTTTTCTGTAAATCCTTATCCGTAACTGGTGACAAATAGCCCAAGACTGAGGCAAGTGCTTCTTTATAAGGATAGTTTCTCGTAAATTCATAACCTACGCTAGCGCTGTCACTGGCTAAAAGTGGCAAAGCTTCATCTCTGGAAATAAAGGTTTTATCAGAGTAAAGTTGATCTTTTTGTTCATACTTGAAATATTGTTTTTCGTTTTCAACTAAGGGCTGACCGTAGCGATCCAAAAAAATAGCGCGCTCAGACGGATTTTTCTTTACAAAATAGCGATTGGCTTGCGCTTTGGCAAAAAAATCTGCCCCATGAAACAATTCCACATCAATTAAACGCACGAGTAACAGGCTAAAAATAGCTAATAAGCTGACAAATAAGAATAAAAACTTAAACCGCATAATGCTTCAGGTTAGTTTTGTAAAAATAATAGCCAAAAATCAGTAAATGAAAAAAGTAAAAAAAGTTAAACTGTAATTTGCCTAATATAAAGATAATTAAATTTAATAAACCAAAACTAACTAACTTCCAAATAATTCTGTCTTTGGCAAATCTTTGCCAAAAGAAATGAAAAAACAAAACCAATAAAGTCAAAAATGGCCAAGAGAGTGAATAGAAAATGGCCAAAAACAAGGCTAGAACAAATAGCGCCGAAATTGTCACTTTTTCTTGGCGACGAGCGACGAGTTGATAGGATAAATAAATAAAAAAGATTGGCAAACCAATGGTCGCTTCGATACTTAAAATTACTAATAATAAAAGAATATATAAAATCATTCTTATTTAACCTCCACTAAACTAGCTTCATAAAAATTCACCAATTGCTCCACTACAGCCGTCTTCACTGCCAAAGCCTGATTGCCATCTACCACACGAGCAATTCTGCCAATTAAGAGACCTTTTTCTATATCCAATTGCGAAGAAGTAAATACTAACTGACCAATTTCTAACTGCTGATCATTTTTGACTTCAGTTAATAAAATTTCCCGACCATTACCTTTGATAATACCCTTTGTCCCAGTTTCTGTTTCGGCTAAAATATAAAAATCATTTAATTTGGATAATAACAAAACACTAGATTGTTTATCCTCCACCTGATCGACCAAGCCCAATAAAGTATTTTTGTATAAAACTGCTGAACCTGGCTTTACACCAGACTGCTTACCTATTGCGATGAAACTTTGGGCAAAAGAAATCACTGGTGCAGTGATAATGACCTGACGATAAGATCGATCGCTATTTTCTAGTAATTTCCGTAATTCCTGATTTTCTTGTTCTAGCGTTTTGACTTGAACTAAGGCAGCTGCTGTTTCACTATAGCGATATTGCAAATCTTCCAATCTGGAAGTCAATTTCCACAATGATGCTATTTTTTTAAATGGGGTGGTAATTTTTTGTAATATTTGGAAATTCTGCTCTTTCCAAGCGTTGGCTAAACTCATTGGCCAACTCAGATTCAAAAGATTTAAAAATTGCAAAAAAAATAAGATAAAAATAGCCAAAAAAGCCAACAAATAAACTCGATATTTTTGGTTTAACATAAATTTTCTATCTCTATTGCCTCTAATTTTAGATATTTAGCTAGATCTAACGCTTGCACTTTAGTATTGAGATTATTAGTAAATAGATAAAAACAATCTGGCTTAGGAAAAGCAATTTTGTTTTTATTACTTTGAAAAAAATCCTTACTTCTCACAGCCAAATTGCGTAATTCCACGCTTTGATGATCGAGTAATTTATCTCGGTCAAATAAACTCAGTTCGGCACAATCGCTAAAGAGATTGACTATAAATTTGACTTGAGAAAAATTGCGCTTTTGCATCAGATAAAAATTGTAAAAAAAATGACGATCGACTACAGTATTTTTTACTAAAAAAGGCGCCAATGACTGCAGAGTCTTTTTTTCTAATTGAGTGGAATTTGGAGAAAGTAAGAAAACTAAAGCGTAATGATCCAAATCAAAATTTTTAAGTTGCGCACTGAGAGTAGTTTTTACAAATTGCTCATCGGCTAGTAAATTACCTCGACAAGCACGGTCACTGGAGATCTGTTTCAATAAGCTCAAACTAGCAAAATCAATAGCGGCTAGTTCCTTGACATCCTTGGCTAAATAAAAAAATAGACCGTTACTATTTAAGTCTAGTAATAACAGATGTCTCTGATCAAAGAGACTAAACCAAGATGGAGCAAAGAATGACTGCATTAAGAATAGTTTACTACATTAAATCGCTGCATTGAGTAAGGAGACAGCCGACTTCCAACGATTTTGGCTAATCAAATCTTCTGCTTCCTTGACAGTAGCTAAAACAGCCTCATCAGCTGCTTCTTTCATTTTTGCCAAGCGCTCACCCATCATCTCAGATTTGAGCTCCAAAGCTTTGTCATACAAAACTTCATCTAAATCTGGAACTAATTTCTCCAAATAAACAATTAAGTCTTCTTTTTGCTGAGTTAGTTCTTTGGATGCATCATCCAAAATCTGGCGTGCACCAGCATATTCTTCACTGGTGAGCAGCAATTCCAAGTCATGTGCCACGAAATCATCCCAGATCATTGATTCGAGATCATCTAGAAATTGATTTTTTTCTTCATCTGAAATATTCATTAAACCCAACATTTCAAAAATATTTTGAGCCTTAAGTTCTTCTGAATTGCTCATTGCTGAAGAGTTATCTTTTTCAAGGTTATCTCCAAGAGCATCGTCCACTTGAGAATCTATATCAATACTAGAGCGATTTTTTCTGAAATCAGAACTCATATCGAGTGAATTAGTAACATCAGATGAATCAAGAGCTTTTTCGCTGGAATCTTTGCTTGTTTCTTGATCTATTTTCTTTTCTAAATCAGATAAAAAAGCATCAAAATTAAACTTTTCATCTGACTGGGGAGTAACAGTAGATTCTACCGTCATCGGTTCTTCTGACGCTGGCTCTGTGACCGTAGCGTCCATCTTTGCAGATTCGACTGGCTTATCTTCCAAATTTTTGGACAATCTATCTAATTCTGCTAAAAGATCATCTATCTGTGCTTCGTTGTTAGGTTGTGCATTCGCATTAGTTGAAGGCGTAAATGTGGAGGTAGGTGCAGAAGCACTTTGATTAAAATTATCGTCTTGTATCTG
>CAZFIY010000020.1:0-12673 GCA_964519685.1 uncultured Pseudomonadales bacterium
TTCGGTTTACGAGCTGGACCAGTGACGACGTCTCCAGGACGAAGCTGTAGACGACGAATTTGTGAAGTGGAAATATAAGCATCACGCTCTGATTCCGAAAAACCAACCCGCAAAATACCATGTCCATCTCTAGACATATCTAAAATACCTTCAATCATTTCTGAAGGATCATTATTTTCTACGAAATTATTGCGCATCACCTTATGACGAGTAATTTTAGGAGCGTGATTGCTCAACTCCTCTTTAACTTCTTCTCTAGGAGCTATTACTTTGTTAGCTGAATCATCAGCTGGATTGCTAGTTTTATTAACTGGCATAAAAAATTAAACCTTTCTTAATGCTAAAAAATTTACTTGATTGTCGCGACTCATATGAAATTAATTTAAAAAAAGACATCTCGGGAAATCAAAATACCCTATTATTATGTCAAAAAAGCCTCAAAAAGCAAGCTTATTTTCAAAAAACTATGGCAAACCAAAGGTTTTGTGAGGAATGCCTTGATCATCTAATAATTTATTTAAAGCTTGACCATCGGTAGCCACATAAACATTGTCCCCTACGTAAGCATAAAAATTACCATAATTATCTTTATAAGCATCTACCGTCGAATCCATAAATATTCTAGTAATAGCATGGTCGTCATCTGCTACTGCCACAAGAATTTGATGAATATTTGGCTCAGTTCCAGAAATCTGGCTGAGAGCAGCTTGCATCTCTCTCATAAATTCGTGACTAGTCACTTCCATGTTTTGCGGAGCACGAAATGCATAAACTCCGCCAGTCACTTGTTCCAAAGAAACCGTTACATCTATAGGTGCTTCTACTTTTTCCTCTGGTATAGTTGATGAATTCTCCAATTGATTGGCCTCATCGATAGCCATTTGAGTCTCTCTGGCCCAATTACTTTCCATTGTCTGTTTCATCGATAAAGTATTAGCGTAATCTCTAAGTTCTTCTGCACTGGCTCCATTCATAGCAGCCCAAATCAAATCGGGATCATTAGCAACTGCCGGTGGTATGCCAGCAGCTTCAATGTTAGATTTAGCCCTGTTTTCCATTACACCGCAACCAGTCAAAAATCCTGCACCTAAAACTGCTACCAAAAAAGCTTGTTTTAGTTTCCATGAGCGAGAAAAAGATAATTCTCTTTCTGATGATTGCCTAGGTTTATTATCTGGATTATTTTTATGATAATGTTCCATACTATTCATATACAGAAATTATAGAGCAAAAAACGCGGAAATAAAAGAAAAAACTCTTTGCGAAAGTTCGGTTGCCTGCCCAACTACCGAACTTTCGCATAAAATTCTTAACTATTTTGATATCTTTAATATCACTTAAGTATAATTTACTATTCAAAAGGAAAATGATAACCTATAAGCACTCAGTTATCTCTTGAGATAACTACAACAAGCTACATTGTTATTCGTGATTCATCAGCGGTAATAATGTTCGCTATAATCCATCTTGTTTAGGTTCTTGACTGCCTTAAGAACAAGTCCTAAACGGGATGGATTTTTTTATTCATCTACTATTACACTCTTTCCTAAGAAATAGCTGAAAATCGATTTCCCTTCAAAAAAGTGACTGCTTTAAAGAACTAAAAAATATTATAGCTAGTTCTATAATTTTTTCAATGATCAATTGTATCCTATAGTTTTTTTTATTGCTTTTGCTGAATATCCTATATTTTTACCTAAGGACAATTTATCGAGTAAAAAAAGCTCTTTTTTCACAAAAAAACCAAATTTTCCAAAAAAGTGCAAAACTCTGGAAAACTAAAAAGCCCTTGCTCGCGCCTACTCTACTAATTTGCTATACTAAGGTAGTGCTAAAAAACCATCTTTTACTTGAGATTAGAACTAGCAAAGATAGCGAGGAAACACCGGAAACAGCGGTCCAGCTCTTCTCTACTTTGCCTAATCTGAAAAACAACTTCTTTCATTATTTACTCGGCAAAACAGAAAGCTTGAGTTTTGAAATTTTAGTTCATCAGCAAAGCATTCACTTTTTAGCTCATGTTCCTTTGCGTTTACTCGAGTATTTCAAAGGTGCTCTGCACGCTAGCTATCCACAGGCAGTCATGACAGAATTGTCTTTTGACCCGGTCGATTTTTTCTTGGATAAAAAAGCTAAAAATCGCGTAGCTAGCCTGAAACTGAAAAATCACAGCTATTTACCTCTTAAAACTTATGGCGATTTTAAAGAAATTGATCCTCTCTCGACTTTAATGTCCACTTTATCCAAAAATGAGGGTAATGACACAATTTTAATTCAAATGATTCTGGATAATGAGAATTCTTTTTGGGCTAAGCGAACACAAATTTCCAATGAAAAGTTAGAGACTCATCCTCAAAAAAGTCTCATTACTCAAAAATTAGACAAAAGATCACTGCGCACTGCTTTCAAAATTGCCGTTGCCACTAATGATCCTAAAAAAAGCAAACTCATTCTGGAAAATGTAGCCGCTGCCTACCAGGCTATTTCTCAAAGTGAGAGCAATGCCTTGCAATTACAAAACAGATATTTGTTTAAAAATGCTTTCTTAAAAAAAATGAGCAAACGCAGTTTTTCCAGCTCGCCCAATTTAAACCTCAGTTTGGAGGAAATTGCTACTCTCTTTCATTTGCCCAGTAAAAAACTCGCCAATATTCCCAACATTTCCTGGGGTAAAAAGCTACTTGGTGAAGCTCCGGAAAATTTACCCATCGTTAATCAAGATACTCCAGATGAAATCAAACAAAATATTAATGTAGTGGCCGAAACAGTTTACAAGAATCGCAACATTAAATATGGTCTATTGCGCCATGATCGTCGTCGCCATCTCTATGTCATTGGTAAAACTGGCACTGGTAAATCTACCCTCTTGGCCAATATGGCGATCAATGATCTTAAACACAACGAAGGGATGTGTGTCATCGATCCTCACGGTGACTTGGTGGAAACTTTACTAGATTACATTCCTAAACACCGCATTAACGACGTCATTTACTTTAATCCAGCTGATCAGGAGCGCACCGTCCAAATTAACCTTTTTGAAGGTGAAAACGTCGTTCATCGCGAGTTAATTGCTTCGGGCATTATTTCGGTTTTCCAAAAACTCTACAGCTACTCTTGGGGTCCAAGGCTTGAATATATTTTGCGCAACTGCTTACTAACTCTACTCAAGAGCCCAGAAGCCAAACTGTCTGATGTCTTGGATTTGTTAACTAATAAAAAATTCCGTGATGCCATCGTCGAAAAACTTGACGATCCAATTTTGAAAAATTTCTGGCTGAATGAATACAACAAAATGCAAGAGCGCCAGCGCAACGAATCAATTGCCTCTATTCTCAATAAAGTCGGCCAATTTGTTTCCTCGCCGATTGTGCGCAATGTGGTCAATACCACTCAATCATCTTTCAGTATCGAGGAATTGATGAATCAAGGTAAAATTTTATTGGTCAATTTATCCCAAGGCCGTCTCGGTGAAGACAATGCCACTTTACTTGGCGCAATGATGATTACCAAGATTCAATTAGCTGCCATGGCTCGAGTTAACATCAGCGAAGAAAAACGTCGCGATTTTTATCTCTATGTTGATGAATTCCAAAACTTCGCCACTGACGCTTTTATCAAAATTCTCTCTGAAGCCCGCAAGTATCGCCTAAATTTAATCCTAGCCAATCAGTATATTGATCAAATTCCAGAAGAAGTTCGTCATGCTATTTTCGGCAACTGCGGTAATGTTATGAGTTTCGTCATGGGTGCTGGTGACGCCACTTATTTCCAGTCTGAATATGGTGGACTCTACACTCCAGATGATTTAGTTAATCTGGATAAATACCAAATTATTAACAAGATTTCCATCGACAATGTTTTGAGTCGCCCTTTCCCCGCCTATACTCTCAATCTTGCTAAAAGTAGCAATCAAAATCGCGAAAAAGTCATTCGCAATAGTCGTGAGAGGTATGCTAAGAAGAGAAATTTGTAGGTAGCCAAGTTAAAGTGACTGAGGAACTCCTTCTCGTCTAAATGACAATCGATAACCTAAAGCAGACATGATACTGCTAAGCGTGCTAAGTTTTGGATCGCCATCAATAGATAATGCTCGATATAGATGCACCCGATGCACCTTAGCGGCGCGAGCAAGTTTAGTCATATTTTGGGCACGAGCTACATCTCCGAGGGCACGAGCAATGATTTTGGGATCGCCATCTTCAAAGGCCGCTTTGAGGTAACTATCAATGTCTGCTGGAGTGGAAAGATAATCAACAGTATCAAATGGAGTGATGGTTATTTTTTGAGGCATAATATATTTTCCTTAATTTGTTTTGCTTCTTTAATATCTGTCTTTTGCGTCGACTTTTCCCCACCGCACAAAAGCAACATGCATGCTTGTCCCTGGCAACAATAGTACAATCTGTATCCTGGTCCGTAGTAAATTTTCTTTTCAAAAACACCACTTCCCACTGATTTAGTGACACCAAAATTATTGTCAGTCATTCTGCCAATATGTATAAGAATAATGCTTTTGGCGTGATGATCTTTGAGCTTGTTAAACCATTTCTCAAAAATGTTAGTTTTGAGTATAGTAACAAGAATCATACATGAAAACTGTAGCATATAAGCTACAATTTGTCAAGTTTTCAGCAAACCTAAATCTTTCAGTAGCTCTCTAATATTTCCATGTGTTTCTCGTGAGACGATTTTCTTGAAACCCAACCTTCGGGCTTCTTTGGCGCGGCGCTCAAAATATGGGGTTTTTCTGATCTCACCAAGCAAACCGATCTCACCGATAAAAACAGTGTTTTGAGGTATTTTTTTACCCGAAAGTGAAGAAGCAATCGAGATTGCCAAACCCAAATCGACACTGGCTTCTTTGATGCGAAAACCACCAGCGACACTTAAAAAAATGTCATAAAAAGCCAAGGGAAGATTGGCGTGCTTTTGCAACACTGCTGACAGAACCTGAATCCGCGCCAAATCGACTCCTCTGCCCACCCGGCGTGGCATGGCTAACTGGGATTTCACCACCAAGGCTTGGACTTCAGCGAGTAAAGGACGTGTTCCTTCCATCAAACAAACCGTCGCGGCGCCGACTACCAGCTGATTGGTGTTTTCTAAAAACAACTCACTGGGATTGCTAATTTCTCGAAGTCCATAATCCTCGCTTTGAAAAAGACCGACTTCATCGGTGGCGCCAAAGCGATTTTTGAGTGATCTTAGCATTCTTAATTGGTCGGATCTTTCGCCCTCT
Organism: uncultured Pseudomonadales bacterium; assembly: GCA_964519685.1. Classification (GTDB taxonomy): domain Bacteria; phylum Patescibacteriota; class Microgenomatia; order UBA1400; family PJMF01; genus UBA1364. The sequence continues at coordinate 5,240 of CAZFIY010000020.1, forward strand.
AACAGTAAAACTGTATCAACCATGTGTTCAAAAATCTTGGGGCCGGCAATCACCCCATCTTTGGTAATATGACCAATCAAAAAAGTCGGAATCCCGAAAGCTTTGACGGTATTAATGATACGATCAGCCACTTCTCTAATTTGTCCCACACTACCACTCGCCCCCGTTAAGAAACTGGTCGATAAAGACTGAATACTATCAACGATTAATAAATCTGGCTTTTCTTTTTTAATCAAAAAGGTTAACTCATCTACATCAGTGGTGGTAATAAAAACTAAACTCTCACCGATGTCATCTTTAGAATAGCCATGTTGTTCATTATCCAAAAATCGATCGATTCTAAGTGAAATTTGTGATGGACTTTCTTCACCGGCCACATAAAAGATTTTGAGTGGTTTTAGTTTTTTGGGCGCACTTGCTCGCAAACGCAAAATTTGTAACAACATTTGAGTCAGCAAAGTTGATTTACCAATCCCCGGCTCCCCACCCAACAAAACTACCATGCCCGCCACTAAACCACCGCCCAAAACCCGATCTAACTCCCCAATGCTGGTCGAAAAACGCTGTTTTGTGGCTTCTGAGCGCTCCACTCGAGAAAAAGCTACGCTTTTTTGAGCAATTTCTGCTTCATTCAAAGAATTTTTAGTTTTTAAGCGACGATCGGCAGTTTCAATTGGTAAAACTTCTTCGACCAAAGTGTTCCAAGCATTACACTCACTACACTGCCCCATCCATTTGGGAAAACTCGCTCCGCAATTTTGGCAGCGAAAATGAGATTTGGCTTTAGGCATAATTATTTAGTTTCCACACTGCCCACAAAAAGCGTGTCGCCACTATACTGACCACTGACAGTGACGCTCTGACCGACATAGTCACCAAGCTCAACCGTATAACTATCAATTTCTTTGGGGGTTTGCCCAGCTTCTTGCAAGTAAAAAACACCACTAGAAACAGAAATTACACCAGTTTTGGTAGTGGTGCCTACTTTTTGACTAGATTCTGCTGGAACTGCAGTGTTTTTCAGGTTAGACAAAACTCCCTTGCCAAGCAAGAAAACTACAAGCAAACAAGCAACTACTACTAAAACAGTAATAATTTTTTTCATTCAAGACTCCTTCCTTTTAGATTTTATAATTTGACTAGAAGAAAACTCTGGATTGTAAGCATGGACTATCACTAGTTTAGCATCAAATTCTGCCAAAATTTTTGCTTTTTCTGCCTGGAAAAGAGTGTTGGAGGAAACCGCCATAAAATCTGGTCTAATTTGCGCAATTAAAGCGCGATGATCTTCTGGTTTAGAAAATTGCTCTGGTAAAATGAAAACAAAATCGGCTAAACCTAATTTTTGTAAATTTGCTAAACGACTTGCCTGATCATTAAATGGTCGATCTTGTCCCTTCATTTGCTTGACTCTCAGATCAGATTCCACTCCCACTATAAGTAAGTCGGCAGTTTTTTTGGCTTTTTGCAAAAAACGCAAATGTTCCTCATGCAATAAATCAAAAACTCCAGTTACTAGAGTCAGAGTTTTGTTTAGCTTGCGCCTTTCATTTAAAAAATAATCTAAATTTGGCATCAATATCTTGTCTAAATTAAGTCCAAGTTTAACATGTTGCCACTTTGAAGTACAATCAGGCTTATGAAAAAAATTGTGGCAATTGGTGGAGGCACAGGCAGTGCGGTCGTACTAGCTGGACTTAAAGATTATCCAGATGTAGATTTAAGTGCGGTGATTGTTGTTTCAGACAATGGCGGTTCAACGGGGCGACTGAGAGATGAATTCGGTTTTTTACCCGTAGGTGATTTGCGTCAATGTATTGCTGCTTTGGCTACTGGAGAAAATGAAAAAGAAATTCGTCAGTTATTGCTTTATCGCTTTGATCAAAATTCAAGCTTGCAAGGCCATAATTTAGGCAATTTAATTCTGACTTCTCTCGAGAGTCTGACTGGTTCAGCCAGTAAAGCCGTTGAAGTCGCCTCTAAAATTTTTCGTATCAATGGCAGTGTTTTACCTATTAGTGAAGATAGCGTGCATTTAGTAGTACATTACGCAGATGGCCAGACTGTCATTGGTGAAAAAAATCTCGATGATCCGCAATTTGGCGGCAAAAAAATCGAGCAAATTACTCTCGATAAAGAAGCAAAAATTTACGATAAAGCTTACCGCGCCATTGTTGATGCTGATTTGGTGGTTTTTGGCCCAGGAGATTTGTATGGTAGTTTATTACCTCATGCGCTGGTTAATGGTTTTGTGCAAGCTTTAGCAGAAAACCAAAGAAATGGTGGTAAATTTGTTTACGTTGGCAACTTGGTTACCCACTTTTCACAAACTTATCAAATGACAGCTAAAGACCATTTACTAGAAGTACAAAAATATTGTCAGAGAACGCCGGATTTTGTTTTGATCAATAACAGTCCTATTCCTGAAGAAATCTTGGAGCTTTATCAAAAAGCCAATGACTTTCCTATTGTTGATGATCTGGAAAATGATGTAAATACGAGAATTATTAGAGAAGACTTAATTTCCACAACCATCGTCAAAACAGAAAAAAACGATGCTTTACAAAGAAGTTTAATTCGCCATCACAAACAAAAATTAGCAGAAAGTTTACTCAAATTACTTGGCTGAAGAATATTTACTCAGCACTGTAGCGATACCAGTTTTAGCAGTTTCCAAAGCCTTTTCTATATCTGATCCAGACAAAACCGTATTAATCGCATCTTCATAATATTTAATGATCTGGTCATTGATACCATTGTCATGAGTAAAACTAGACATGTACCAAGATTTTGCCAAAGGTGCGTCATTAATGTAAGCACCCACTAATTCACTCGTCTGCAATTCGCTAGCCATATCTATGCGTGGATAGATTTCACCAAAGGCACGATATTGACTGGCATTGTTATAAAATTTACGTAAAACTTCTGCAGTAGAGAGATGTTTTAAGAAAGTCCAAGCAGCTTCTTTGTTCTTACTTTTGGCACTTACACCTTCTGCCCAAAAAGTCGCCCAAGTGACTGGATTATCATTATCTAACTGCGGTACTCCAGTTACAGCAAAATCTAATTCTGGATTGATTGCTTTGATATCATGAATCCTCCATGAAGGTGCAAGGATCATCGCCACGTCTCCTCTAGCAAAGGCTACTGTTGAATTAGCTAAACGATCTGACCAAACCTTGTCCTGTTTAATAAAGTTAGTGTAAAAAGTAATCGCATCTTTTACATATTGGCTAGTAGCATCAGAAGGATTGCCGCCATTTTGAATAATCAGTAAAGCTAAAATATCGGAAAAATGATCAACATTGCCAGCATTACCAATGGCCAGACCAGCTCTCGTAATATTAGATCTTTCATTTGCATTGGCTGGAACTGTTAATTTATTAGCAGCAGTACGCAATTCTGCCCAAGTTTTTGGCACGTCGATATTAGCAGTTTTAAGCATTTCTTTGTTATAAAACAAAGCCAAACCGTCATACATCAAAGGAATGCCCACGATTTGTCCACCTACCTGAAGATTGTTTGAAGCGGTCGGATAAAAAATCTCTTTATACTGAGCGACACTCATCACACTAGAGGGCATCGGCGATAAATCAGCACTTAACATTGGCACCCAAGAGACATGATAACGAAAAATGTCTGGACCATTACCAGAAAGAATGGCTTGTTGTAATCTTTCTCGATAATCTCGATGTGATTGTTTGCGATAATCAATTTTAATAGTTGGATTTTTACTCTCAAAATCAGCAATCACTTCTTTCAAAATTTGGCTATCTTCCCACAAACCCCAATAAGTAACAGTAGAAATTTGACCAGCAGTGGCGCTTTCAGTAGCCGTATTATTACCAGTATTTGTAGAGGGAGCTTTAGTTTGAGTGGTCGGCTTTGTTTTTGGTTTAAATAAGCTAAATAATAAAACAGCAAGCAAAATCAAAACCAATGCTCCTCCTCCAATTAAAAGTGGTAAAGGAATTTTTTTTGATTTCAAAGAAGATAAAAATCCAAGTGGAGCTTTCTTTGCAGAGTCTGCGTTTTCTGAGTTCTCAACTACTCCAGCTGCATTAATAGGTGGCGGTGCGTTGGTGGCTGTTGATGGCGCAGAAACAGTTGAAGGTTTAGGAACAATCGAAGGCGCAGATGGAACCGCATTGACAGTATTGGCACTGGAAACATTAGTGGCACTAGCAACAACAGGTTTTTCAACAGTCGTGGGTTTTGGCGATGAAGGTGGATTACTAAGAGCAATTTGACCAAGTGGACTAAGTGGACGACTGGCAATTTTAGCTGCTTCCATAACTGGCTTGGGAGCCGGCGCAGTTGATAATTGGTCTTGAGAAACTGTCGGGGCTGGCGCACTTACTTTCATATCTGGCGGCGTCCCACCTGGGTTTTCTCTAGATAAACCACCGGGAATAGTTTGCGCTTGAGGTGGTTTTTGACTAAAAACAGTTTGAGCATTAGTTGAAGGAACTGATGGAACTTGACTAGCTTGACCAGATGGATCAACTGGATCGACCATCGGCTGAGTCATTTGACCTGGTAAATTGGGTTTTGGCAAGTTCTGACTTGGCATAATAGCAGACTACAAAGTACAATGTAGTTCACTGCTATTATGGATAAAATTTATTCATCAATCAAGTTCAACTTTGCACAGAGAAAACAAAATATTGCTTTACTAAGTATTGGCATGCTTTTGCTTTTGATGGCTGCATGGTTATTAGCGATTTATTTAAATTATTATCAAGATCGTTTTTATCCCAAAACCTATCTGGATGAAGTCAACATCTCTGGCTTAACTATCGCTGAAGCTAAAGATAAAATTCAAACAAAGTTGCAAGAAAAAGAAATCGACTTTGAGCAAAATACTTTGCAAATTTCTTTTCAGGAAAAGAAGACGGAAGCAAAGCTCTCTGATTTGGGAATTGAGGACAAAATTGATAATAATTTGGCAAGCGCTTTCGCCACTGGTCATCAAGAAAAATTCTTGGAAAAAATCAAATTTATCATCAAAGGACATTTCAAAGCAAATAAATACTACTCAACGCTCAGTTATGACCGGGAAAAAATTCAGAATTTAATCGAGGAATTAAAAACCCAAGTCGATTTTGCCGGCGAAAAACCTGGTGCGACCCTTTCCAATAAAAAAGTCACTGTTTATGCTGGTCTGGAAAGCAATGAATTGCTCATTGATGAAACTTGGCAAGTTCTGCAAGAGCAAATTTTTACTAAAAAAGTCAGCGAACTTAGAGGAGAAGATTTCCAAATCCAAGCAGTAGTGGCACATCACATCTCAGCTCTTACTCAAGAGGAAATTGATTTGGCAGAAAAACAAGCCACTAAATTTATTAATCAAAATCTCACTTTGACCTATGAATACCAAAAAATTTGGCTCAATGACAAACAACTCATCGATTTTCTAGCTTTACCTGAAGAGATTGACTTGGAGAAAATTCAGCTTTTCTTAGATGAACTCAAGGCTCAAATCAATCGTCCTAGTAGCAACGCTCATTTTACTTATAATCCTGAAACTTTAGAGGTCACAGAGTTTTTGCCGGATCAAGATGGTTTAACAATCGACAGCGAAACAGCTCAGAACATTTTGCTTAACTTCATGGAGCACATTTTGCAAAATGAAGAAGAAAATATCAGCCAAGAAAAAGTCTTCGCTTTGCCCATGACTAATGCCAGAGCAGAAATTACGCTGGCAGATACCAATAATCTAGGAATCAAAGAAGTAATTGGTTTCGGCGAAAGCTGGTACGATCACTCGATTCCCAATCGTGTCGATAACGTTGCTCTCACCACCAGTCGCATTAATAATTATATTGTCCGACCCGGTCAAGAATTTTCCTTCAATAAAACCCTAGGCGAAGTTTCTGACAAAACTGGCTACAAAAATGCCTACATCATCGAAGGTGGCGAAACTAAACTCGCTCCAGGTGGTGGCGTCTGTCAGGTGAGTAGCACCCTTTTCCGCTCACTATTGAACGCTGGTGTTAAAATCACTCGTCGCCTCCCCCACGCTTATCGCGTGTCTTATTATGAAATTGGCAATGAACCTGGTTTTGACGCCACCGTCTATGCTGGCAACACTGACTTGCGCTTCGTGAATGACACTCCTGGGCATATTTTGATTAGCTGTCAAAGTAATAGCAAAAGTCTTTACATGTTTTGCAAACTCTACGGTACTAGCGATAGTCGCACAACAGAAATTACCAAATACAAAAAATGGGGACAAAGTCCCGCGCTGCCTACTGTTTATATTCCTGATCCAAACCTAAAACCTGGTCAACTTAAACAAATCGATTGGTCAGCCAGCGGGATTAAGGCTGAATTTACCAATGTCATTCGTGACAAGAATGGCGCAGTCATTCGTGAAGACTACTATTATAGTAACTACCGTCCGTGGGCAGCAAAGTTTTTGCAGGGGATTTGAAAAATCACCTTTAATGGGTGATTTTTTATTTCTTCTCTATATTAAACAGGCCTGATTTGACAGAAATTCTAGCTGGTGCTCTCAAGTTGAAACTTTTGTAAAATTCGTTGCCATTGATGGTTACGCTACCTTTATTGGTTTGAAAAGTGACATTGGCAGTCACTCCATTATTGGCGTACTGTACACTTACTCCACTAACACTAGTAAAGCCACCAATACTTTGCAAATCACCCTTGGAATAAGGATTACCTCCCCAACAAGAAGACTCAGGAGTGACTCGACTGCTGTCGCCACCACCTTTATACATCACCACCCAAGCATTAAGAATATCTGCCATTTCTTCACTGTTCAACCAAGGATGATTGCGTCCACAAGCATCTCCAGATCTGGTTTTGTACCAAGCTTTATAAAACCAAGGTGAACCAGCGATTTTTTCGTAGGCCTGTGAAGTCCAACCATCACGACCATTAGCAGTATCCCAAAAACCAGGAGTTGAATAACCATTAGAAGTATAAGATTCTTGATAACCGCCAGAAGTAGAAGCGTACCAAGTTGAAAATGGCTTGCCATTGGCATAAACCACTTTGCCACGAGTTTCATTAACTGCTTTTTCCCAGTTGCCACCTTTGGCCTCTGGTTTAAAAACTTGACAAGCTTCAGTGGCACAAATCGATCCACCTCTAGCTAAAACATAACTTCTGGCAGCCACAGCCTGAGCTTTCAAAGCCTCCATGCCGCCGTTATCACCCCAACTATTGGGGACTTCATAAATGCGCTTGGTGTATTCTTCCAAAGAATATGAACCATAACCATCGACAGAAATTTGTTGATTGGGATCATGATCTTTGATTTCTATACCACCACCATAATAGGCTCTGAGAATAGTTTCATAACTTTGTCCACTCTTGGCTCTACCCAAAGCTCCATACTGACTCATGCCTTTGAAATGTGGCGCCCCAAAACTAAAGACTGCAAAAGCCGGTGAAAAACCAGGATTA
>CAZFIY010000021.1:0-5015 GCA_964519685.1 uncultured Pseudomonadales bacterium
ATCAAACACTCTTGGCGGAGTGTTTTTTTATTTTCTCCCCTTAAAATTAATTTTGCGTCAATTTTTTTTGATGCGAATAGAAAGAGAAAAATGTTTGAACAATTTACTTCAGAATCAGTAGCTGCTGGTCATCCTGATAAAATTGCTGATCAAATTTCAGATAGCATCGTCGATGCTTGTTTAAAAATTGATCCAAATAGTCGCGTCGCAGTGGAAACTTTAGTGACCACTAATAAGGTTGTTTTAGCAGGAGAAGTGACTTGTGCTGGAAAAATTGATTACGAAAAAATTACTCGCCAAACTATCAAAAAACTTGGCTATACCAATCCTGACTGGGGATTTTCTGATCAGGCAGACATTGAAGTTTACATCCATCAGCAATCCAAAGACATTGCTGTCGGTGTAGACGATGGCGGGGCTGGTGATCAAGGGATTATGTTTGGTTATGCTTGTAATGAGACTCCAGAATTAATGCCACTGCCAATCATGTTGGCTCATCAGCTGATGAAAAATTTAGATCAAGTGCGCGAAGATCAAATCATGAGCTATTTGCGTCCAGATGGTAAAGCCCAGGTGGTGGTTGATTATCATGACGGCAAACCTCAGCAAGCTTCAACGATTATTATGGCAGTGCCTTATGATCCACAAATTAGTAAAGATCAATTGGAGCAAGATTTGTGGGATAAAGTGATTGTACCAGCGGTGCAAAAATATTTACCCAAGCAAATTTTAGATAAAAACAAAATCAAATTAGTTATCAACGGCACTGGCGCTTGGGAAATTGGTGGCCCAGCTTCTGACACGGGTCTAACCGGTCGCAAAATCATCATCGATACCTATGGCGGCATGGGGCGTCATGGTGGCGGTTGCTTCTCTGGCAAAGATCCAAGTAAAGTTGATCGTAGTGCAGCCTATGCTTGTCGATTTTTAGCCAAAAATATAGTTGCTAAAGGTTTAGCCAAGCGCGTAGAATTGCAGGTGGGTTACGTAATAGGTCAGGCCAAGCCAGTGTCTTTCAATGTCGAAACTTTTGGGACTGGCACAGTTAGTGATCAAGAGATTAAGGAATACGCTTTGGGTTTATTGGATATGTCTGTACAAAAAATCATTAAACAACTTGATTTGCGTCAGCCAATTTTCGCCAAAACTTCGACCTATGGTCATTTTGGTAAATCAGAATTTAGTTGGGAAAAAATTGTTTAATTACTAAAAACCCCACCGATTAGGGTGGGGTTTTAATTCATCAGCGGTTAATATTTTTATTTTCCACTTTTAATCTTAAGTTTCTTTGGTTGAGCCAAAGCAGATTTTTGGAATTCTACTTTAAGTACTCCATTTTTAATTTCTGCCTCTGGTTCTTTGCTCAAATCCACATCTCCTGGAATGGCTACTTTATATGAGTAAGAAAAAGATGAGCGACTGTAATATTTGCGTTCTTCATCTGATTTTTCTTCTTGTTTCTTAGCTTGAATCCAAAGCACGCCTTTTTCAAAAGTGAGATCAACATCTTCATCGGCTACTCCGGCTACATTGGCTTCAATAACCACTTTATTTTTGCTTTCATAGACATTGAGATGACTGTTGTTTTGATCAAAAACATCGTCATCCCAAATATCTGGCCAACGACTCAACATAGCTTGCAGAGGACTATATCTAATAATGGACATAAATATGCTCCTTTTTAAAACTAATTTATATTTTCTGGCAATCGCTATAGTCGATTGCTAAGTTGTATTAAAGCAAATTTAGCAGTCTTTGTCAAATAGTGCTAACAAGAGGAATTTATTTTGCAAAAGCGATAATTAGAGCTCCAGCGGTCATTAAAATTGCTCCCAAAGCAGTGTAAAGAGTAAATTGTTCTTTGAGAATGATTGTTGCAAAAATGAGAGTAATTACTAAGCTTAACTTATCAATGGGAACAACTTTACTTGCTTCACCGAGCTGCAGGGCGCGAAAATAAAACAACCAAGAAAGACCAGTGGCTAATCCTGATAAAATTAAAAACAACATAGAATGCTTGCTAATATTGGTAATTTGTCCAAGATTTTTTTGAGCAACAACAATACCCCAGCTAAAAATTAAAATGACAGTCGTTCTAATAGCAGTTGCCAAATTAGAATTTACATCTTTGATTCCAATTTTGGCTAAAATGGCAGTTAAAGCAGCAAAAATAGCAGATAAGACAGCGAAGAAAAACCATTGCATATGCTTCACTATAACTTTTAAAGTTGATTCTAGTCAAACGTTCTTTACAAAAGAGCTCATCTTACTTAGAATGAGCCTTAGATAGCTATAAATTAAAAAAGGTTTCAATGAAACAAAAACTCCCTATTATTTTGGTGTTAGTGTTGGCTTTGGCTGGCGGAGCCTATTATTTTTTCAGTCAAAAAAATAATCCACAAAATGCAGAAGAAGTGGCTGAAAAAGTTGTTGTTTCAGAAATGCTGGCTAATTGTAAATATGACAAAGATATTTGTAGTTATTTTGTTGCTCAGGCTAAAGCTATGGAAAAAGGCGTCATCATTAATACAGTGGCTAATTTAGGTGAATATGGCACTAGCACTAGCGAAATGAAGATGAACGGAAGCAACATGGAGGTAAATAGTTATAAAGATGGTCAATTAGAATCAAGCATGATTTCTTTTGACGGAGTGACTTATTTTAAAGATGTAAAAGATAATTCTTGGTATCAAGTTGGCGATGCTGAAGGCAATTTTAGTGATCCTAAAGAAAGTTTGGTAGAAATTCAAGCTACTTACAACGAAGATAATTTAGACATGCAAATTAAAAAAATAGGCAGTGAAGCTTGTGGAAATTTGACCTGCGATAAATATGAAATGATTGATGTTATGGGAGAAGATGGAAGCAAAAGTTATGTCTGGATTGACACCAAAGAACACTTAGCTCGCAAAATGGAGTTTAGTTTTGAGGGTGGTTCCAATGTTATGGAATATAAATACGAGTCAGTCCAAATCAGTAAACCATCACCAATTAAAGAGATGCCGATGTTTGATGCGCCAGATGGTAGCGACGCAGGTGCAGATGCTGGCAATATGCCCTCTAGAGCAGAACTTGAACAAATGATGAAAGATTATGGATTTGACGGTGAATAATTCTTCATACGATTCTAACTTGCCAGTGAAGTTTATCCGTCTCGGGATCAAGGCTTTCATTGTTCGTGAAGGCAAAATTTTAATAGTCAAAGAAAAAGTAAAGCGTTTCGGTAAGGAAACGATTATTTATGATGTGCCAGGTGGAGGGATTGATCCAGGTGAGAACTTAGAAGCAGCTTTGAAACGTGAAGTGATGGAGGAGGTTGGTCTGCAGATTGAAATTGGCAAGCCTGTTGGTAATTGGGACTTTATTATTCCTAGTTTTGAAGATCCAAAATCCAATGTACACATTGTTTGTATGGGTTATCAGTGTCGATTAGCTGGTGAGCAACAAGTCGACATTGATCATAATCCTGCGGAGTTAGAAAATATTTTCGATACTATTTGGATGAGTAAAGAAGAAATTTTAACTTTAAAATATGATGTTTTTGCTAATAACTCAGATATTAAAAAAGCTTTAGAAGCGGTGAATTTATAGCGATGATTTTATTTGGCCATGGCTTTTTTCTTCAATGTTAATGGCATTTTCTCGATAGCATAACGCAAGGAAGTTCTGGGCATCACAGTTTTATTATTCATGACATAATCAAAAATTTCTCGTTGATGGATTTGGCTAGCAACTTTTAATAGCCAACCATAACCTTTTTGTACCATGTCGTCTGGATCGAGTAATAAATTATCTGAAATTTCAAAGACATCTTTTAGAAATTGACCTTTTCTAGCGGGAACAATGAGTGAAACAGCGCTAGCTCTTTTTACCCATCTGTTTTTTGATTTAGTCCATTTTTTTAATTCAGATAAATATTCTGGATAAATTTCTATAAATTTACCAACTGTATGATTACAAAAAGTATCACATGAAGCCCAATTATTAATATATTGCTTAATCCACTTTTCGAAAATAAAAAAATCTTTTTTTTCGTATTGTTTCCAAACATTGTAAGACCAATTGCAAGCAATAAAAGTTTCCTCCATGTAGCCAGATTGCCAAAGTTTTTCGCATAAAGAAAATATTTTTTCTTTACTCTCGTTTTCAATTTCTTTAAAAGCTTCTTTTCCAATTTTACTTACAGTGGCTGTTTTGACGCCATACATTTTAATCGTTTCTTTAAAAAATCTTTGTCCTGATTCTTTTGTTTTAGCATCAGCATTTTGTTGTAATTGATTCTGTAGTTTTGTAAGGAAATCATGCATATAAATATTTTATAACTTTATTTTTGTTTAGCCAGCTTAATCAATTATATAAATTAATCAATATAATTGACTTATGGCTCTTTTTTGCATATAATCATTAGTCTAATTTAGCTACTGACATCTGGAGGGGAAACTTCTCTCTAAGATTAGGTAGTGAACATTAAAATCACTGAAAGGAGCCATAAAATGGCAGTAATCGGTAATTTCAAGGAAGTTCCGGAATTGCAGTTTGTAGACTTTTTGGAGAGGTTGTCGGAGAATGAAGCATTCGTTTTCCTCAGACCAGACCCTCAATACTACACTGCAACCAACATGGCCATGAGTATGATGGCAACGTGTGTTGGACGGTACGGAAGCCCGGTTAAAGCTTCTGATTTGCAGAAAGTTTCTCAGATAGGCATTTTTGCTACCTGGGAAATCAGACGCAAAATCGGTGAACTGTGCGATCAGGGCTTTTTCTCCCGAAAGCACTTTGGGCTGGAAGAATATTTCACCCCAGAAGAAAAGTTTTTTGAATTTATTCAAAGCACACAGTTTGAAAGGAGATCAGCATAAAATTCAGTGATTAAAACAAGAATCCCCGTGCAAACGGGGATTTTTTCTTTAAAAATATAGAGCGGAGGGACAGTACCCTACGAGTATTAGGAGGGTGAATCGTGCTTTGCTCGATTTTCACTCTCCGTCAGGATTTAAAGTAATTCCTTTTAT
>CAZFIY010000021.1:5025-7883 GCA_964519685.1 uncultured Pseudomonadales bacterium
GTCAATGCGGAGGGACAGGGATTCGAACCCTGGATAGCTTGCGCTATGGCGGTTTAGTAAGCCGCTGCACTAGGCCACTATGCGATCCCTCCTTAATAACGTACGCGTTGATCTTTTAATGGAACATAATCATTAGCAATTTTATTTTTGTTTAATTGAGCTTGTAAAGCAAAAAGCAAATTAGCGTGATCTTTATTCCAGGTTGTTTTTGGATCCTGATGATTTTGTCTTTTTTCTAGTTCCTTAAGTAAAGCTAGTTTTTCTTGTTCATTAAGAAAACTCAAGTCTATCATGCTTGGTTCATCTAAATTGAAAGAAGTGGTGAAAGGTAAAGGAGCTTCAATAGCATCTATGTCTTCTTTGTGAAACGGAGGAGTGTGTTGATTTTCTGCTTTTATTTCTGACATTTTCTATTTTTCCTTTGCATTAGTACTTTGTGACTCTAATTAATTTAAACCTTGAGTGACTTGTCTAAATCCATATATTTTTACCAAATAGAAAAAATATTTTATCATGATGTTATTATTTTTAATAATCAATTTTTTCTATTTTTCTAAAATATTTTTGACAGCATGTTTAATTTTAATTGCGTTTTGTAAACTTTTCTTTTTTTCAAGAGCGAGAAAACTTCCGATTGTATCAATTTCTTTATCATTGAACTGATCGAGTTTTGCGAGAATAGCCGATTTACTTTTTTCACTTAAAAAAGAACTGTGTTGCAATAAAACCTTCAGTGCTGTTTTTTTATCCATTTTTCCTTTTTAATTTTATTTTTCAAAAATTAAGCAAAAGCTTGCATTGCTTGATTAATTTGCATTTGGTTTTGACGATAATCTCTAATTTCGTCTTCAGCTTGTTGACCGATATTTTTAATTGTTTCTTTACCCTTATCTTCTCCCCAAATTTCTTTGAGTCGTTCCAATCCAGCAGTAATTCTTGCCAAATCATAGCCAATTAATTGAACACTTGATTCGATAGCATGACTTGGAAAAACTGAACCGCTAACCGCTTCAGTCGCCTCTGATCCAAGTGCGATCCACACTGGAACGTCTGGAGTAGGGTCAATTTTTTGCCAAAAATCATTTTCTGATTTTGATTCATCATCTTTGGAACGACGCAAGACGCTTTTCTTTTTGGCCTCTTTAGTAACTTTAATAGCGTCAGCGACCCAAGAAGGTAATTCACCAATGCCGGGCACCAGGTCAACCACACTAATACCAACATTAATCAGAGTTCTAAGCAGAGCAAAAAAAGCCTCTTTAGTAATAGGATCATTGAGAGTAGCCCTCAATTTTTCGCCAGAATTTAAATATTGAGCTCGTTCATTTTGAGGAATCTTTTCTTCGTTTTGTTCAGCTGATTCTTTTTTACCGATTTGTTCTTCTATAGACATAACCATAACTTTTCTTTTTGTTTACGTGTCAATTTTTTAATCAGATGTTCTCTTCGTGCAGCTTCAGTATAGCTGTTAAATTTTTCAAAGTAAATTAATTTAACTGGCCTACGCCCACGAGTATAAATAGCGCCTTTACCAGCATTATGTGTTTTGACACGATGATCAAGATCGTATGTCAGGCCAGTATAATAAGTGTTATCAGCGCATTGCACGATGTAAGTGAACCAATAAGGATGTTTAGTTGTTGTTAAAGTAGTGCCAAACTCCATAAATGATTTGATCATTTTGATCTGTAAGAGCCTCCAAGAATTGAAAGTCATCGCTCATTTTCTGATCTTCAGAAATCTCGGTGGGTTTTAATACTAAAATGTAAGTACTTGTTTTCGCTCTTTGAGCTAACTCTGTCCAATCAATGGTTTCGAAATGAATGTTGTCAAATTGTTGGACATGGATAAAACCTTCGTCAGTCGGTGGATAGTGGACTAGTTTTTGTTGCGCTAGATTGGGCTCAATTTTATTTTCAAATAAATACCAAATGTAAGGTGAGCTAGCAGGCGATTGAGTCAAAACGACATCTGCTTGAGATTGATACTTAGCCATAGTTTTGGCTAATTGATGATAAGGACTGTTATCGACTGCTGTGCGTGGAGCGATGACGGTGTAAAAAATGGTGGAGCGCAAAGTAGCTAAGCCAGCTATAACGAATAAGATCACGCCAGCAAAAATTTGCCATTTACCAGAAAAGAAACTTAATGCATACATGATGCCAAGAGCAGCCAGAAGTTCTAGCACGGGAAAAACCGCGGCGATTCTTACTTCCAGTAGAGGATTGGTGGTTAAGGCCGAGGGTAATAAGGCTAGAAATAACCAAAAAATAATTAATTTAGCCCAAGCGTTACTTCTTTTACTCCACAAACAGCAAAAACCTAAGAAAATAAACGGCGTGATAAATAAATGTAGGTTATTGCCATAACCGGGATTGTGATCGCCATGACCACTACCGTGTACGAAGAAAAACATCCCAGAAAAAGTAGTCAAATAATTCTGGCTCAGTTTAACCACGCCTTCAGTGAAGCGATTAAATAACAACTTATTAAGTAAAAGAGGAAATTGATTGGCTTCGCGAAATTCGACAGCTGAAAGCAATAAACTCTGCTGACTAAAAGGACTAGTGCCAATACTTTTAACTTGATTGGCCTTCATCACTCCGCCTTGGAAAAGCAAAAAAACTGCTAATAATCCTGATAAAATGGCAACTCCTAAACCAGTTTTATCCAAAGTGAAAATTTTCTTTTTAAAAATGAGCAAGCTCAGCAAAACAAAAAGTGGCACAAAAACCTGATAGCTATGGTAAGTCAGCATGGCAAGGGCAAAGAAAACTCCCGTGATGATTAGTGGTAATCTTTGCTGCTTATTTCTTGGGCTAGTCAAAGCCGACAGAAAACTTGCCAGTCCCAGCACG
>CAZFIY010000021.1:7893-12291 GCA_964519685.1 uncultured Pseudomonadales bacterium
AAATGGGTTTCATAAGCTACTCTGGAGAAATGCATTTGCCAGGGACTAATGGCGATCAGCAACATAGTAATGAGACTCAGACTGAGTTGGGATTTTTCAGATAATTTTAGTGCTCGAGCGACTGAACTGGCGATCAAACCCATACCCAAGATAATCGCCAAACCAGCTAACAATGAAGGTAAACGCACCACCCAAGTTTCCAAGCCAAAGACAGCTACGAAAGGAATGAGAGTGTAGATATAGCCAGGTAATTTCTGGTCGCCAAAAGAAGCAATGCTCACTGGATAGGATTTACCCCATTCATCTTTACCAGTTTTAAGTAAACTGTAGGCGTTGTAGCCCAGGGCTGCTTCATCACGATTGAGGCCAGAGGGTAGCTGACCAAAAAATGGCAAATGCAGTAAGAGTGATAAGAAAAGAATAATAATTGCGCCAAAGAGCCATTTTCGTTGATAGGAATTGATGGTTTTCAACATAAAGCAACTTTAGTATAGCGCAAATTGTTTTTTGTTGCTTTCATGGTGTGATTATGCGGAGACTATGGAATGAAGTTGGAACTTCAATCAATTAATTTTTTTTAATAAATCTCTAGACTAGTGTTAGTTTGAGTTTGGAGCTGGATTATAAATTGATGGAATATTTGGCGTTAATTTTCTGTAAGCTCGCAACTACCTGCCCTCTTATTTCTTTATCTGTATACTGCTCATCAGCGTAGAATGAAGTAATTAATTCTCTCCCTAAATAAATACAAATCTTGGGACAACCAGTCTCAACAAGCTGTTTTTCACCCTGTATTGAAAGGGTTAAAAGTCCATCTCTTTCAGCTATTAATCTAGGATCAATTTTTTTAGCAATTTGTTCATACCTGGATAACTTAGCTTCCAAAGTTTCAAATGTAAGTGAAGTTTCATTTCTATTCATAATTATTAATCCTTTAAGACAATTAACCTATAGAATTAAAAAGTTATTATACATCATAATTCAAATTAATTTTCTTGGCGGAGGCACTGCACTCTTCGAGTACTAGGCGGGAGCTAATCGCTCTCGCCGTCGGGATTTAAAGTAATCTCAGCACCTATTACATCAAACAAAACATTGATAAATCAATCTTTTGTTTGATGCGGAGGCACTGGGATTTGAACCCAGGAACCCCAAAAGGGGTCAGGTTTAGCAAACCTGTGCAATTGGCCACTATGCGATGCCTCCTTTTTAAAAATACTAGGTGATTATATTTCGGACCCTGTCTTTTTGCAATTTATTGCAAAAAGCAGTTGGTACGAAAGATGCTGTGCCATAGCAGAAACTAATGCATCTCCGAACTTCTTTCTTTCAAGAAGTTGCGCCAATCTTCGACGATGCGAATAATGGCAGAAAATGGCAAATCGATTACCGCAGTGAAGAGAGCGGAAAAAATATTATATTTTTTCCATTTGGCTGAAAACCACTGACCGATTTTGGCTAGAGGAATGGAAAAGAGTTCTAAGAAAAATTCGATAAAATTGCCGTGATCTTCGATAGTAATTTCTTTGGATTTTTGTTTGATGGCCATGGCGGCGAAAACGACCATAGCTACATTGACGGTGTCGATGTACATCGAGGTCCAAGGTACATTACCGATTTCAAAGAGCCAAAAAATAAAACGCATACTCGCCACACCACAAATGACGGAAATAATAATAAAGATCAGATTTAAGACTTTGTTTTTCTTGCGACGAAAATCAATTTCGTAAACGTCCTGGCTATTTTGTTGATGAATAATTTTAGAAATTTCTTTTTGCACAACTCTCAAGTTCTGATCTTTGGGCGGACGAATAAAAATCACTAACAAAAACATCACTAAACTTGGGATCAATAAATCGACAAAAAGCGCCAACCAACTGAAGTCTAAACCAGCCAATCTAGCCACTGGTCCTTCAAAAATAATGAAACTAGCGATGCCAGCTACAAAAATCGACAAGGTAGAATAAATAGCGGCGCGGAAGAGGCGACCTTTGAGGCTAGCTTTTCTTTTGAAATAAGTTTCCTCGACCATTTTCTTAAGTTCTTCTGGATTGGCCAATTTTTCGCGGACTACTTCTGGAGTATTATTAATTTTGTCCAAAACATCACCGATAATGCGGTAAGCAGCGTCATATTTACCAGCTAATTTGAAAAACTGTTTACCTTCTTCGCTATTCAAATCCATTTCGATTTGGGTTCGAATCTCATGCATTTGTTTAATAACTTGCTCAATACTGGCGTCAGTTTCTTCGACCCAAAAAGGGAAACGAATTTTAATCACATTGTAAGAAATAATGGGATCATCAAAGTTGTACAAAGTGCGCATGCAAGCGATGTAAATCTGCACTAAACGATCTAAATCAGTCAGTCTATCGCTTGGCAAAATGCGATTGCGCTCAAAAATGACATTAGTCATCAAATTAAGTAAAGCATTTTCTTTGAAAGCGGGAGCCAACACTTCTTCGATTTCACAAGCAGCGATTTCCAACATCCAAGTATAGAACTCCATTTTATTTTTGGCGTGTTTTTTACTAGCAGCTTGAGGCAAGCGAGAGCTATCCAAAATGCGAATGTATTTGTTTAAAATATTTTCAATTTCTCTAATCTGTTTTTTGGCAATTTTGCCATTGTCAAAATAACCACTGCGCATTAACTCCAAGATCATGGGCTCAGCCATTTCTTTGGCATTTAAATCTGGCAAAATACTAATGCCGTAAATTTCCGAAACCAAACGACGCTTGAGGATGCGCTCAATGGCCCCACGACGCAGTAAGTTTTCTTCTTTCCAGTCGATCACCTTGCGCACTTTCTCGTAAGCAGCAGCAATTTTGGAAGCTAATTCATCCACTTCCAAAGAATGGCGCGGTGGTGATATTCCCAATCCATCTGGTACTGTTTAGTGTATTCTTTGGCGTAAGCGGAGAGTTCTCTAGGTTCAACTGGTTTCTCTTCTTTGACAACCTGTTCTACTTGAGTTTCAGTCTTAGTTTCTGTTTGAGTGGTAGTGTCTGACATAATGCGATTTTAGTTAAGTGTGACTGTATCAAAGTTCTTAATTCTCAATAGATTATAGCAAATTTTTCTTTATAATGAGCAACATGCCTGATAAATTTACTGCTGTTTGGGTTTCTCATACTTCGATTAGTGATTTTTTACAATGTCCAAGGGCTTATTACCTCAAGAACGTTTATAAGGATCCCAAGACTCGTCATAAGATTCAATTGATGTCACCGCCTTTAGCCTTAGGGCAAGTGGTCCACGGTGTTTTGGAATCTTTGTCTGTTTTGCCAGGTCCAGAGCGTTTCAGGGAATCTTTAATCGCCAAGCTTGAACGACAATGGCAAGCGGTGGCTGGCAAAAAAGGCGGTTTCTTTGATGAAAAAATTGAAGCTGAATACAAAGAGCGAGGACGAGTGATGTTGCAAAAAGTGATGGATAATCATGGTCCACTTGACGGTTTAGCGGTCAAAATTAAGGAAGACTTACCATATTATTGGCTCTCGGAAGAGGACAATATTATTCTCTGTGGCAAGATCGACTGGTTAGAATATTTGCAAGAGACTGATAGTGTCAATATTATTGATTTTAAAACCAGTAAAAATGAAGAAAACGAGAGCTCCTTGCAGTTGCCTATTTATCATCTTTTGGTGCACAACTGTCAGCATCGCCAGGTGAGTCAGGCTAGTTATTGGTATCTGGAGACTGGCAAAATAGTTGAAAAAGCTTTACCCGATCTTGAGTCGGCTCACACCCAAATTTTAAAAATTGCCAAAGAAATGAAATTAGCTCGCCAGCTGGAGCGTTTCAAATGTCCTCATGGCGAAGCAGGTTGTTTTGCTTGCCGCCCTTTCGAAAAAATTCTTCGTGGTGAAGCTGAATTTGTCGGTGAAAATGATTACCACCAAGATATTTACGTGATGCAGCGCTTAAAAAAGGAAACTGCTAAAGAAGAAAACAGCGAGTTGATTTGATTATTTCGTAGGATCTAAGTTCAGATCCCTAAAGCGACCATCTCTAAGTAGTAAAGCAATCACCGCGTAAACGGCAATGTCTTGCCAATTTTCGTAACAACTTTCATTTTCTGGTTCAGTGCCTTTGCTGGCTAGGTTTTGCAAACGACGTAACTTATCATTGATGCGAAAAATAATGCCCAATTCACCATTATCTAGAATATTATCTTTGCCGTAATCCTTATGTTTTTTGATGAAAATTTTTAATAATTTTTTGAGTTCCTCATCAAAAGCTTGATCGAGGTATTGAGGTGTGGTTTGCGACATAGAAATATATTAACAAAATTTTAGTTTTTGACTAGGGTAGTTAATAATTAACATGCAAATAGTAAGTATCAAAATTATCTTTTTGTTTAACTCTGACGTATTTCAAAACACCACCACCACA
>CAZFIY010000022.1:0-12210 GCA_964519685.1 uncultured Pseudomonadales bacterium
GACCTGCGTGGTAATCTGGGATTTTTAGTTATAAAATAAGCCAACTATGAAAACAGTGGGCATTATCGGCGGCTTGGGGCCAGAAACTACGGCAGAGTTTTATTTGAAACTCATTTTTTCTAGTTTTGAAAAAAATCACAAAGAAAGACCACCAATACTAATGTGGAGCATTCCTCTTGAGTATCAGCTTGAACAAGACTTTATTAACAAAGGCAAAGGAATTGAAAAATATGTCCCGTATCTCCAAGATGCGGCTCAAAGACTGGAGAATGGCGGCGCAGATTTTATTGTCATGCCATGCAATTCTGTACACTTAGCTATCGATGCTGTTCGTCAGGTAGTTAAAATTCCAGTTTTAAGCATTGTGGAAGAAACTGAAAAATTTCTTACAAAAAGAAACATTCCAGAAATTGCTTTGTTAGCCACAAATCCAACAGTTAAGAGTAATTTATATAACTTAAGAGATATTAAAATTCATTTACCAGAAGAAAAAGATCAAGAAAAAATCGGTCAATTAATTAATAATCTCGTGCGCAGTAGGTATAGTAAAAAAGACCAAGCTGAATTAATTAAAATTATTAAGAAATTTGCAGATAAAGACATTAAACATGTTGTTTTAGCTTGCACCGATCTACAGTTATTAACTCCAAAATACACTGGGACAGAAATTTTTGATTCCATGGCGATTTTGGCAGAGGCAACAATCGAAAAAATCTTAAAATGCTAGACAAACTGCAAACAGAAAAAAAACTAATTGACGCCTGGCTACTAAATTTTCTTCAAGAGGAAGAGAAAAATTTCAATCAACAAACTTTGGTCAAAGAGGCTTTTACTATCATTAAAGATTTCGTCATTAGTGGCAAAACCCTGCGTGGCGGCCTTTTTTTACTTACCACCAAAGTTCTCAATGCGCAAGCTTACCAAAAAAACCAAAAGGATTTATTAAAAATAGCCGCCGCCCTAGAACTCATCCACTCAAGTTTGCTCATTCATGATGACATCATTGATCAGGACGAAACGCGTCGCGGCCAAGATTCTGTTTGGCAGCATTACAAAAAATTCGCCAGCAAAAACAATTACAAAAATCCTACAAATTATGGACAAAGTTTGGCAATTTGCTTGGGCAATGTTTTAAATTATCTAGCTAATTTAACTTTGAGCGAGTTGAATACTCTGTCTCTACCAACTACCAAACAAATTCAAAAAACTATTAACCAAGAAATCATTAAAACTAATTTTGCCGAAATGCTGGATTCCAAAATTACCATGCAAAATGATTTGCCAACCAAGAAACAAGTTCTAGAAATGTATCTGTATAAAACTGCCCGCTATACTTTTTCCCTGCCACTGCAATTAGCTGGAATAGTCAATCAATTATCTGACAATCAAATCGGTAGTCTAATCAGCATTGGCGAACATTTAGGACTCATATTTCAAATAAAAGACGATGAAATTAGTCTTTTTAGCAACGCAGAAGAATCTGGAAAAAGTTTTGCCTCAGATATTAAAGAAGGTAAAAAAACTTTGTTTTATTTATATTTATTAGAAAATGCTAAGCCAGAAGAGCAAGTCTTTCTAGCAAATAATTTGGGTAATAGAGCAATTAAGCCAGATGCAATTCAAAAAATTCAAAACTTATTTCGACAATATAGCCAAGAGAAAATTACCAGTAAAATCAAGAAACTAGAAAAAAACGCACAAACCGAAATTCAGAAAATCAATTCAGAATCCTTAAAAAAATTACTAAGCGAGCTACTAGCTTTTAATCTACAGAGAAAAACTTAATCAATCTCTTCCAAATGGTGTTCTTTGATTAACAAAGTCAAAAGTACTCCTATCGCCGCTACTATAAACAAACTTTGCCAGGCAAAAACAAAAAAGTAAAAAATCAAAGCCACGATTAACCAAAATAATATCGCTGCGAAACTGTAAAGCATTTCTCGATAAGTGAAATAGGATAAGGCCTCACGACCTTTACCTCGCAAAATCCAACTACGATCAAAAAACAACCAATGAAAACTGGCCGCTAATTTATCGAAGGCATTAAGGATGGTGATCGACCAAATATTTACCACAAAACCTCTCAAAACCCAAAAAACAGAAAGCATGCCTCCTGAGAAAAAGAACTGTTTCTTGTTTTTATTTTTGTCGATTAGTGCGCCAGCTATGTAACTGATAAATAAAGCCAAAAAGAGTGACAAACTATACAAATAGCCCAAACCCTGAGTACTCCCTAATAAAATAAACATATAAAGCGCCCACAAGCTGATCGTGCCGTCATTGAAACTACGTCCAGTAAAAGTCAGCGCCAGGCGTCTAAAAGTCGGCTCTTTTAACCAAGCGAAAAATTCTTTGTAAGAAATATGATCTCTAATTTTAACGTTGTCCAAAAGTACAGAGAAAACGACTCCAAGTAAAACCACCACCAAGCCAACTAAAAATAAAGTTGAATAACCGAGAGTAAAAATAATTAAACCGCCCAAAGCTGGCGAGATCATGGCTAACAAATTAAGTAAGAAATTAATGATTCCTAAATTGGCACCAATTCTGTTTTGATCGCTGTGACGACTCAAAGAGTAAAAATAACTATTCCAAAATAGATTGATTTGCAAACCATTAATCAAAGTAGCTAATAAAATAAAATATACGTTATTTTTAGACAGATAAAGACATAAAACAAAAAGGGCGTAGCACAAATGCCCCATCACAAAGCCCTGTCTAATCCCAAATTTCAGTAAAATCTTGGCAACAGGGATAGCTGACAGTAGAGATACTAAACGTGTGAGTGCATAAATTAGCGCTACATTTAAAATTCCTTCGTGAAGTGTGCTTAAGTTAAAACGTTCCATGAAAGGGAAATGTAAACCAAAGTAATAAATTGGCAGAAAAAACACCATTAATTGATTGGCTAATTCGCGCACCAAACGAACGGCATAGATATATTTAAGATTTTTAGTTTTTTGGAAATTTAAGCGGAAAATAGGCATGTGGCAACTTCATCAATAACTGTTTGTAATTGTTTTTGTTCTATCTGATTCATCTTCATCAAAACATAGCTACTTGGCTCAATACTGCGATTGCCTACTCTTGCATCAATTCCAAGTCTTAAGTGCCAAAAATTTTTATGACCCAAGTGTTTATAAATTGAATTTAAACCATTGTGCACTTTGGGACCCTTACCCTTTTGCAATTTAAATTGCCCCAAATCTAGATCCAGATCATCATGTGCCACAATTAGGTGATTACCTTCATCTTCCTCAAGAATATCAGTATGAAAATAATCCAAAAAAGCTCTCAAGGTGATGCCGGAATTGTTCATAAAAGCCATCGTTTTAATTAAACAGATGTCTTCTGCTACTCCGTTATTAATTATTTCTGTTTTAACGTATTCGACATTAAATTTTTTATCAAACTTGAGTTCTAGAGAAAACTTTTTGACTAAAAAATCAATGAAAGTAAAACCAGCATTATGTCTGGTATTTTCATATTCTTTACCGGGATTACCAAGGCCAACAATCACTTTCATATTTCTACTTAGATGGATAAAAGTATATAATAACCAGATCATGAAAACTATTGGCATCTTCACTAGCGGCTATGGACACGAAAGTATCGCCGATGCTGTTGCAGAAAAAATTGAACAAAAAGCTAAAGGAAAATACAGAGTAAAAAAATATTTTCGCAAAGAAATTTTAGGCTTCGCTTACAATTCAGTTTACAAATTTGTTCCTGAAACATTGGGGCCATCTTTTCATTTGAGTTCAAGGGTTCTGGAAAAAGAACGCAACATTCGTAAGTTTCTAGAGAATTTGTTTGTTGTGAACACTGAAAAAAAGATCAGAGATTTTGTGAAAAAAAATAAAATAGATCTATGTATCAGTACCTATTTTGGATGTAACCCAGTTTTGGAAAAACTACAAAAAGAAAGCCTGCCTTTTATCAATATTTTGACTGATCCTAGAACAGCCCATATTTTACTTTTTTCAAAACAAGCTCGGGTACAGATGGCTTTCGATCAAAAAATTCTGGAAAATTATCAAGCTAAAAACATTAAATGCGCTGGTTGGTTTGTCAGAAGCAAGTTCGAGGAAAATTACGATCGATCTCAAATTAGAAAAAAACTAAAATTAGATGATAATTTAACTTTTTTATTAGCCTCTGGTTCAGAAGGTTCGAACACTATTTTAAAAATTCTCCCCAGCATTATTAATTGTGACAAAAAAGTTAATTTTATCGTTGCTTGTGGCAAAAATAAATTCTTATACAACAACATTCTAGGCATTAAACAAAGCTTAGAAAGCTTGAGTTCTTCCAAAGCGAAAGTTATTCCTCTGGCTTATACCAAAAATTTGCATTTATACATGCAAGCTGCTGATATGGTAATTGGCAAGGCTGGACCAAACACACTTTTCGAGAGCATTGCTTGTGAAACTGCTTTTTTTGCCATCACTCACATTCATGGTCAAGAAGACGGCAATCTAGACATTATCAGAGATTACAAAATTGGCATTGTCGAAGAAAATGCTAAAAAAGCCAATCAAGAATTGGAAAAACTGATTCAAAATCCGGATAAAATAAACTCTTTTACGAAAAATATTAAAAAACTTAAAGCATATAACCAAAATTCAATCAATATTTTGCTTGAAGAAATTGAACGTTTATTGAATTAGGTAGCTATATGAATTGAAGCCAACTCCTCTAAGGTCGTTGCCCCTTCGAAACTTTTATCGCGACGAATCTTCACCAATCTTGGAAAACGCAAGGCTACACCGGCGGTATGAATAGGTGACTTACTGATTTCATCAGCAGCAATTTCTAAAATAATCTTTGGTTCTAACCAAAAATCTGGATATAAATTTTTGTTGACATCATAAATTGCTGGTTTTTGGTTTTTAGAACTTAAGTTTTGGTCTGCTAATTTTTTGACTTCCCTAAATTGTTCATCAGTTAAACCAGTCCCAATTTTAGATAAGCTTCTGACAAACAAATCACCAGATTTATCTTTATCTAAAACCCCAACTAAAAGAGCTCCAATCCCAAAAGCTTGTCTCTTACCTTTGCCCACATAGTAACCCAACATGATGCAATCAATAGTATCCGATAATTTTCCTTGACTGCCTTCCTCTTCCTTGATTTTGACCCAGCGCCAAGATCTACGACCAGAAACATAGTGCGAATCTTTTTGTTTCATCACTGCCCCCTCCAAGCCTAATCTCAATTGTTCTTCGTGAAAAGCTTTCAGTTTATCCGGATCACTGATGAGAGAATATTCAGTTTTTTTGATAAAAATAGAGTCGGTTAAGACTCTCGCTAATTTGTCTTTTCGACTAAGTAGATCCTCGTCAATCAAAACTTGATCGTCTAGTAAAATCAGATCGAAAGTATAAAAACAAAGTGGCACTTCCAAGGCTTTGGCATTAACACCATGTTTGCGTTTGCGCTGAATGGTTTCTTGAAAAGCTAAAAACTTACCAGTTTTTTGATCAATCCCAATCGCTTCTGTGTCTAAAATACAATTTTTAACCTGAAGCGCTTTGACTACTTCTGCCAATTCGGGAAACATGTGAGTCACATCTTCTAAATTTCTGGTAAAAGCTTTGTATGGCAAATCATTATCGGCAAAGTTAGATTTATTAATATGAATTTGTACTCGCAAACCATCATATTTGGGTTCAGCTAAAACCTCGCCCATTTTTTCAATGATTTCGTGAGCACTATTTAATCGCTGACAGAGCACTGGTAAAACTGGAATGCCAAGTTCTACTTGATAGGTCTTAAGCAATTCAGCACTACTTAATTTTTGATAATCCATCAAGTAAGCCATCGCCAATTGACCCAAATCAGCTTTTTTATAAAAAGCTCTTTCCAGATTAGCGCTATCGTTTTTAGTGCCAGTTTTCACAAATGACAAGGCATCGATGAGCGTCATAGTTGAAAAACCAAGTCGCATTTTGGACAAAATAACACGACTAATATATTTAGTCGACAAAGGATCTAGTTTTTGTAATAAGTCGGCTAATAAAGCAATTTTTTTATCCTGAGAGCCAATACCTGAGGTTTTTGCAATTTGGCAAAGCGCAGTATGAACTGCATAAACTGAGAGTTGATCTTTAGGCTTTTCAGCAGAGCTTAACTCAAATAAAGTTTTCTCAAAAAGTTCACCAATGTCACCAATTTTTTTATAAGTAGCTGTAAGCTCTTGTTGCAAAATATCCTGGTTGTTAAATAAATTTTGATCTACATCGGCAACTTCAGAGAAGAGATTGTCAGTGCTTGTCTGCTTGGAGCCCTGAACTCTAGCCTGCACAAAAGCCAAAGTTTTGATCAGCATTTTTTCTGACATTTGAAATTCTAAAGACAAATATGAAGGCACTAAACTACCCTGCATCAAATAAGTCGCCAAAGTTAGTTCTTCTTTGGCTTGCTGATCCTTCATTAAATCTTTGAAAAGTTCTGACAAAATCGCGGTAATTTCTAGACGTGCGGAAACGTTTTCAATTTTTTGCAAATAGACGGAAAAGTCTTTAAAAAGCATAAAAATATTCTAACAGTTTAACTCAACAAAGTGTAACTCACGCCCTTGGTGACGCCATGTTTTTGCACCACATTTTTGGCAATCAAATCTTTAAGGTCGCGCAAAATCGTGTCGACAGAAACATTGGGTAAAGCTTTTTGCGCATCTTCAGAAGTCATCTGACCTTGATTTTGCAAAACTTCCAAAAGAATGATTTGTCTCTCCGAAAGTGCCACTTGCTGACCAAGTTCGCGCTGAATTTTTAGATCTTGAGAAAGTTTTAAGACTTTTTGTTTAACCTTATCGATTTCCAAAGCCAAACCATAGGTAAAATATTCCAACCAATAACTTAAATCCTTCTCATCGCTTTGCTGCACTGAAAGTAAGGCCTGATAATAAGCTTCAACATCACTGTCAAAATATTCTTCCAAAGCAAAAAATCTCTTAAAATCATAACCAGCACTGTATAAAACTAAAGTGGCAAAAGCTCTAGCCACTCGACCATTACCTTCCACAAAAGGATGGACATAAACCAAGAAATAATGAGCAATCGCCGCTCTAAAAATCGGGTGCAATTCTGTTGCCTCCGCGCTATTAATCCAGGTAAAAAAATCTTCCATCAAGTAAGGTACTTCAACTGCCACTGGCGGACGAAAAACTACTTGGCCATCAGCGGCACCTCGCACGATGACTTGTTTATCACGAAAAACCGCGATCTGCTCTTCAGGTAGCAACCTTTGCATAGTCAATTTATGCAAAACCATTAGGGTGTCTAGGTTTAATTCTTCTTGAAGTTTTTTGACTGGGCGCTGATCAATCCAAGCGACTACATTGCGATAATTAATCACTTCTTGAATGTCTCTATCTCTAGCAATAATGCCAGTTTGATCAACAATCATTTGTGGACTACTGGTATTTTTCAGCTGCACCACCTTACCAGCTTGGTCAGCAGTCAATTCATTACCCTCGATGTGAGTACCAAAATGCACCGTTCTTTGCATGGCTTCATCACGAAATTTGGCTTCCCAAGACGGCACCAAGGCAGAGTGATCGATTAAAGCTTTGGCGGATTCAACTGAAGCAACATAGGTGAGTAAATGATTGGTGATTTTAAACTTCGGTTGATACATTTAGATTGATTCTAAACCAGTTTGTTAATTTTGAAAAGATTCTTGCAAAATCTACAAGAAAAATAAAACAACAACTACGCCAAAAACGTAAAATAAGCTACAATCAAGACGATCATGAGCAATTTAACTCCAATTTTAAAAACAGCTTTCAGTGAAATTACTTTAGCTGATGCAAAAAGCCATAAGGGACAAAATGGCAAATTATTGATTATTGGTGGCAGTGATTTATTTCACGCAGCCAGTAAATGGAGCTTAGATGTAGCTAGCAAAATCGTCGACATGGTTTTTTATGCCTCTACGCCAAGCAATAATAAACTAATCAAAGAAGCTAAAGAAAATTTTTGGAATGGCATCGTCATTGAGCGCAAACAAATTGAGAATTACATGCGAGAGGCTGATGTTATTTTGATTGGACCAGGCATGGATCGCTCGTTTTATACTAAGCTTTTGGTCAATAAGTTGCTCAAAAAATATGCCGATAAAAAATGGGTGATTGACGCCGGCGCTCTGCAAATGCTAGACGTCAAGTTGCTCAAACAAAACCACATCATCACTCCTCATCATCAAGAAATGGATTTACTAAAGAACAAAAGTGAACTATTTGATGAACATAACTACCAAGCTAATTGTTATTGCTTGCTAAAAGGACCAATCGATAAAGTTTTCTCCCCACAAAATCCACAAGCTCTGGAGATAGAAGGAGGCAACGCGGGCATGACCAAGGGAGGTACGGGTGATGTCTTAGCTGGATTACTGGCAGCCCTCTATTGTAAAAGCTCCGCCTTAAATAGTTGCCTGGTGGCGAGCCATATCAATAAAAAAGCCGGCGAAGAACTATATATAAAACAGGGGCCGTATTTTAACAGTAGTGATCTAGTGGAAATGATTCCAGAAATTCTCTGGCAATTTACAAAATAATTAAATTCAACTCTTTGATTCTATTTTTGAGATCAGCTAGCACATCGGCATCAGCGGTAGTTAGAATTGTTTGGTAATTAGATAACAACTCAAGCACCATATCTTTGCTGTGAATATCCAACTCAGATAAAATATCGTCCAATAAAAGTACTGGTTGATAGCCTATTTTGTCTGTGAGAAACTGCAACTCGGCGATTTTGAGCCATAAAACCCCCAATCTCTGCTGACCTCTTGAACCATAAGCCAATAGACTCAAATCTTCGATGCCTTTATCTACTTCAGAAAACTTTAACAGGAAATCATCTTTATGCGGACCAATTAGTGAATGGCCTAGAAAAATTTCTTTGTCTAAATGTTCCAAAAGACGCTTATCAGAAATCAATGATGGTAAGTAATCAATGTTTAATTCAAAAGGAAAAACTACTTCTCTAATAAAATCAATCAGACTGGCTCGCTTATTTTGCAGAAATTCACCATATCTCACCAAATTGATATTCCAAAAATTAAGTGTCTCTCTACCTTCGCTGCCTTCGCTCACTTTTTGCAATAAACGATTACGGCGTTTCAATGTTTGTTCATATTTAGCCAAAGCTGAGCTATATTCCCCTGAAACCATGCTCAAAGCATTATCCAAAAAATTTCTTCTTCTCGAGGGAGAACCCTCTACCAAGCGCAAATCTTCTGGTCTAAAAACCACCGCTTTGAAAAAAGCCAAAAAGTCTTTTTTTCTACGACGAATGTCATTGACCGCAAATAAACGATACTGCGTTCTTTTGCCCTGCACTAAACCTCTTGTTAGCATTACTTCTAGCTTTAATTCTTCACCTTGCTCTTGATCAATACCTTCCAAATCAATTAAGCCCTGCACTCTACCTAAGTCAGTTTCCAAGCGAATCATTTCTTCGACTTTACCAGCACGAAAACTATCAGCACTGGCCAATAAATAAATTGCTTCTACGATAGACGTCTTGCCAATACCATTAACTCCAAAAATAAGATTGGTTTTTTCAAATTGAAAATTTTGCAAAGTGAAATTGCGAAAGTTTTGCAGGGCTAAAGATTTAATTAACATAAAATACTAGAACTAATTTGATTTGGCGAAAGCTCTGGTAAAACGTAGCCATAAATAAAAAAGAACAATTTGCCAATAAAAGCAAAAAAATAGTCCCACCTGATAGAAAAATTTGAATATAAAAATATTGTTATAAGCGCTGGCCAGCAAATCAATACGCAGTGAAAAATAGAATAATAAGACAAAAAAAGCAGGGTAAAAAATGAAAGGCAGCAATACTTTGTTTTTAACCAAAATTTGCACACTGCGATAAGGATGTAAAAATAAACCCAACAACATTTGGCCACATGAATAAATAAATGATTCTAGAATTAACAAAAAATTGTATTGTGATTTTTTTTGCATTTTAAAACATCAGTTCATGGCCTGATAAAAATTTAGAATTAGAGCCGAAAAAATAGATAAAATTAAAATTACTTGCCACAAATGAGTCGCTACATAATTGGAAAAATCACTTAAAAAATCTGGTACAAATTTTTCTTGACCTAAAAAACTTTGCTCTCTGGCAGTATCCTTGAGTAATTGTAAAAAATTATCTTTGCTCATGATTGGTATCCAATGCTGCCCACAGCGATCTAAATTCTTGTCTTGCCCTAAAAAGATCTGATTCGACTGCTTTAACCGTATCACCCATTTCTAAAGCGATTTCTTTGACTTTTTTACAATCGACATATTTTTTAAGCAATAGCTCACGATTTTTACAAACCATGCGCTTAAGCACTGCGCTCACTAATTCAGCAGAAGTAGCAGCATCTTTGTAATTTTGTTCTAATAAAAAATCACTCAAAGGGATGGTTTGAATAAATTTCTTGGCATAACGCTTGCGATAATAGTCAGCGATTTCGTGACGCAGAACACTTTGCATCCAAGTCAAAAGCGAAGAATTACCCTTAAACAAATTAAGCGTCTGCAAACAATTAATAAAAGTTTCCTGAACAATTTCAGCTACTTGACTCGAATTTGATATTTTACTCAGAGCAATTTTTTTCAATTTGAGACGATATTTTTTAAACCAATATTCCACAGCTAGCTCGTTGCCTGCTTTCAAAGCCTCAACTAGCACTTGCTCATTATCAAAACCGACAAAACGCCTTAATTCCTGCATTGTCACTATTTTACACTAGATAGTGAAGGAAATTCATTTATAATGAAACTAATGAAAAATAAGTTCTTATTATTTGGTTTCTTATTTTTAGTTTTCAGTTTTATTTTTTATTTCGTGCAAACCACTGGTGTCTCAGCTAAACAGCTTGATGATGTAGGCAATCCTGGAAGAGACGGTTATTCCAAAGTTGTGGAGATTGAGAACGTGGAAATCCCATTAAGTGATAAGCTCATCTTAAAAGACGGCACTCCAGTTAAAGAAGTTTTTAATAGCACTGATGACATGGTTAATTTGATCGTGAAAGTTGTTTTTGTTGGTGCTGGCACAGTACTGTTTGTAATGATTATCATGGCAGGATTTTCGATGATTGGCGGAGATAGTAAAGACAAGGATAAAGCTAAGACCACTATGACTTCAGCAGCGATTGGATTTATTGTGATGTTTGCAGCTTATTGGATTATGCAAATCATTCAACTTCTAACTGGCGTTAACATGGGTTTTTAATAAAAAACAAAAATGGTTTATAATTAAAAAATAATAATGAAAAAAATAATTTACAGTTTGGTTTTTAGCTTATTATTGATGTTTTCAAGCGGTCAAGTTATGGCGGCCGAGGATAGCGTTTTTGGTCAAATTGAAGCTCCGGCAGGAGTGGCAGAATTAAATGCTCAAGCTGGGGCGGCAAGCAGCAACATCGGCCTCTTGATCTTTGTTTCCAACATTATCAAATTAATCTCTGTTGTAGCAGGCGTTTGGGTGCTTTTTAATTTTATTACAGCTGGTTTTACTTATATTACTGGTAGCGGCGATAGCAGTGCTTATGCCAAAATTGGCGAAAAATTAGCTCTTAGCGCCACTGGTTTATTACTAATTGTTGCCTCCTATACAATCGCAGGAATAATTGGTTTATTAGTTTTTGGCGATGCCACTTACATCATTAACCCACAAATACCAACCGC
The DNA here is from genome assembly GCA_964519685.1 of uncultured Pseudomonadales bacterium. Taxonomy (GTDB): domain Bacteria; phylum Patescibacteriota; class Microgenomatia; order UBA1400; family PJMF01; genus UBA1364. The sequence goes on from CAZFIY010000022.1 coordinate 11,699, forward strand.
TATACCAGGCACTTAAATTATGGCAGACATCGGAACTATACAACCAATTACAGAAGCTAGGGCACCGAAATCTTTGGATAATGCTGGATTCACCGGGTCTCTAGAGCTTTATATTAGTGATATCATTGGTGCAATTACCGTTTTAGCAGTTTTGTTCTTTATCGTTTATTCATTTTTAGCTGCCTATGAATGGGTTACTGCTGGCTCTGATAGTGGCAAGGTAGAAAAAGCAAAAAACAGATTTATTTGGGGAACCCTAGGCTTAATTTTAATTGTAGCAACCTATGCCATTGTTGGCTTAATTGGCAGCTTAATCGGTATTTCAATTTTAAATCCAGGAGAATTATTACAAAATATTACTCCCGGAGGAAGTCCGTCAGCAGCACCAACTATTCCTTCTACGGGAGCTCCATTTCTATAAATATAAATATGAAATTAAATAAAAAAACTATTCTTGCTAGCCTGATGTCTCTTAGTTTATTCTTTTTGATGATTAATGCTGCTCAAGCAGC
>CAZFIY010000023.1:0-1540 GCA_964519685.1 uncultured Pseudomonadales bacterium
TTCAAAGGAAGCTTTTTTGGTCAAATGAGCTTTTTTGGCAACGACATTAATCAAATCTGATTTGGTCATAACGCCTTTCTATATAATAATTGGTTCGTTAGCGAACCCGTTAAATACTATTTTAAGTGTACTATTTTGATTCAGTAAGTCAAGAAGTAATTAGAGTAATTTTAGTTGATATAACAAGACAGTTATCACTCCAAGCATGTCATAACCAGCATCTCTAAAGGTGGGATGACGTCCCGGAATTAAGCTTTGGTGTAACTCATCACTTAGTGCATAAACAAAGCTGATCAAAATTGGAAAGAAATAATGTTTTTTAGTGAACTTACCATGATTAGTTTTTTGATAAGCTCTAAAAAGCAAAATATATAAGACCGCATAAACGAACATGTGAGCAGCTTTTTTGAAAACAAAATCATAAAGAGAAACTGTAAATCCAGGTAAAACCTCTTGATTGGAGAGAAAAAATATTACTCCAGCCCACAGAGCAGGTAAAGAATAAGCCAAAAGATAATTACGAGCGATGTTGATTTTTGATTTTGCCATAAATAAAAATCATGGAAGCTAAAATAATCAGAAAACTCCCAATTATAGCATTTATAATGAGGTTGCGTTCTGGTAGCTCACCTAGAAAAACTAGTCTCAAATTTCTATTTTGTTGATTTTGATCACGACTGGATAGTTTAATTTTATCGAGATTGATTAAGTTTTGAGTAACTGTATTTGTAGTAATTGATGTGGAATCAGTTACATCAGTATTTTCATTAAGCTCAGCAGTAACAGTAGTAGCAACAGTAACAGTAGCTGTAGGGGTTAAAGTAGTTGGAGTGGCAGTTAAACTAGGTGTAACTGTGGGAGTGGGACTAGGATTCATCAGATTGCGGCTAGGAGCAGTGAGAGCGAAAGTATTATCGGCAAAATTTCTCGACCAACTCAATCCTTTTTCCGTTTTGTCATAAGTAAAAGTATCTAAGATTTCGCCATTATCATCTTTTAAAATCACACTATCAGTATCATTGTTCAGGCCACTGACCTCGACGACTAAAAGTTGATTGATAAACTTTTCATTAGTAAATTTATAAATTTGTCGAAGATTATCGAAAATAGTGAAATTGTTCAAGCTAAAATCTTCTGCTGGTTCTGGAGTGATATAAAACTCAACCCATTCACTGCCAGATTCTTGATTAGGATGGATCTCACTGATTAAAATTGTGACGCTCATATTTTCATTTTTTCATACTTGGTTAGCAAGAAAGCTTACGAAAGTATTTTTCCTTCTCTGATCGATTTTTCATCTTGAAATCGAGAAATATATAGATTATGATCTATATGTTATGAAAAATACTTCTTGTTGCAGTCATTGTTTTAGTAATCTAGCAGTTGATTCGCGGATGCAAATTTTTACTTTTCTCAAAGACAGGGGTGCCAAAACTGTTTCCGAGATTGTGGAGCAAACTGTACTTAGTCAGCCAACTGTTTCCTATCATTTAAAAAATATGGAAACCGATGGCTTACTATCCAAAAAAAGAGTTGGTAA
>CAZFIY010000023.1:1550-12135 GCA_964519685.1 uncultured Pseudomonadales bacterium
AAATGAATTTCACTAATTAAATTTATCAAAGGATGATTGTGCTTGAAATAAAAAATGTTCAAATTTCATTAAATAAAAAAAATATCTTGGATAAAATTGATTTATCAATTAAAAAAGGTGAGACACATATTTTGATGGGTCAAAATGGTGCGGGTAAAAGTACGCTTGCCCAAAGTTTGATGGGCAATCCCCATTACATAGTGAAAGGAAAAATTACTTTTGTTAAACAGAATTTATTAAAGTTAGATCCACAACAGCGAGCTCAATTGGGCATCTTTTTATCCTTTCAACAAATCTTAGAAATTCCTGGAGTGAAAATTTATGATTATCTAAAGTTACTTTATAAAACTAGTCACCAAGCAAAACTAAGCCCGCTTAAATTTAGGGCATTTTTAAAAACTAGAATGGAGCTCTTAAATTTTAATGAAAATTTATTAAAAAGATCGCTGAATCATGGCTTTTCTGGAGGAGAAAAGAAAAAGATGGAAGTTCTACAGATGCTAGTTTTAGAACCCAAATTAATTATTTTGGATGAAATCGATAGTGGTTTGGATATTGATGCTATTCAAGCCGTCGCCAAAGCGATTACTTTTTTGCAAAAAGAAATTAAGTCGGCAGTTTTGCTAATTACTCATTATGCTCGAATTTTGGATTTTTTACATATCGATCAAGTACACATTTTAGATAAAGGTCAAATTATTAAGAGCGGCTCTACTAAGCTAGTTAAAGAAATTGAAGCGAAGGGATTTGCTAACTTTCTCAAAGCACAATGATTCTAAAATATGAAGCAAGCTAATTTGAAAAAACTCAATGATGCTTACGCCAAGCGTTTTGGTTTTGCCATGCCAGAGCGAGCAGTAGTCAGTTTTGATTTTGGTATTTCCAAGAAAATCGTTGATGAAATTTCAGCACATAAGCATGAGCCATCATGGATGAAAGATTTTCGACAGCAGTCATTGCAGATTTTTCAAAAAATGAAAATGCCAAGCTGGGGACCAAGTTTGGCAGAAATTGATTTTGCGCAGATTCGCTATTTTATTAAAGACACCGATATCGAAAAGAAAAAATGGGCAGACGTGCCAGATGAAATTAAAACAACCTTTGACCGTTTGGGAGTGCCTGAGGCGGAAAAGAAATTTCTAGCTGGCGTCGAAGCGCAGTACAACAGTGAAATGGCCTATTCATCGCTACAAAAAGAATTCGATGAGCAAGGAGTGATTTTTTGTTCGATGGAAGAAGCTTTGCAAAAGCATCAAGCTCTGTTCAAGGAATATTTTGCCAAATTGATCCCAGCTGCAGACAATAAATTTGCGGCTTTAAATAGCGCTGTTTGGTCGGGTGGCTCTTTTGTTTATATCCCACCGAATACTCACGTTAAAAGACCGCTACAGAGCTATTTTCGTATCAATGCTGCTCGCATGGGTCAGTTTGAAAGAACCTTGATTATTGCCGATGAAGGCTCTAGTGCCACTTACGTGGAGGGCTGCACAGCGCCAGTTTACAGTGAATATTCATTACACGCTGCAGTGGTGGAAGTTTTTGTCAAAAAAAATGCTCGCTTTCGTTACACCACTATCCAAAATTGGTCGGGCAATATTTACAATTTGGTTACCAAGCGCGCTAAAGTTTTTCAAAATGGAGTGATGGAATGGGTAGACGGCAACTTGGGCGCTAAAACCACCATGAAATACCCTAGTTGTTATTTGGCAGAAGAAGGGGCTTATGGAGAAATGCTTTCTATCGCCTATGCCAAAAATGGACAAATCCAAGACACTGGTGCCAAAATGTTACATTTAGCCAAAAATACTGCTTCCAAAATTGTAGCTAAATCAGTCAGTCTCTCTGGAGGGCAAAGTAATTATCGTGGTTTAGTTTATGTAGCCAAAAATGCTAGCGATTGTAAAAGTAAAGTCGAATGTGATGCTTTGATTTTGGATAGTGAATCGGTGACTGCGACTTATCCTGATATGAAAATTGCTGGTGAAAATGCTGTGATGGAACATGAAGCCAGCGTTAGCGAAATCGAAGAAGAAAAACTTTTTTATTTAATGAGTCGCGGTTTAAGTAAAACTGAAGCCATGACCCTGTTAGTTGCAGGTTTTATTGAACCGATTGTTAAAGAATTACCATTGGAGTATGCCGTTGAATTAAACCGTTTGATTGAATTGGAAATGGAAGGGAGTGTGGGTTAATGCAAGTCGTTTTATTAGAAAAACAAAGCGAATTTATTTTGGAACCAAAAGCAGATACTTTTTATTTGGTTTTGCTTGATTCAAAATTGCAGCAAGGCAAAATTAAAGTAGATCTGTCTTTTAAAAAAGCAAATGTGTCTTGTCAATTACTTTTTTTGGGACGTTTAGCCAAAGGGAGTCATTGGCAATTAGAAAGTAATATGAGACATCTCACGGCAAAAACTGCTTGTTTGACTAATGTCTATTTAAGCCAAGCTGATGAATCGAGAGTGGACTACTTTGGTCAAATTTACATTGATCAAAAAGCTGCACAAACTAAATCTTTTTTGAAAGAACAGAGTTTGATTCTGGGTAAAAATACTTACAATCGTTCTCGCCCAATTTTAGAAATTTTTAATCATCAAGTCAAAGCTTCTCATAGCGCCAGTAGCAGTAGGCTAAGTCAAAACGATCTGTTTTATTTAATGAGTCGCGGTCTCAAAAAACTTGAGGCTGAGAAGATTTTAGAGACAGCATTTTTTAATAAGATTTTAGATTCTGTTAAATTAAAATCAGCCAAAGAATTGATTGAGGGTTATATATGCTAAATATTAAAAAAATAAAAGCTGATTTTCCGATCTTTGCCAAACACAAAGATTTAGTTTATTTAGACAATGCTGCCACCAGCCAAAAACCACAGGTGGTGATTGATCGAATTGCTGAATTTTATAGCAATGAAAACGCCAATATTCACCGCGGTCTTTATCCCCTAAGTGAAAGCGCTAGCGAAGCTTACGATTTAGCTCGAAGGAAAGTGGCTGATTTTATTGGAGCCAAATCTTCAAGAGAAATTATTTTTACTAAAGGGACGACCGATTCTTTAAATTTAGTCGCTCAGAGTTTTGCTTTGGAAAATTTAAAAACTGGTGATGAAATTTTGTTGGCTGATTTTGAGCATCACAGTAATTTTTTACCTTGGAAAGATATTAGCAAAAAACTTGGTTTGGTTATTAAAGTTTTAAATAGCGATCAAAATGGTTACATTAGTCAACAAGAATGGCAAAATAAACTAAGTAAAAAAACAAAATTAGTGGCCATTGCTCACGCCTCGAATGTTTTGGGAACCATTACTGATCTTAAAAAAATTGCTAAGATGGTTCATAACGTTGGAGCAGTTTTAGTGGTTGATGGTGCGCAGGCCATTCCGCATCTATCAATTAATGTACAAGATTTAGATTGTGATTTTTATGCTTTTTCTGGACATAAAATGCTTGGTCCTATGGGGATTGGTGTTTTATACGTCAGAGAAAAAATTTTAGCTAAAATGTCTCCTTACCAATTAGGCGGCGGCATGATTGAATCAGTTTCTTTAGACAAAACCGTTTACGCTTCATATCCAGAAAAATTTGAAGCTGGTACACCTGATGTAGCCGGAGCTGTTGGGTTGGCTACAGCCATTGATTATTTATCTAAGATTGGTTTGGAGAATATTCGAGAACATGAAGTTGAGCTCAATGATTTTTTACTAAAAGAGTTGGCTAAAATAGATAAATTAAAAATTTTAGGTGAGGCACCAGCAACAAAGCGCACAGGTTTAGTGTCTTTTTATGTTGACGGCATTCACGCTCATGATATTGGAGATTTTTTAGCCAAAAGAAATATTGCTCTTAGAACTGGTTTTCATTGCGCCATGCCACTGCATCAAAGTCGGGGTTGCGGAGCGACGCTGAGAGCCTCTTATTATCTATATAATACTAAAGCAGATTTACAAACATTATTAGTTAATTTAAAAGAAGCTATTGCACACTATGGATGATCTCTATCGCAGCGAGCTCATGGAAATTTACAGAGACCCTAGTCACAAAGGGTGTTTGAGCGAGCCTTCTATTCAATTGGAGAAGCACAATACTTTTTGTGGCGATCGCTTAAGTTTAACCTTAAACATTAAAAAAGGAATTATTGATGATGCTAAATTTGAAGGCGATTTATGTTTTGTAAGTATTATCGGAGCAGAATTTTTATTGGAAAAAATTATCGGCAAATCGATTCAGCAAGCACGACAAATTGATCAAAAAAAATTGTTAGAATTAATTGATTTGAATTTAAGTACCAGTCGTGTTGCTTGTGCCACTTTGATTTTAAAAGCTCTAAGTGAAGCTTTGGATAAATATGAACAAACAGAAAATTGATAAGAACACTAACATCGCAGAGTTAATTGAGAGAGATCCAGAACTAAATGAAGTGCTTTATGAATATGGACTTTATTGTGGTAATTGCTATGCCGCTGGTTATGATAATTTAGAAGATGGTGCCAGAATTCATGGTTTGGAGGAAGACGAAATTGAAGAATTAATTCAAGAATTAAATAAAAAAGCGACCAAGAAAAAATAAAAACTTATGAAGAAAAAAATTGTAGTAGCAATGAGTGGTGGTGTCGACAGTTCTGTGAGCGCTGCTCTTTTGCAAGAACAAGGTTACGAGGTAATTGGGGTTACCATGCGAGTGTGGAAAAACACTCAAGACCTCGCTGTTCAAGATGCACAATTAATTGCCAAAAGACTAAATATCCCTCATCATGTGCTTGATTTAAGAGAAGTTTTTGCCAAAGAAATAGTGGCTTATTTTATCAATGAATATTTGCTTGGTCGAACCCCCAATCCTTGCGTGCAATGTAATCATTGTATTAAATTTGGAGAATTACTAAATTGGGCTGAGTCGATTGGAGCAGATTATTTGGCTACTGGTCATTATGCCAAAATTGCTAAAGTAGAAAAGCGTTATTTACTCAAAAAAAGCCAAAGCAGTAGCAAAGATCAGACTTACCCACTTTATCATTTAACTCAAAAACAATTGGCTAAAATTGTCTTTCCTTTAGCTGACTATGATAAGGATGAAGTACGAAATTTAGCAAAAAAATTTAATCTAGAGGTGGCTAATAAAGCGGAGAGTCAAGATATTTGTTTTATTACTGATCAGAATTATGTAAAATTTATCGAAGAACAGGCTCAGATTGAAATTAAACCAGGAAATTTTGTAGATAAATCTGGCAAAATTTTAGGTACGCATCAAGGAATTTATCACTATACTATTGGACAGCGCAAAGGTTTGGGCATCGCTACTGGTAAGCCGGTTTTTGTAACTGGCATTGATGTTTCTAAAAATGAGATTGTAATTGGAGCTGAAGAAGATATTTTCTCAAAGGAGCTTTTTGTTTCTAATCTTAATTTTATTTCAGTAGACAAAATGACCGCACCGACTCAAGCCAGTGTCAAGATTAGATATGGTGCTAAAGAAGCAGCGGCAATTTTAGTTCCAGAAAAAGAAGATTTACTAAGAGTCGAATTTCAAACTCCTCAACGTGCTGTTACTCCCGGCCAATCAGCCGTTTTTTATCAGGGCGATGTAGTTCTTGGCGGTGGAATTATTCAGTAATTTTATCAGAATGTAGAAATTCTCTTGTGCTGATGTTAGGATTAATTGCATGCAAAGTCATCGAAAATTGTTGTTTTTTACTTTGTTGATTTTTCTATTAGCTATTGCTAGTAGATTCATTTTTTTAGATCGTATTCCTACTGTTTTTTCACATGATGAATTGGGTTATGTGACTAATGCTTTGAGTGTTTTTCTAACTGGTTTAGGTAAAACTGGTGAATGGCAACCTGTAAGTTTCAAACCAGTTGAACCGCATTTATCAGAGTTACCGACTCTTTTTATAGCCCCTTTCTTTTATTTACCATTTTCTCAGATTGTTAGTGCCAGACTAGCGTCTGTTTTAATGAGTTTAACTTTGCCTTTTTTTCTCGCAGGTCTATGTTTTAGTTTGACTAAATCCAAGAAAACTGCTTATTTAAGTTTTATCATTGCGCTTTTTAATCCTTGGATTTGGCAAAATGGTAGATTTACTTTTGATATCTTTTTTAGTTTATGGTTTTATGTTTTAGGAATTTTTCTTTTTCTAAAGAATAAAAATGGTTGGCAATTAGTATCTTTGATACCATTTTTTTTAGGTTTTTATTGTTATCAAGGATTTAAGCTTTTGTTGCCTTTGATTGCTTTTTTACTTTTTATTTTTTCTTTGATCAAAAAAAATAAATTATCCTTCAGCGGAAAACAATTTAAATATAATTTGCTTTTTTTTCTGAGTATTTTAGCTCTTTTTCTTTTTTATTTATTGTATCAATTACCTACGCAACAACTCAGTGTAGCTAGAATTGAAACTCAAATTTTATTGCCAAATAGCGAGCAAATTAGTAATGTTGTGAACAATGATCGTCGATTAACTGTGTCTACCAATTTAAGCAATTTATTTGTCAATAAATATGTACAGCTTGGCAAAGAAATGCTTGGCAGATTGATGTTTGTTTTTGGGCCCAGAGAATTATTCTTTGAAATTAATGCCTCTAATACGTCATTTTCTGTTTGGAATCATGGCATTTTTTATTTAGTTGATGCTTTATTTTTATTGATTGGAATCTTTGTTTTATTTCGCCAAAAAAAATATAAAATCATAATTTTTCTAGGTAGTTTTTTACTAATAGGTTCAATTCCGGTTTTAATTACTACCAGTTTGTGGTTGTATTTCCGCTCATCTTTAATCATTCCATTTTTAATTATCGTGATAAGTATCGGTTGGCGGGAAATTTTAAGGAAAAATCAAAAAGTTTTCGTTGTCTCAGCTATTTTTTATTTTATTTTTGTAATTAATTTTGCTTTTAATTATTTTTTTCGTTATCCATTATTTGCTGCGGAGGGTATCTTTTTTAGTCCGAGAATTTTAGCTAGTTATTTGCACAGAGTGCCTAGTGATAAAAAAATAATCGTCTTTGAAAATGAACCAGAATTTCTTTTTACTAGTTATGTTTTTTATAATAATTTATTAACTAGTGATCTTATTCCAACTATTCAACAAAGTTACAAAACTGAAAAATACGCTCTTGGTAATCTCACGATTCACCAATGCATTCCAGCAAATCTAGTTATGGATAAACAAGTGACTTATGTTTTTGATGTTGACGTCGATTATTGTCAAACTGATGAACTCAGTAAACTTAATTCTTTGGATTTTCAATTACTACCTCAGCTATCATCTGTGCAAATTAAACAAATCAAAGATAGTGGGGATAATTATGTCATTTATCACGATCAGTTATGTGAGACTGTGACGGAATTGCAATCGTTTTTGCATCCTCAACACTTTGCTGATTTAGCGATGGACTCATTAGACGATCAAACTTTTTGCCGAACTTGGATCACTAAGAATAATGAGTGAAAATTAAAAATTACTGTGTTTTTTTTGTAGATTTTTTTAAATTAATAAATTTCTCAAATAAATGATCTTTGAGTTTTAACAAAGCATACAAAACTAAAACCAATGACACCACTGCAACGGCGATAAAAAAAGGATGACCTTTGATTTCTTGCCAAATGTGCTCAAGCTGAGTGATGCCTACGTAACCCACCCACAAATAAAAAGAATTTCTAATAATTACTCCCAAAAAGGTAGTGATAATGAAGGACTTTTTACTATACTTAATTACCCCAGCCCCAACTGAGACTAAACTGGTAGGAATAAAAGGTAAAGCTCTGGCGAGCACCATCAGAAAATCATCCACCCAAGTACCAGTTAAAAAACCACCAATTTGCTCAATTAATTTGTGACTGACTCCGATGTATTTGCCAAATTTACCAACTACCACGTCTTCTAGTTTGTCGGCAGCTAAATAAATTAAAAAACTAGAAACAGTTTTGGCTGCAGAGGCAACAAGGATGACTACTGCCAATTGTAAAAAAACATAGTTTTGTGCTTGAGCTAGTGCAGCTGTAGTCGTCATCACAAATGGTGAAGGGATAGGAGCAATAATTTCTTCCAAAAATGAGCCGATGACAACAAACAACTGCAAATTAATTGTTTGCGATAAATTTTCTAACCAGGTGATAATTTGATCGATAATAGACATAGGCTTTGATAGTAACACAAAAAATTAATGAGGGGAATGAAATGTTTGTGGGGTTTTACAAGCTCCTTATCTAAAATGAATGCCATCAAGTAAATATGGATCAGCTTCGATTGTTAATTCTTCCTCGCTTAAGAAAAATTTTCTAATAGTATAACTATTAGCTGTTTTCGTAGCATAAGTCCAAGTTGCATCTGGTAATCTATCAATTTTAACTTGTTTTGTTTGCCAATAATCCTCATTGGCCCAAGGATTTTTATGATCGTTGGGGGCAATAATAAGATAAGTGGTTGGTAGTTTGGTAAAAGATGCTGTTTCAATATTTTTTTGTTTGGGAAAATATCGTAGAGCATATTTGGCTTGATAACCATATTGGTCTGGAGAAAAAGCAAAAAAACCAAAAGCGGAGTTTTTATTATCAACAACAATATCATCAATCATTTGGCGATAAAACTTCCAATGAATTTCATCGGCGGTTGGCGATGATTGCATATAGCCAATACCGGATCTGATAGAAAAAAACAAGTTATTGCCAATAAACAAAATTAAAATAATAGCTCCAATTTTTTTAGGTACTAAATTAAGTAAGATGAAAGTTAAGCAAAAAACGATTACTGGTAAAAGTGGTCGGTAATATTGTGGCCACACATTTCCTTGAAAAGGAGCAGTAACAATCCAAAAGCCAAAAATTACCATAGTAGCTAGGGAAATAATGGTTTTATTTTTTTCTTTGGATTGATAATTTTTTTTGATTAAAAAAAGCAAAGAAATAATCACTAAGCCACTAATTATATTTCTAATTTTTTCTATGGGAAAATTCAAAACATTAAAACTATCAATAATTGAAACCATGCGATCGTTAAAGTAGCCATTAATACTGCCACCAGCTTTTTCATCACTAAGATAAGCAAATACTGATTTAACTTGAATGAAATCATGTCGCAAATCAAACATTAAAAAAGTGCTTAGAGGGATTAGAATGACCAATCCTGCTAGTAAGTGAGAATATTTTTTCTTTTTCAAAATATGAAAAATGGTATAGGAACCTAACAAGATTAACATCGGAACACCAAATGCCATTTGGAATTGAATCATTAGACCAGCAGTTAAGACTGCTAGTAAAAGTTGCCAAAGCTTATTTTCTTTTAGATACAAATAAACCACATAAATAAAAGGCAAAATTAAGAAATTAGCAATTACAGTGTGAGTGAAACCAGCAGGAGTAAGAGTAGTTAAGCTAGCGATAAAAGTGGTTGCAATAAGTGCAAATTTATCTTTAAAAGTTTTTTTGGCTACATAATAAAATGATCCCAAAAATAACCAATACAACAACAACCAAGCAAAGCTCACGGCCACTGGATTGCCTCCTGAAAGAGCGAAGAATGGTAAAACCAACCAATAATAAAGTGGGCCACGGAAAACTCCCGGAATACTACTCCTTCCTCCAATTAGTGAAATTTTACGTTCAGTGACCATATCATCCAAAAGTAAAAAATCACGTGCAATGTCAGTCTCGTAAAAAGTATCAGCTCGAAAAAGATGCAGAGTGCCTAAAATGATACTAATTGATAAGGCCAAACCACATAAAATTTGCCACCAAGAAAATTTTTTCATTGTTAGCTTTCCTTTTTTATTGTGTTTTTTAGTCATTAAATTAATTATAGATGATTTTATATTGCTAGTCGAATATTTTTATTAGTGATTAATTTTGCTAGAATATAAGAATGATGCTTTTAATCGCCAGGTTACTTATTATTTTCACTAGCTTTGCTTTATTGGCAGATTCTTTTGGAAGCAACCAAACCATCTACTCTTATTTTGGAATTTCTTCTACGACATTGTTACTATTTACTTGGTTTGTATTGATTTTGATTAAACATGCTAAAAAAATTTTCTTTGAAAAACAAAAAGACTATTTACTTATTAAAGTTGGATTTATTGTTGCGAGTATTTCAACTATTATTTTATCGGTGTGGGATTATCTAACACCAGCGAATTATGTTTATAGTATTACCAGAATTCAACAACAACAATTAGGACTTTTTAGCCTTTTTTTAGGAGGTTTATTATTTTTATACAAAAACAAATCATGGTGGCAATTATATTTTAAAAGAATTTTATTATTGTCACCATTTATTGCCTTATTTATTTTACTCATAGTTCGCATGTGGCCCATGGATTATTTTTTACAAATAGTTAAAGAAGATCATTTAATTGAGAATTTACAAGTTTATTTTCTGTTATTTGGTTCTGTTAATTTAAGCTATCAAATCATTAAGTATCGTAAAAAACTTAATAATTTTACTTTGTTTTTAATGTTGATTTGTGTTGTTGTTTTTACTTTTCTTGCTGGAGAAGAAATTTCTTGGGGCCAAAGAATTTTTGGTTTTTCTACTGCTGGATATATGGCGGAGAATAATTTACAAAATGAGACCACTGTGCATAATTTGAGTTTTATTC
>CAZFIY010000024.1:0-4273 GCA_964519685.1 uncultured Pseudomonadales bacterium
CAAGAACTAAAGAAAAAAGGTAACACGGTAGTAGTAGTCGAACATGATCGTGACCTGATGATGGCTGCTGATCACATTGTTGATTTTGGACCAAAAGCTGGCGATCAAGGTGGCAAAATAGTTTTTGCCGGCTCTTATGCAGAAATTTTGAAAGATAGTAATTCTTTAACTGGTAAATATTTGGCTCGAAAAAAAGAAATTACTAGAAAAATTGCCAAAGAGAGCGATATTAAGAAAAAAGCTAAAATCGCTATTCATGGTGCACATCATCACAATCTAAAAAACATCGATGTAGAAATCCCTCTCAATGCCTTAACTTGTATTACTGGTATTTCCGGCTCAGGCAAATCAACTTTGTTACATAATGTTTTACACAATCATTTGGCTAAAAATCTTGGTTACACCTATGACAGTAAGCTAGCTCAAATCGACAAAATTTCCATTCCTCCTCAAGTCAAAAGGCTGAGCATGATCGATCAGAGTCCAATCGGCAAAACGCCGCGCTCCAATCCCGCCACTTACACCAAAGCTTTTGATTACATTCGTCAGATTTTTGCGCGCACCAAAGACTCGGCGATGCGTGGTTATAACATTGGTCGTTTTAGTTTCAATGTCAAAGGTGGTCGTTGTGAAGCCTGTCAGGGTGAGGGACAAATTAAAATTGAAATGCAGTTTTTGCCTGATGTTTACGTAGAATGTGACGTTTGTCATGGTCAACGTTACAATGAAGAAACTCTCCAAGTTTTATATCAAGATAAAAACATTGCTCAAGTCTTAAATCTTAGTATTGATGAAGCCTTGGAGTTTTTCAAAAATCACAGTAATATTCGTCAAAGAATGCAAACTCTACAAGATGTAGGTTTGGGTTACTTAAAATTAGGTCAACCTGCTCCTACACTAAGCGGTGGTGAAGCACAAAGAGTAAAACTCGCTAAAGAATTAAGCACTCGTTCTCATGATCATGTGATTTATTTATTAGATGAACCAACCACTGGTTTACACTTTGCTGACATTCAAAAATTACTTGATGTTTTACATCAATTAGTTGAACAAGATAATACTGTCATTTTAATCGAACATAATCTCGATATCATTAAAAACGCTGACTGGATTATCGACTTAGGACCAGAGGGCGGAGAATACGGTGGTCAAGTGATTGCTTCTGGAACTCCAAGCGAGGTAGCAGCAAGCAAGCAATCTTTTACCGGGCATTATTTAAAAGCAGAATTAATGTAAAATAAAGTTAATGTCTGTTTTTGGTTTACGTAAACTACAAAAAATTAGTTGCTTCATTCTCAGTCTTTTTTGTTTTCTTTTTGTCACATCACAAAATGTTCTAGCCCAAAGTGGTTCAGAAAATTTTGAGATCAAATTGCATAGCACATACACTGTTACTGCTACTGGCAAAGCTCTTGTTGAACAAAAGTTCACCATTAAAAATAAAACCCCAGAACTTTTTGTTAGTAAATACGGTATTGTCGTTAGTTCCACCAATTTAGAAAGCATAGAAATCACTCACAATGGTAAAAATTTAGAACCTTCTGTTGCCAAGCAAAAAGGTCAAACCAGCATTGGTGTTACTTTTGAAGATAAAGTTGTGGGTGAAGGCAAAACCAATGAACTAATTATTAGTTATACCGATAAAGATATCGCTCTAATTAGTGGCAAAATTTTGGAAATAAATATTCCAGAGCTTGCTGATCACGATCAATATCAAGCCTATCAATTAGAATTACGTGTACCAAGTATTTTCGACACTCCCAGTCGAATCAATCCCAATAATTTTAGCCTAAGACAAGATGGTGATTATAATGTCATTACTTACAGCAATCTTAAAAACGAATCTGTCTCCGCTATTTTTGGCAACAAACAAGTTTTTGAGTTAAAACTCAATTACTATTTAAATAATCCTACTAGTCAAAATGCTCTAACCCAAATCACTTTGCCTCCAGAAACACCTTATCAGAGAGTGCATTACTTTAACCTCGATCCTATGCCTAAAAATATCAAAGAAGATGCTGATGGCAACTTCATTGCCACTTATGAAATTCCGGCCAACAATTCTTTCAACGTGGAATTACTTGCTCAAGTTCTATTAACTCTTTCTGCTGACCCGTTAATTCCTTTTAGCCCAATTTTAGCTGATCATCTCCATGAACAAAAATTTTGGGAGGTTGGGCAGAATGTCATCATTGAACTCGCTAAAAATTTATCAGGTCCTAGAGACATTTCTAGTTTTATAGTTGAAAAACTTGATTACACTCAACAATCATTAGAACAAGATTTTGCACGCTTAGGTGCTCTTGGTGCCATTAAAGAAGAAAATCTTAACAACGCCACCTGCCAAGAATTCACTGATCTTTTCGTTACTTTGGCCAGGCAAAATAAAATTCCTGCTCGCAGAGTAGTGGGTATTGCTTATTCCAACAATGAAGAGTTGCGTCCTAGTAATTTAAATAGTGATATTTTACACACTTGGCCAGAGTATTATGACAAAGAACAACAAGCTTGGCTCAGAACTGATCCTACCTGGGAAGACACCACCGGCGGCATTGATTATTTTAACAATTTTGATCTTAATCACATTGCTTTGGCTATCAATGGCGTTTCTAGCTCACTGCCTTATTCTGCCGGCTCTTATTCTGGCGACACCAATGAGAAAAACAAAAAAATCTACTTAGATATTTCTAAAGAAAATTTTTACACAGTTAATCCTGACTTTGAAGTGGACTTGATCAGCAAAAAAATTTACGGCCTTAATATTCCTGGTAATTACGAATTACAAATTTTAAATAAAACAGGCATGGCTTGGTATTTCAAAGAAATTAGAATTGGTGGAGAAAATGTGGATATTAATATTAATCAAGATCAAGAAATTCAAAGAATTTTGCCATTTGCTAAAATAGTCCTTCCTATCACCGTTTATAATAGAGATGGCAATCTTCAATATCAAACAAAAATTCAAGTTGCTACTATCTTAAAAGAAGGTCAAGTTACTAATCATGAATTCGAAGTCACTACCAGCTTCCAATTTAAAATCGCCAATCCCCAAAAAGCCATTTTTGTGGGAGGGAGTTTTATCGTCTTTACCCTCCTTACCGGGAGTTTATTCTTTCTTGGACGAAAATTCGCAAATTCTTTACGTAGGCAAGGCCAAAAACTTGAAGAAAAGGATCATCAGTTACAAGCGATCTCCACTGCTCTTAAAGAAAATCAAGAAAATGACGGAGTTAGCAGTGAAGGTGGAATATCAAGTCCTCGAAAGTGAAGTCGAAGCCCTACTAATTGAGGCAGAATTAATTAAAGCTCATCAACCATACTTCAACAGTCTCCTAAAAGACGATAAGTCTAATATCTACCTTCTAATTAGTAATGAAGAATTTCCCAGAGTATTGCGGGTACGCAAAACTGATCTGGGTAAAAAAATCTATAAAGATAAACTAGCAGTTTTTGGACCATTTGTAAGTGCTTTCAAACTAGCTGAATTACTGAAGATTATTCGCCCTATTTTTAAATGGTGTAATCAAGCTAATAAAACTAAAGTAAAAACTTGTTTTTATCACCATTTGGATCTTTGTTCTGGCGCTTGTTGTCAAAAAATCAGTTCAGCAGAATATCGACAAAATATTGATCAGCTAATTTTGTTCCTCAAGGGTAAAACCAAAGATTTACTTAAAAATTTGAAAAAAGAAATGCGAGACTTAGCTCAAAACGAAGCCTTTGAAAAAGCTCTTCTGGTTAAAAATAAAATTGAACTAATTGAAACCATCACTAGCCAACAATACAAACTCAAAACTGATTTAATTTTGCCTAATTTTGCTCAGACAGAGAGTCAAGAGGCCTTAGTTCATCTAAAACACATTTTGGATCAAGAAGGTATCGTAGATACTAAGCAAAAATTTCACCGCATTGAAGCTTATGACGTTAGTAACACCGCTGGACAGAATGCCACTGTTTCCATGGTAGTTTTAACTAATGGCGAAATAGACCAAAGTCAGTATAAATTTTTTAAAATCCGTTCTCTTAATACGCCCAATGACTATGGCATGCTCCAAGAAGCTTTGAGTCGCAGACAAAAACACCCAGAGTGGGGAAGACCAGATTTAATTTTAATTGATGGTGGTAAAGGACAAATCAGAGCAGTCAATAAAATTTGGCAAGAAACAGCACCAATTATCGGCTTGGTTAAAAATCCTGATCGATTAGTCTTAATCAAAACCAATCCAGACAAAAAAAATGCTCTGGAAACCAAAACTATTAATCTGCAGGCCGA
>CAZFIY010000024.1:4283-12117 GCA_964519685.1 uncultured Pseudomonadales bacterium
ATCCCACTCTTAAAATGTTACAGAGATTACGCGATGAAGCACACCGCTTCGCCAAGAAGCACCATACTCGACTTAGAACCAAAAATCTTTTACAATGAACTTATGAAATTCATTAAAGCCGTACTGGTTTCTATTTTTACCATCGCCATTTTAGCCTGGTTATTTCCAAATATTAGCTATGGCAGCTCAGTCACCTTGATTGCCACCGGTGTTGTTTTAACTCTGCTTGATAAAACCATTCGACCAATTTTAAAAGTTTTATTTTTACCCATTAATGTAGTCACCTTAGGGTTATTTTCTTTGGTGATTAATGTGTTTATTCTTTATTTAGTGACCTACTTCGTACCAGGCTTTGTAATTGACAATGTAGTGATTTTTGGAATTCATCTCAATCAGTTCTTTTCTTTGCTTTTTGCCTCCGCATTGATTGGTTTCTTTCAAGGACTTTTCGCGCTGGTTTTATAGAAATTAAAGCCTAGTCAATGCTATAATTAAAAATCATGAAAATTACTAAACTTGCCCTTATTTGTTTCATTTTCATACAATTTTTCGCCATTTTTTTTGGCTATGTAAATCAGGCACAAGCAGTTACAACAATTCCTACCAAGAGTACTAATGCTGGGGCTACCTCAAGCGCTAAGGAAGCTAGTGCTGCTGCTGAAAGTACAGATAGCGCCAAACTAGCCTCTCCATCTGCTCAAGTAGTGGAAAGATTACAACAAAAAACAGATCAGGACATTACCGAGACCAGTGGACAGAAAAAAAGCGTTCTAGCTGCTTATTTAGATGAGCACCCAACTGGCAAATTGAGTTGGCATAATTTCTTGCAAAAAGCCATCCGCAAAGCAATTGCTAGTGGCATGCCAGCCAATATTATTGTGATTTTACTGATCTTTCCAATTATTGCTTCTTTGGTGGCTTTTTCCAGACATGTGGTCGGACTTAAAGGTTTTGGCATTTATATTCCTGCTGTTTTGTCAGTCGCTTTTGTTTCTACTGGAATTTTACCAGGAGTAGTCGTCTTTTTGGCAGTTTTACTGACCGCTTTGTTTACTAGACCACTGCTTAAGAAGTTTAGACTGCCTATTCTACCTAGAACAGCCATGTTGCTGATGAGCGTCTCCGTAGCCATCTTAGCATTGATGCTGATTGGTTCTATTTACAGCATTGATTTAGTAATCGATATCAGTATTTTCCCTCTGTTAATCATTATTCTTTTGACTGAAAATTTTATGGAAACTCAACTTTTTAATAGTCAAAAAGAAGCCTTGCAAATCACTTTTGAAACCTTACTGATTGCCGTGCTTTGTTCACTTATCATTGGTTCTGAACTAATTCAAAAATTTGTGATTTTGAGACCAGAAATGACCTTGATTGGCGTAGCCCTAATCAATCTTGCCATCGGTAAATACACTGGCTTGCGTTTCTTAGAATACCTCAGGTTCAAAGACCTACTGGATCCTAAAAATAAATTTAAAGACAGTTCCTTGGAAAATAATTCGCAAGAAGAAGAGGAATAAAACTCATGTTTGTGAATAAAGCCAAAGACCTCCTGGGGATTAACGCGCGCAATTCTTTGTATTTGAGCCGCAGTTCAAACAAAGTCAAAGCTATCGTGCGCTCAAAATATGCCACTAAAATTTTGCTAAGAGATAATAATATTTCGACTGCAGAAATTTATGGTATTTTAGGCACTCATGAAGACATTGTTGATTTTACTTGGCAAAACTTAGTTAAAAATTTCGTGATCAAACCAACTAATGGCTATGCTGGTACTGGCGTAGTAGCCTTCAGAGAAAAAGTTGCTGAAGATACTTGGGTTGATATGCTTGGCAATAAATGGAATTTGGCTGATATCAAATTGCATTGTGACGATATTTTATCTGGACAATATAGCATTCATGGACTTAATCACAATGTCATTATCGAAGAAAGAGTGCCTATTCACCCTAAATTATTAAAGTATTCATATAAAGGCACTCCAGATATTAGAGTAGTCGTTTTTAATAGCGTACCAGTCATGGCCATGCTCAGGTTACCTACTGAAGAATCTGGTGGTCGCGCCAATGTCACTCAGGGCGCTATTGCCGTGGGCATTGATATTGCTACGGGTATCACCACTCATGCTGTCGCTCACAAAAGTGAACCCATCAATTATCTGCCTGGAACTAAAAAAAAGTTAAATGGCATCATTATTCCAGAATGGAGTTCTATCTTAGAAACCGCCGTTACCGCTAGTAATGCTGCTGAACTTCATTTTGCTGGAGTAGACCTTTTTATTCACAAAGACAAAGGACCAATGGTAGTTGAAATTAATGCCGCACCGGGATTGTCTATTCAGGCAGCTAATAGAGCCGGCTTGCGTCGCAGATTGGAAAGAGTAGAAGATCTAAATATTCAAAATCCCAAACATGGAGTGAAAGTAGCTCAAGCATTATTTGCCAGTGATTTTGCCTCCAAAATAAAAAATAAAGCAGATTTTCCGATTGTTGGTTTATACGAAGAAATTATTGTTTGGGGAGATAATAAACAAAAGATAAACGCAACTGCTTTTCTTAATACCGGACGCTTCAGTAGTGCTATTGCTAAAAAATTGGCTCAAGAATTGGGTTTAATTGACGTTGATGATTTACTCTGGTTTCAATCTGAACAAGAAGAGGGTAAAGTACCAGTAGTTGAGGTGAAGTTCAAATTAAAAGAAAAAATTGTTAAAACAACCATGATCGTTAGTAACAAACTAAATAACAAAAGACAAAAAATCGAAATTGGGCGCAAAGATTTAAAGAATTTTATTATCCGTTTTGATGAATAAGAAATGAAACATGGCCAAACTCAGTGACCTTATCCCAATCAATTTAGATACAGAAAAAACCAAATTTTTTGCTGCCAACTTTGATTACAATCCTCAATTTATTTATCAAAAAAATATCTTGAAAACAGAGCTAGAAAAATATGGTAAACCAAAATGGTGGTATTTATTTTTGGCCAAAAGAATTCTCAATCAGTATTTGAAAAATCAAACAATCGATCCAGCTGCAGACAGTAATAAAGAGTTTATTGAGCAAAATGTCATTGAAGAAAAAATTAAACAAAGATTGAATGATTATAGATTAACAAATCAATATGAAATTGTTTTTTCAAAGAATTTTATTAGTCGCATCGCTATCAACAACAATAAAAAAATTATCAAAATACGTCTGCCTATTAAAATTAATTTAGAAGAAATTGAAGCTACTCTCAATCATGAAATTGATACGCATATTTTAAGACAGCTTAATTATGAGCAGCAACCATGGTTTAAAAAGAAGAAAAAATACGATTTTAAACCATATCTGCGCACTGAAGAGGGCTTAGCCGTCATCAATGAACTAATTGTTAGTGACAATAAACTTGCTTACAAGTCTGCCATGAATTATTTAGCAGTTAACCTTGCTTTAAAAAGTGATTTTAAAACTGTCTTTAATTTTTTTCACCAAATCAATCATAATCCTGAACGAGCTTGGACTTGGACTCTAAAAAAGAAAAGAGGCTTAACTGATACGAGCCAAAAAGGTGCCTATACTAAAGATTTGGTCTATTTTGAAGGATTAATCGAAGTTTTAAATTACCTTAAAAAAAATAAATATGATGCCACTAAACTCTACTATGGAAAAATAAGTGTTGATGATATTAGAAAAGCTGAAAAAATTGGAGTAAACAAAAACATCATTTTGCCTAAATTTTTAACCGAAAACTCCCAAAAATATATCAGCACACTTAAAGAGTTGCGCAGTTGCAATTTGCTCTAAAATTACTGTGCTTCTATTTCTGCGTACACTTCCTGCTCGACCCACTTCACAAGTTGTTCATATTCATCTCGATTGTTGCAAGCAATAATAAATTCAGCCAAAGCATGACCGCCATTTTTAGCTTGGTAACACAACTGATCTGGCTTAGCAAATAATTTGCACATCACTACTTGTGATCGGGTAATTAATTCGTTCCATCCATGTAATTTAACTAGACTTCCTGATTTATTAGGATAAATACTGTAAGCTGCAACATGTTTCTTCAAGATATTTGGAATAGTTGGAGGAAGACCAAGGTGAATTTTAATATCATTATAAGAATGGTCTATGTCATAACCGTAGAAATACATGTTTTGTCTGAAACGGCCAATTCTGGGACCAAGCTCAATGATTTTCCAACCATTGTCGGTTAAGATCATTTCGATGTGTGCCGTAGAATTACGCAAACCTACTGCCTCGATAGCCTTGCTAGCTACTAACTGTCCAGCTTTAATTTGTTCTTCATTTAACTTGGTTGGTAAAAAACGCTTATAAAGAAAAAAGTCATCAATGCCCAACTGTTTAGCTGGAATATAAGCAATAAGTGGACAAAAATAATTATTACCAATTGCGTCTGTATAAGTATCGATGGAATAAAAATCCCCTTCCAAATATTCTTCTACGATGACTTGGGGTGGTTCTAAGCGTTCTTCTTGACGATATATTTCATTAATTTTGGTAAAAGTTTCTTGTAGAGAAATCGTTAATTCCTGAACATTAAAGCAAGACTGAATCAATAAACTAGAAGCTAACTGAGCTGGCTTAATAATGACCGGAAATTTCAATTGATTAGTAATCGTAGAGATTGAATTAGTAGAAGCATCGCTTACTTCGACGAACTGGGGAGTAATCTCTGGATAAAGATTTGTAAAAGCGCTGCGCATCATTTTTTTATTAGTACTCACTTCCAAAGCATTTGAATCAGCTATTAATATGTCTTTGGGCAAATGGGGAATGACGCGACGCAAATACTGTATTTGTTTATCACCTCTGCAAATCACGCCAACTATTTGATCTCTGTATTTAGACAGAGCTCCAATTATTGCCTCTTGGTTTGAAAAGTCACATATCAATATATCAGCTAATTGTGTTACATACTCTTGATCAATCTGTTTGTTGGACTCGCTAGTAATTAATAAAAGTTCAGTGTTTGCATAATCAGCATATTCTTTTTTTATTTTTTCCAATGCCGGGAAGATGCTGCTGGCTAAATGATCAATGATTAACACATACTTTTTTGACATATGCTAAGTTTATCATCGATATAAAATTTAAAGAACTAAGTTTTCTTAATTTGCAAACTAATTTCCTCAATCCTTTTGCTTAAAGCAAAATCCTGCTTAGCAATAACCAAGCCTTCTTTTTCTATAGCCAAATGTTTAGCAAAACCAGTAATTGAGATCTGTTTGAAATTATGTTTTATTGGCGATGTTTTAGAAAAATCAAAACTTGCCACGAAGGATATGGCGTTTTTTTGTACTGCGTCAAAAATCGAAACAATTAAATTATCAGTAAACTTCTGCTCGACGCCTTGATTAGCACTCAAAACTAAACTCTTTTGTTGTTTAAAAACATCAATTAATTTTGTCAGCAGTATTATTAAATAAAAAATTAAAGCCAATAAGTTATAAATGTTTTCATAGCGCAAGGCAAAAATTAAAGAAAAAAGGAGCATTGCAACCAAAAACCACCAAGGATATTCAAGTAAATACAAAACAAAAATGCGCACCCGTTCAAAAAAGGGTAATCTTTCTTGACCAGCTGCTCGTAGTGTAGGAATCAAAATTGCCTGCCCATAATAATTCTCTTGGTTAAATGCTTGACCTTGATAAAAATGCCAAAAATCTAATTGCATTGGTTTTTGATCGCCAATTGGATAATAAAAGTTGCCATCTGTCACCCTCAGTGACCACTCACTTGGTAAATCAAAATCATTAAAATTTCCTCGTAAATTAGTAATTGTAAAATCTAAAACCTGCTTGTGCTTATCAAGTAACTCCACCTTCACCAGAGGACTAGCAATGGTTTCTCGATAATCAAAAACTAAATTTTTTGTTGCCTTGAACCAATTGGGAAATAAAATCAAAACTATTTTTTTCAATAAAGAAACAGAAAAATCTCGAATAAATTTACTCAATAATAAGAAAAAAGCAAATAAGTAAAAAATTAACAAAAAGATAAAACCCACTAGGGGAGCTAAATTCCCCCATAGCTCGGATCTCAGAAACGTTCTGATTTGCTCCGCAGTTGATTCTGGTAAAACTTCGATTATTTCATCACTAATTTCATGAATAATTTCTTTAGGCGGAATTATTGGAATAATACCAGTTGGTAAAGGACTAATACTAATAATGGGCGTCGGAGAAACAGTTGCACTTGGTTTAACAGTCGTCGTGACACTTAAAGTTGGTGAAATTGACTGAATAGGAGTTGGTGAAACACTAGTAGTTGGAGTAGGCGTAAGAGTTGAAGTAGGAGTTGGAGTAGCTGTAGGCCAATATTGCAATTCTATACGAAAATACACTTTTTCCAAAACACTTACGTGACCAACTCTATCTGTAATAATAAAGTCAAGTCTAATGTCTTTATTTCTTGGTAAAATGCCAAGCTTCAATTCATAATAACTATTAGCATCAATTTGTTTAGTAAAAATTTGCGTGGCATCATCAGGAATAGTAACGGTTAATTTCACTTCACTGTTTGCTTCACCATAAGCAACTAGCACCGGTTCATTAGCCGTGGCGTCATTTTTAAAAATAATGATAGGATCATTTGGCACTGAACCGACGTTACCAGCAGAAATATCAACTGTCGTATCTCCAATTTTAGTTAGTCTGAAATTAGGCGCCAAAGTATCAATCGTAAAATCCCACACATCTGAGGAAGAACTTAAATTGGCATAATCAAAAGCAACAATATTCCAAGTGTAAGATCTATCACTCAAGGGATTTTTGGGAGTTAAGGTGTAAATACTATTTAAAGGATCGTAAATTAGAGTGTAATAGCTATTGTCAGTGCTAATTAAGGGAATATTGTTATAGAAAACACCACCATTTAGATACAAAACATAGTGTGACATGCCCACATTATCGGTAGACTCATACCAACTAAAGGATGGGGTATTGTTGTTAAGTAAGGAATCATCAGGAGGCGCAATTAAAATTGGCACGGAAGGCGCTTGCGTATCTGGAATTCTAGCTGTAATTTTGATGTCGGCAGCTGAAATTAGAGACAAATTAACAAAAAAAGAAGCTATTAATAAAAATAAGCTCAAAAATAACAATTTTGCTTTATTTTTGCGAATCATTAGGCTTTTCATCTTCGCTTTCTAAATCTTGAGAAATAGAATCATTTAGAATAGAAGCCTTGCGTTTCTTAAGTGAAATAAACAAAATGGTAATTATTAAGGCGATAATTAAAACTAGTAATATAATCTTAACAGGAATCAAATATAAGCCAGCGGTAGCAGTCATTACTCGACCTTGACTACCATAACTTGCTTCGACTACTGCCTTATAATAACCCAAGCCCCAAACTTTGTTCCAAGAACCAGCAAATTCACGTTCACTTTTTGGAAAAACATTTCTTGCTTCTACTTCAATATTAGCCACTTCTTTTCCAAATAAATTATAGATTTTAAGTACCGGCTTAGTATTGATATGAATATCTGATTGATTGTCTACTTTTAAAGAAAAATCAACTGGGCCATTTTCTAGAAACTTAGGCCAATTAAAATTGCTAATATAAGCTTCTTCATTAATATCACCCTCAACCATTACATATAGCAAAGTACCTACTCGCTGTGAGATGCCAGAGCCTGATTCTGTTATTGTTGCACTATTCAACGGTCGATGATAAATCATTGCATAGTGGCCACCTGGCAAAGCATCTTGAGGAACCTCAATTAACACATTTACTACTGCCACTTCCTCACTTGCTAACTTATGTTCAGCTGGAACCAACGTTAACCAAGAAACTAAACTCCAACGAGAATCAACTTGCTTGGC
>CAZFIY010000025.1:0-11808 GCA_964519685.1 uncultured Pseudomonadales bacterium
TCGATCCCCGACGAAGGCTCATCGCCAAGGTACTCAAGTGGTCAACGAGGGTAGTCTGTAAAACTACTGGCCCAGCCTACGAAGGTTCGAACCCTTCCCTTGGCACAGTTAAAAAGGGGCAATGTGGGGAAAAACGCCCCCCTAGCTCAATTGGTTAGAGCACCTGTTTTGTAAACAGGAGGTTCCGGGTTCGATCCCCGGGGGTGGCTCAAGAGGATGACTCTTAAAATAATCATAAAGTATGTTAGAATATCAAATCTATGGCAAGTAAGAAAAAAGGTCCAAGACAATCAATCGGTTTACAATGTAGTGTTTGTAATGCTTTTGGTTACGTCAGTGAATACAACAAAAACAACGAAACCCTTAAGAAACAAACCTCAGGTGAAGGTAGCTTCCCTTTGAACAAATATTGTAAAGTTTGCAAGAAACACACTCCTCACAAATTAATGAAGAAATTGAAGTAATTTTTTCATTTTTTAGTTTAAATTGTTTTCTTTAACCGCTTTAATGATATTTCTCGCTCCGCGATAAAAAATCGGATCGAGATTTTTGGCGTTATGCATGGCCTGAGCGAGCCAAGATTTTTGCGCTGTTTCTTTAAGACCAGGAATTGGAAGTTTCGCGTCAGCTAGCTTATTAGTTTTGAAGGCGGCTTCATTATTGCTGGTAATTTCTACTAGTTGCTCGACAATATTTTCTACTTGAGCGACTTGTGCAGTGCCATTCTTTTCAAAAACTTCACGAACATTGTGTTCCCATTCACCCCATTCCTTGAGAGTGAGTAAAGCAGAACCGGAAACGACGGCGTCATAAGCCTTATCTCCAGAGGGTTTACTGATAAAAAGATCGGCGAAAGGGAAAGCTTTTTGGATAATGATCTCATTAGCATCGACGATTTGTGGATGATAAATAATGCTGAAACGATTATCAATTAATTCCATATCGTCTTTTAGTTTGGCATTAATCCTGAAGTGAGCCGGATCTTTGGGACTAATGATTTGATAAGCCAGCTTGTTTGTTTGAGCAATTTCAATCGCCATATCCAGATGATCACGATGAGTACCGGCATAAAGTACTAATTGAGTAGGCACTAAATCAGTTTTTTTACCCAAGGCTTGTTGTTTCAAGACTGGTAAAAGTTGCTCCAAAATGTGTTTAATCTCTGGTTTATTGGTGCCCAAGCCACCAGTAGTTAGACAAATTTTCAAAGGTCGATCTTTGGTCCAGATTTCTTTATTTTGATTACAAGCGACAATTCTGGGATCAATGGGTGGCCCAGTGACAATGACTTTGTCTTTTATTTGGCTTGGTGGAATGCGTTTGCCAATTTTTTTAGCTAGTGCAAAAAAATCTTCTTTGGTGTGTTCATCGAAGACCAAAAAATGCATGTTGGGTAAATGCGCGTTCTCCAAATAATCGCTACGTACGTGTGGATCTGTGATCATCTGCATAACTTTTTTACCCTCCGCCGCGAGAATGTTACCAGTCACGATATGCATCGAAAGAATAGTTTTTTTGATTCCAGAACCCAAATAAATGGTTGGAGGAGTGACATTATCTAAAATTGGCATTTTAGAACGACCAAATTTATCAACCATATCTTTCAAGCTTTTTAGAATTGGCCAACGTGCAATAATCTTGCCAATTTTATGAGTAAAAATCACACTTTTGAAAGCTTGATTGCTTACATAATTAGTACTGTCAACCAACCAAGCTTTTTTGGGATCGATTTTTTCTCCCCAAGCTTGTACGGCTACTCCCATCGCCATTGAATAATGAGCGCGAGACAAAACAATATCGGTTCCAGTATCTTTTTCTTTTTGACGATGCAAACCCTTTAAATCTTCCTTAAACGAAGCTGAAACAGTGATGATTGGTACTTGAGTTGTTTCCAAGAGTTTTTTATCTGTTTGATAAATTTTTTTTAATTCTTTGCCGATGTCATAGTTTTGCATGTATGTCAGTGTAGCAGAATACTAAGGGTGACGAAAAGATGACTTTTTTAATAAGTCCTGGCTTTATTGGGCTTTAATTATTATAATTGGGCTTCTGAGATTGGTTTTGTTATTTTTAATGAAACCTAACAATTTAAAAAGGGCGGTAGTTCAACGGTAGAATAGAGGTCTCCAAAACCTTTGATGAGAGTTCGATTCTTTCCCGCCCTGCAAATATAAAAAATTCCAGCAACGCTGGATTTTTTATATTTATTGGGGTAAGGAAAAAATAACTAATTTAAGTTCGATAAATAAGTGCATAGTGCACACGAGTGTAAACGAGGCGCACTATGTTTATTTATATGAGGAAGCACAAGCGAAGCAAGAAACATAAGCAAGTCAAGTGGCTTATGCTTGCGTAGCGAGCAAGCTCATATTCTTTCCCGCCCTGCAAATATAAAAAATCCTCATATATAAGTCTCTTTTGACAAAATTCTCTGCAGTGCTACAATTGCTCCTAATTATTTACTGCCTTACTTAAAAGGACTAATAATGCCAAAAACTCCAGAAAATTCTGAATCAACACAAAACGTTGGTGTAAATGAAGGCGCAAAAAAAGCCTCCGAAGGTGTCAGTGTAGAAAGACAATTAGAAGTTTCAAGAAAATATGGTGTAAGCGATGAGCTTATAGCAAAATTATTAAACGAACAAACTTCAGTTGAAGAAAAAAATGAAATTGTTGCTAATATTGTTAAAACCTTAGCTAATGCCATTCTTCATACCTTAGTTGAACCAGATGATGTTGAAGATGTATCAGCAATAGTGGGTCCTAGATGGGGTGTAAGCAAAGCAGACTATCTTCCATTTTATTACGATAAACAAGCAAGAGAAGCTCTTTCTTAGAGTAAATTCTTATTTGAAGTTGTTCTAATCATTAATTTTGCTAGCGCAAAATTTACATTTTTTTGCTTTAAAAGGAATTTTACTTAAACATTCAGGACAAAGTTTCTCAGCAGGTTCAGTTTTTTTATTTTTTTTCACTTCCATCAGCTTGTTCATGGGGAGCATGATAAAAAAATAAATAGTCGCAGAAACAGTTAAAAAAGAAATTACTGCATTAATAAAATCTCCCACCATAAACTTGCTTTTGTTAATGGTAAAAAATATATTTGAAAAATCTGGCGTGCCACCAAATGCTCCGATTAAAGGAGTAATTAAATCTTTAACTAAAGCAGTGACTACATTGCCAAAAGCAACACCGACAACCACACCTACCGCCATATCAACTACGTTACCTTTTAAAATAAATTTTTTGAAACCTTCTAGCATATTTTCATTATACAACATTGACTATTTTTGCTTGGATCGTGATCATGTTATGATAAAAACATATGAGTGAAAATGAACAACCCCCACAAGTAACCGTGGACAAAAACATTAGTCGAGAATCTATAGAAAAATTAATCGTGCGCTTGAAAGCAAAAGAAACTCCAGTGTCCACATCAGAAAATCAACAAGAGCTTCCCAAAGAATCTACAACTGAAAAGTAAAAGATTGGTTATTCTAAAAACTTCAATAAATAAATTGTAGCAACGCCAATTGCTACGAATAATAGTGATTTAAGTAGTTTCCACAAATTTTTTTCAGCT
Source organism: uncultured Pseudomonadales bacterium (assembly GCA_964519685.1). GTDB lineage: Bacteria > Patescibacteriota > Microgenomatia > UBA1400 > PJMF01 > UBA1364. The sequence goes on from CAZFIY010000025.1 coordinate 3,584, forward strand.
CTAATTTCTGGTAATAAATCAGCAGTAGCAATGTAGAGAAAACCACCGCCAGCTATAGCTAATAAATAATGAATAGCAAACTCATTGAAATTAAAAAGCCATTGGCTAAGCAATACTCCTAAAATTGCAAATAAAGAAACAAAGAAATTAAAGAAAATGGCTTGTTTTTTGTTTAAACCGGCATGCAATAAAACCCCAAAATCACCCAATTCTTGAGGTAGCTCATGTAGAGCAATGGCTAAACTGGCTCCAACACCAACCTCCCAATTGACGGCAAAACTAGCCGCAATAATCATGCCATCAATAAAATTATGCACTGAATCTCCAATAAGATTCATATAAGCAACGCTGTGTACTTCGCAATGATCTTTGTGACAATGATGCCATCCAAGCAATCTTTCAATCAAAAAGAAACCTAAAAATGCCAAAAAAGTAATTTGCAAACTTAATTCTGCTCCCAAAACCTCAATACTTTCTGGTAAAAGATGAAAAAAAGCATCTGCCATTAAAGTACCAGCAGCTAAAGCTAATAACAAAGTAATGATTTTATGTAATTGTTTTTTGAGCAATAACAAAGAAGCAACGCTTAACAAAGAAAGTAAGCTAATAATAAGAGTAGAGAGCAAAGCAATATTCATATTAGTTTTAGATGAAAATTTTTAAAAAGATGTCAATAATTGGACGAAGTAAGGCATTAACCGCCGATTGTCCACCGGCCCATGGAAAAACCATCATGATTAAGATGACAGTGCCGTAGCGACTCATAATATCTTCGTATTCTAAACTAGCCTGATGTGGTAAAAGTGCGCGCATAATTTTACCGCCATCAAGAGGATAAACTGGCAGTAAATTAAACAAAGCTAGTGCTACATTGATAAAAATTAACTGAATACTAAAAAGAGCAAAAAACTCACCTCCAAAACCCATTTTTAATAAAATTGATAAAAAAGTAGCAATTAATAAATTGCTTGCTGGTCCAGCTCCAGCAATTAGAGCAGCGTCGCGCACTGGCTCTTTGAGGTTATATGGATCATAGGGTGCGGCTTTACCCCAACCAAAACCAGTTAAAATAATGGCTAAAGTGCCAATTGGATCCAAATGAGAGAGAGGATTAAGAGTCAAACGACCCTTAATGCGTGGTGTAGGATCGCCAAGCTTATCAGTAATAAAACAATGAGCAAATTCATGAATACTAATTGACATGAGTAAACCAGCCATAAAAATAACAAAGGCAAAGGGATTTTGAAAAAGTAAATCTAACATAAGTGCTTTGATTCTATTATAAATCTTTCATTTTTTCTCTAAGAGCTCGCCATTTGTCACCTAAAAAATTACGCACATACCAAGTAGCTTGTAAAGGATGAGTGAGACAGTATTTTAAATCACTTTTACAATTGGGAGCAAAATAAATATTTACAGTTTCAGACCAACCATCTTTACTAATAGTTGCTTGGGTTTTAAGTGGCACACTGTGATCAAAATCTAGAAATAGCATGCCATTTTGCCCACTTTGTGCTTTGATTTCAATTTTATCGATTGGATGTTGCACAGTAATTTTAGGTTCAGTTTTTAAAGTTATTGGATAACCATATTGATCTTTGGGAAATAAAACTAAACGTACTGGGTTACGTCCTGCCATGGCGAAACGATTATTTTTATATAAATAAGTGTTATTTTTATCTAAAGGATGCTCGCTCAATTCAGGGAAGAGAAGTGGATAATGTTTTTGACGCATTTCTTCAAGTAAGCCATCTTGTTTTTTAATTTTAATGGCAAAAACATCCAAATTTTCTTGGTTAGTAGTTTTCTCTAATTGCCAAGCTTGATCTTTTTTAATTTTTTCAAGCAGTGCATTTTGTGTTTGATCACTAAATTGGTTGTTAAGAGCGATTTTTTGCTTATCAAAAACAGCCAACAATTGATCTTGATGAAAGACTTTAAATTCGTTGACATTAATTTCAATTTTTAATGTTTTTAGATCAACTTTTTCCACTAGTCTTAGTCTACTTGGTTCTAATTCGGTTCTTTTTAATTCCGTTAAACTATCATTGTTAAGTAAATCGAACTGCAAACTTTGATCATGAGCTGGATAGCGAGAACCATCGATAATGAAGGGCACGATCCACCAGCCCAATTTTTTAGCAGATTTTTCTAGATAAGGATCGGTAAAATTATCATCGTAAACACGCAAATCACTAATAAATAATTCTTTATTACTCAAACGCAAACGTAGTCGATAGTATGGGGTAGTGATCCACCAAGATTTTTCATCAGCGTTTTTTTGATCTTGTCCTTCGTAAACAGATAATTCTTGATTGCTGATATTTTTATTTTGAAAAAATTCTGCGAAATCTTTAGCTAACAAAACTTGATGATTTTGATTATTTTGTTGATATTTTTTGACGAAATTCAATTGTTTAATAAATTCAGTTTGTATTTCATCAGACATAGAATTTTCTAGACCAATTAAAGCAAAAGTATCTTGATTAGCATTCTGTGCATGTGCTTGTAAAAACAAATGTTCAAAATAATCAAAGTCTGCTTTTCGCAAAGCGTAATCATTGGGTTGAGAAGTAAAAGAACTGCTGTCGTCACCATAATTGTAAACAGGATCGGTGATAGTTTGCCTGACGATGATAGGCATCAGCTTATTTTCTGCTTGCTTGCTTGGAATTAATGCCCAATTTTGACTGGGATAATAAGGATAATGGACTGGTCCACCATAGAGTGTGTAAGAATCAACGCCCATTTGTTCTCTAGTAATTTGATGAATGAGTACGCCATAATCTTTTTTGAGAATTTGTAAAGAAAAAGGATCAATCATCCAAGCAGTGGTGCTTTTAGGATAATCCCCAAACACTGTTTTAAAGCGTTCCATGTAAGTTTCAATCAGTTTTTGTCGATCAGTTTTTGTATAGCCGATCAAATAAGCAAATTGAGCTTCGTACCAATTGCTTTCGTTGCCACCATATTCAACGTTTGCATCTCGAGCTAATTGTGGAGTAATTTCTAAAAAAGCGCCCCATTCAAGATTGTCATTTTGGTGATTTTTTATGAATTTTAAAAACTCTGGATCATTTAAAACGTCATAACGTAAAGTAAAAGTAACAGGTAGATTCAATTTATAAGTGGTATTTAATTGCAGTTGCAAATTAGTTAAGTTGCCGGGGCTACAACATTCAACTCCACGAACTTGATTAATAATCAAAGTGGTGTGATCGAAAGCCCGAACTGTTTGTTGACTGGCTATAAAAAAGGTGAAAAGCAATATAAAAATTAACATGAAGTATCTCATTTTACCATTCAACTTAAAAATTTCTTCCTCTGCACATTTTTTTCTTCATGTGGTAAAATCACCCTCTGTTATGAAAATCAATTTACGCAAATATTCTTTAGTCGCTGGTTATGGCCACAATGTTTCTCATGCCAAAAATCGTACCAGAAGAGCTTTTAAATACAATTTACACACTGCGACTGTGACCTTGAATGGTTTGAAGAAAAAAGTCAAAGTTCCTACCAGAGTTTTGAGACAACTTAAAAAATTGGGTTTGACCAGTCACTATAAAAAAACCGCCTAATTGAATTCATTATTGAATTCATTAAAGCAAGGCGTTTTTACATTCTCTAAATAAACACGGATCTTTACCTTCGATCTGCACACGATCTAGGACTAGTTGTTGATCGTTGGCATGGCAGGATAGAATTTTCATTCTTTTTTGGCCACGATTAGTTTCAACCTCTGTCCACACATTTGGCCAAGGAGTAAAAGCTTTGGTAGCATTAATGATTAATTGAATTTGCTCTCTTTTGTCTTTACAAATTTCTTCGTTAGCCAATAAACTACTCAGTAGCGAGGGATTTGCAGTAGAAGTTTCAGATAAACGAATTTTTTCCAAACCAGCTTGCATCAATTTTTGTAAATCACTCCAAGCGACAAAGCTATCTTCCTTGCTTAAGCGTCTGGCAGTGATAGTAGGGCTCTCTAGAGGCTGATCTTGGGCGATAATTTTTCCTTGCGCCAAACTGTCAATCAAATCAGCTAACTTTTCTGTCATCAGCGTAAAAGCTTGCTCATAATATTCGTTTTGTGTCCAATTTTCTTCAATTTTGAAGGGTAATTGAGTGATAATTGGGCCTTGGTCTAAACCTTCATTCATGATCATTAGAGTCACGGCAGTTTGAGTCGTTTCTCCAGCGAGATTTTGAAATAACAAAGCGAACTGTCCTGGAGAACTACCGCGCCATTTTGGCAATAGTGAAGGATGAATATTAAGCGGAGCAACTTTGGGTAATTGCAATAACCAAAGAGGAACTAAATAACCAAAATCAACTACCAAGAGAAAGTCGATTTCTCCAGAAGTGGCCAGTTTCTGTTGTAAATTAGCATCGATTTTTTTCTCGACTGAAAAATTTGTAATCTGCTTTTTTTCTGCCCAAATTTGCAGAGGATTTTTGGTCAGAATTTGTTGACGACCAATGAGTTTGGGGGTGGGTGAGATAGTGTATGTGATTTCAAAACGATCATCGACCTGCAGAGCCTCAGCCATCATGACCGTGTATTTGCTAGAACCAGCTAAAGCAATTTTGTATGACATCTTATTAATTTTGACTTTTTACAAGAGAGCCAGGATTTCTCGTTTGTTTTTTACTTCCACCCATTGTCCATCTTCTTCAATATAAACGGGTGAATTACTTTGCAAAAGATGATCGGTGAAAAACACACCTTGTAAGTGATCGTATTCGTGTTGAATCACTCGCGCATCAAAATCATTAAAGCGAAGTTTTTTATTTTTTAAAGTAGTTTTTTTCTCAATTAAATCATGATAAAAAATACTTTGATATTGCACCTCTATCCACTCATAGCGAGCGACTGGACCATAGAGTAGAGGAATAGACAAACAACCTTCAAATCTGTCTTCACCATTTGCCAAGCCTTTGATTTTTTTCTTGCTGGTTTTAGTGATGACGGGATTGATAAAAAATTCAATTTTGGGTTTTTGGCTAGCTTGATTTTCTGCTCCCAAAATAGCGGCAAAAACTTGTAGAGATTTATTCACCTGAGGGGCGGCTAGGCCAACACCGCTAGGTTGTTCTTTTTCCACCAGAGTTTTAGCCAGTTGTTCTAGAAACACAAAAAATTTCTTGTCAAAAACACTAATTGTTTTAGCTTTTTGACGCAAAGTTGGATGTGGAGCGGTAATAATTTTCATTTTTATATATCTATATTATACAGCAACACCACCTTATTTATTGGTTTAGAGGAATTTATTGACCAAATTTTTTTTAATGATTTCTATAACTTCAGTTTTTTTATTTAAAACTGTCAGATGATTACCACCTTTGATTACAGCTAGCTTACAATGAGCTAATTTTTTTTGTAGCGAAAAAGCAATGTGGAGTGGGAAAACCCGATCTTTTTCTCCATGAATCAAAAGTACGTTATTTTGAATGTTACTAAGTTTATGTGAAAAATCAAAATTCACAATTTCTCTACTAATATATAGATAGCTCTTTGGTGAAGTATGAAGGATGTCGGAACCAATTCTTTTAGGATTAAAGTCACCGCTTTTTTCATATTTTGCATAAGTGGGATAATTTTTGAGATACAAATTAGGAAAAAACTTCAACATAAAGAAAATCAGGCCCTTGATAGGGAAATATTTATAAAGCATTCTGGCCAAGTCTGGTGCCTTATAAGAAACATTTAACAAAACTAAAGATTGAGAAAAATATGGATAATTAATCGCTAATCCTAGAGCTAAGATACCTCCGAAACAATGTCCAATTAAAGTTACATTTTCCGCTTTTTCTCGATGTAAAATTAACACCAAGTCATTGATGAAATAATTCAATCCATATTGATAACTTTTTTTAGGTCGTTCTGATTGGCCATGTGCTCGAAGATCGATATTAATAATTTTGTATTGTCTGGTTTTAAAATTAGCAATCAGAGGATCAAAGGCTCTTAAACTACCGCCAAATCCATGAATAAAAACCAGCGTTTTCTTTGCTTTTTCATTTCCAGTAATTTCATAATGGATTTTGATTCCATCAATGCTTTGGATATTTTTTTCAATCATCTTTTTTTAATTTGCGCACCCATGCTTGCTTCAACGATTTTTAGTTTTTCTTTAATTAATTCATCTTCAGGAGCAATATTTTGTAAACTATATGAATACTGTGTTTTAGCTTTTTCCAAATCACCTTTGAGGAAGTACATTCGTGCTAATTCATTGCGTGCTTGCAAGTAATTTTCTTTAATGGAAACTGCGTATTCCATTGTGCTTAAAGCCTCATCTTTTTTATCAATAATTTCTAAAACAAGAGCTAAATTGTAGTAAAGCTTGGCATCTGTGGGAGATAGGGTAATGGCTTTGCGTAAAGCCTGCTCTGCATAGGAATAGAGTCTGCTATCAAGTTGCCCAAGTAAAATATAAATTCTAGCCTGGCTTTTGTAAAAATTAAGATGCGCTGGATTAAGCTGCAATGCATATTGATTACTTTCAATAGCTTTTTGAGCGAGAAGGGCGCTATTAGTACTTTGTTGATTTTTGGCAAAAAGAATACTTAATTCAGCATAATTTTCAGCTAAGTTATCGTAAAAAAGCGCTTCTTTTGGGGATTTTGTAATGGCTTCTTGAATCATCATTAAACCACTCTGTTTATCACCATTGGCAAAAACATTTTGTCCCTGAGTAAATAAATAATCTGCTTGCCAAATTAAACGAATCTTATTAATACTTATGCAAGTTAAAACAATGATAATTGCACACAAAATATAATCCTTTGTGGCTAAATAGATTGATTCATGATTATTAATAATTGGTTCTATTTTTGCTTTAGTTTTTGTTTCCAAATTTAAAATTAATATGGCAAAGAAGCCAAATAGTAACAAATTAGTAGTGACCGTAGAAAAACCAAACAGGTTGGAAATAAACATTGCTAAGATACCAGCTAAAATAGCTATAATTTCCTCACGATTTTTTTGCTTAGCTAAATTTTTAATTCCTAAGTAAAAACTCACAAAAAAGAGACTTAAATAGCTTAGTAAACCTACCAATCCAGAGTTAGCTAGAAAATTTAATAATTCGTTATGAGCCTTGTTATAAAGAAAATCCCATTCAGAGACTAGATTATGAGCAATTGGACGATCTAAATAATAACTATAGGCAAAAGTTTCAACGCCAGATCCAAAAATTGGATATCTTTGCCAAATTTTAATAGCACCTTGCCAAACTATTTTTCTGATTTCCTCTGAGGGCGTGCCTCCCTCGCTTGTTTCTACGATGGTTGTTTCTGTAGTAACCGATTTTTGTCCTATTAAATCACTTAATTTTGGGGTAAAAGGCGTGCCTAAAAACAAGGCTAATATAGCTAACATTGCTCCAACACCACTCAATTTCCAAAAACTAATCAAACGTTGTTTTTGATCTGTAGCTATTTTCATGACTGCATAAAAAACCAGTCCGAGAGCCAATCCGATTAATCCAGATCGAGACTTAGTAAAAAGCAAAGCGCTCATACTAGTTAACAAAATCACTAATAGTGAGAAACGACTTTGCCATTTTTTACTTTTTAGCAATTGACTGAGATTAAAAGGAATAATGCTGATTAAGAAAGCAGCTAGCCAATTGGGTTGACCAAAAGTTGCGAAGACTCGATAACGAGGGTTATTGATTTCTGACCAACAATTAGTGTCAAATTTTTGAGTGATAAGCCAGCAACTAGGGGAATGGCTAAAATGTTCTGGTATAGCATAAAGACTGACTAAAAAGGCTGAGAGTAGCAAGCTGCTATAGATAGCCTTGAGTTGGGCTTTTTTAATATTAGCGATAAAAGTATAAAAAAGAATAATATAGGTGATAGTTGATAGAAGACCGCCGTTGAAACGAGTGTAATAACCAAACCAAGAAGTTCGTGGATGCAGGGAAAAGATGGTTGAGATGACTTGCGAAACGAGAAAAGCCAATAAAAAATAGTCGAGTTTACTTCTTTGAAAAATGAATTTTTGTTCAACTATCATTCTGATCAGCCATAACCCAACGAGTAAGCCAGTCATGGCATAAACGAAAAGCATTTTGTTGAATTCAAATAGTTCCTGATTAGCCCAGGTGAAAATAAATGGAGTTAAAAAGAAAAGTAAATTAAAATTAGTAAAAATTAATTTTTGTAACAGATTGGCTATTTTTTGACGATTAACTTGCATAAACGAATGTGCTAAATTG
>CAZFIY010000026.1:0-11438 GCA_964519685.1 uncultured Pseudomonadales bacterium
GACTTTTTCAAACCAAATAAAATTAAAAAAATATTTCTTAAAAAAGATAACTTACTCATAATAAGACCATTTTTTTTTATAATTGGAAATCGTTTTCAATTCGTTCGTAATGTTAATTGTTTTATAAATAGCTTGTTTCTGCGATTATATGTAGACATTCTTCATAGAAGAGAAAATAAAATTTTTTGGTTTTTTGAACCAGATTATGCTGATATTTTTTTAACTATATTTTCTCGATTTTTTAAAATTTATGATTGTGTTGACTTCTTTCCATCTTTCTCTGAGTACAGCAAAAAATGTCATTTAGCATTGGCAGAAAGAGCAGAGATTATTACGGCAAATTCATCAGTAATTTTTGATGAAATGAAAAAAATAAGAAATGATGTGAAGTTGGTTCCGCTAGGATTTGCTGAACAAATTTTTAATCAGGCCCGGCCTTTACCAAAAAAGCTTAAGCTCATCTTAGAAAAACATAAGAAAAAAACTGTTTTAGGTTTTGTTGGTGGTATAAGCAGCAGATTGGATTTTAAGTTTTTAAACAAAATGATTAAAAGCTCACCAGACTTAGACTTTCTTTTCTTTGGAGATTTAGAACCAAATGTTTTTGGTCAAAAAGATAATTTATCAAAAAAAATTGATAATTTACAAAAATTTCCAAATTTTTATCTATATCCTTCAGTAGAAAAAAAGTTCGTTCCTAGTGTTTTAATAAATTTTGATATTGGACTCATTCCATATAACATCAAAAATTTTTACAATCGCTATTCATTTCCCATGAAAACGATGGAATATTTATATTGTGGTTTACCGATTATATCTTCTGAAATAACAGAGTTAAAAAGATTTTCAAAATTTATTTATATAGTTAAAAACTTAAAAGATTTTATTGTCGTAATGGAACACCTTAAAAAATACCCAATTTCTATGATTGAGCAAAAAAAGATGAAAAAGATAGCTAATTCTCAATCATGGGAAAATAAGGTGGAACGAATTTTGAAAGAAATCGAAAAATATAATTATTAATGATTCAATTGATTTATTTTACTTCTTCAAAATTTCAACCCCTGGCAACTTTTCTCCACCCAAGAACTCCAAAGCCGCTCCTCCAGCTGTGGAAACGTGGGTAAAACGGTCTCGCAAGCCACAAGCGTTGATGACTGCGTTGGTCTCACCACCTCCGCAAATAGTGACTGCTCCTGAGTCAGTGGTATTTCTAGCAATATTTTTTGCAATTTCTCGACTACCTTTGGCAAAAAGTGGATTTTCAAAGACACCTAAGGGGCCATTAAAGAAAATGGTTTTAGCTTTAGACAAAAGATATTTGTATAGAGCAATGGTTTCTTTGCCGATGTCTAGATATTTAAGGTCTAAATCCTCAGGAGTATCTTTGACATTTTTAAGTAACTCTAAACGCGTTACTTCTTTCTCATCACTTACGTCTATATTTTTAGCTGCCAGAACATCAACTGGAACCACTACTTTAGGTAAGGGCAGACCTTTGCCGGTATTTTCAACATCAATCATAGTTCTTTCCGTTTGGTGTTCATTCAAAATTTTCTTAGCAATTTTGACATTTTCTGCAGCATTTTGACCCATAAATGATTTGTGTACTTCGATGCCACTAGCTTTTAAGAAAGCATTAGCAATTCCGCCACCAACTAAAACTAAATCGGCTAACTTAGTCAGGTTTTTAACTGCACTGACTTTGTCGTCAATTTTAGCTCCTCCCAGAACCACTACGAACGGTCGGGAGGCTTTTTTCAGAGTTTTGGTGAGAATTTTAACTTCTGCAGCTAAATCAAAACCGGCAAAACTAGGTAGCAACTCAGCCACACCCACTACAGAGGCATGGGCGCGATGAGATGCAGAAAAGGCCTCATTAATAAAAACTTTAGCGCCAGTGGCTTTGACTATTTTTTTCGCAAAGCTTGCATCATTCTTTTCTTCCTCTTTGTAAAAACGCACATTTTCTAACAATAAAATTTCACCATTTTTAAGTTCACTAGCTTTTTTAGCAACTTTTTCACCAATGCAATCTGTGACAAATTTAGTCTCCAAACCGAGGTTTTGTTGAAGATAAGTAGCAATTGGCTCAAGACTGTATTTTTTGACAACTTTACCATCTGGTCGACCCAAATGAGAAATCAAAATAATCTTAGCCTCATGCTCCCTGAGAAAGAGAATTGTTTCCAGCGCACTTCTAATGCGTTGGTCATCAGCAACAATATATTTTTCACTGTTATTTTGGCCAATTTTTTTCAAAGGTACGTTAAAATCAACCCTGACTAAAACTGTTTTTTCTCTGATATCAGAAACTTTTGGCGTATTGAGCATATTTTTTTCTTTACTTTTATTATTATTGTTAATTAAATTTGCACTTTAACTAAAACCCATTTTATAATTTTTTTGAAGAGTTTAGCACGTTAAATAAAGTCCGTTTGAAGTCGTTGTGTAGTTAACTGTAGTGTAACTATTACGTAAATAGCAGCGACTTCACCGAGTGAGACAAAGATGGTCAATCTCTAAGAGCGGTAATTTTAGTCGAACGTGACTGAATTTAATGTGCAGAACTCTTGCTTTCATGATACAATCTCCCAGTCCAAAAAGAAAGGAATTATTTTTACTATGACTGATAAAGCGGTCAAAAAATTACAAACTATGGAGGAGCTCTTAGCTGCTAATACAGGTAAGATTGTGATTCCCAAAAAAGGTGACACTATTTCTGGTGTCATTGTTGAGAAAAGTAAAAAAAGTTTAATCATTGATTTAGGTGCTAAAACTGAAGGTATCGTTTCTGACAAAGAATACGAATTTGCCATCGATTTCGTCAAAGAACTCAAGGTTGGCGATGAAATTAAGGCTATCGTCATTTCAACTGATAACGACAAAGGTCAAGTGGTTTTATCTCTCAAAGGCGCTGCCTCAGATGCTAAATGGGAATATTTTGAAGAAGCCATGGAAAAGGATCAAGAGTTAGAAGCCAAGGGCATCGAAATGAACCGTGGTGGCTTAATTGTTTTGGTCAACGGCGTACGCGCTTTTGTTCCATCCAGTCAATTTAGTCGTAAATACATGGGTAAAATCCAAAACCTCAAAGGTGTAGTCTTCCCAGTTAAGGCCATTGAAGTTGATCGTGAGAAGAATCGTTTGATTTTCTCTGAAAGACATGTCAGTGAAGCCAAGGAATTAGCTCAGAAAGATTTGGCTATTTCTAGTGTTGAAGAGGGCAAAATCTACGACGGAGTTGTTTCTGGAGTGATGCATTTTGGTCTTTTTGTGACCGTTGAGGTGCCAGTCAAAGATGCTGAAGCTAAAGATAGTATTGGTTATGTTGAAGGTTTAATTCACATTTCTGAAATTTCTTGGGAAAAAGTCAATCACCCCAAGGATTACCATAAAGTTGGTGATCGCATCAGAGTGAAAGTTTTAGGTGTGGATGAAAAAACCAACAAATTAAATCTTTCTATCAAGCAATTAGATGCTGATCCATGGGAAAGCATTGAAGAGCGCTACGGTGTTGGCACAACCTTTACTGGCGAAGTGACCAGAGTGGAAGCCTTTGGTGCCTTTATCAATGTAGAAAAAGGCGTTGATGCTTTGATCCATGCTTCTAAATTGGAAGGTGTAGATCTTAAAGTTGGTGAAAAAGTGACCGTTAACGTAGAAAACGTGGTTCCAGAACAGCGTCGCATGAGTTTGTCCATTATAGACACTTCCATGCCAGTTGCTTATAAATAAATTTATCTTAGAGTAAATATGAAAAGAGCGCCTTAAAACAGCGCTCTTTTTAGTTGCTTGATAATGATTTTCCAGATAGTTATAAGTTGTTTTTCAATGGTCATTTGTAAAGTTTCTTTTTCCAATTTCTTCCAATAATCAAAGGATTGATTGTGTTTGGCATCTAATGCCCAAGCAGAAAATATGCCTGGTTTAACGCTATGGCGCCACTTGTACCATTTCCGATCTTGTTTTTGTAATTGTTCAGCTTCTATTACTGGTAAAGGTCTGGGGCCAAAAATACTCATTTCTCCTTTCAAAACATTGAAGAGTTGAGGGATTTCGTCTAAGCCTGATTGAGACAAATAGCGACCGATTTTTAAAATAATCATTTTTTTTAGGAAGGGTAACTGAATTTTTTTCTGAAGAAAACGTGGGTCATTGGCAATTTTAAACATTGGCGCAGGGGCTTCATTTTTTGCCAAATATTTACTTCTGTTTTCTGGAGCATTTTTATACATACTACGCAATTTATACATCATAAAAACTTTGCCATTTTGACCGACTCTTTTTTGTTTAAAGATGATTGGTTTGCCGATGAGAAATAGTAAAATTGGATAAGTTAAAACACTAAGTGGCGCGACAATAACAGATGCAAAAATAACACAAAATACATCAAAAGCTCTTTTTCTATCTATCATAGTAAGTGCCCTATATTCTAACGATAAATTCTTAAAAAACCAGATATTAATCTGTCTTTTTACAGATATAAGTGCTATAATAACCCCATGGCAAAACAAAGAATGATTGTTACAGACGACCAATTATTAATTGACATGGATTTGTTATTCAATGCGATCCGTGAAGCTAAAGGTAATTGGCAACAAGTTGAACAAGAAATGAAACAATATCTAGCGGTTGTGCAAGGCATGACTGAAGCTAGTGAAGATGAAGACGAAGATTAATTCCCTTCATTTTTTTGTTTTTTTATATTTCCTGCCCTATACAAAGGTAGTTTAATGTCAGAACAAAATAATCAAGAAAACCTCAACCCAAGCATGCCTTGGGTGATTGCTTGTGGTGATGAGGGAGTGCAAATCAATTACGGTCGTCGCTTAGCTTTTTTAGGTGCTGGTTTGAAATTAGAAAATTTCAGTCGAGTGCTGGCAGCAGTACGCCAAATGATGGCTAAATGTGACGTCGCAGATCGTCAGTTACGCATTGTAGCTAGTGAAGAAAACGCCTATGTCAAAGAAACTTTAGTTTTAAATGATTTTGATGAGGCTAATGCTAGTATGCAGCAGCATTTACAAGTTTTAGCAGATCATGAAAAGTTGCTTTATGCTGGAATTTTGCCCTTTGCTGATCCGCTGGAATTAGCCCATGAGATCAAGGGTCACATGGTGCGTCCACGCAACATTCACATTGCTAATAAAATTTGTTTTACCCTAGCAGGTGGTGAAACCACTTATAATCTTGGTCAATATTTAATTTCTGCCGATTGGTTGGCTTTTGCTGATTTAAATTTAGTCAAGGAAACCTTGGCTACTCAAGTAAACTTCTATGAAAAGCTAGCAAAAAAACCTCTCAAGTTAGTTATTGAAGAAGAGGGTAATTTGCCAGTCGAAATAGTAGCTAAAAATAAAGCTATTTTAAAAAGCTTGGGCTATAATTTTTCATAGATGTCAAAAACGATGTCTGCTAAATCTGAAAAGTACCACGCCGTACCTCTTTTTCCCGATCTTGTTGATTCTAAAAAAATTCTTGAAAAAAAACCATCTACAAAGCGTCAAAAAGCTGAGTTTACTTCGACTAGTGATTTGCTTAAAGGATATCAGCTAACTGAAAAAAATAAGCATATTGCTCATGAATTTCAGAGCTTTGGTTGTCATTTGGCAGAAGTCTTGGCAGACAAAAAACATACGGCGTTGTATATTAAATTAGCGAAAACTTTACCACGCGGCGTCTTGGAAACTGCTCTGAGTTTCGTTATTGATTCTAGAGCAGATAATAAAGCCAAGCTTTTCATGTGGAAATTGAAACAACTGAAAGAACAAAAACAACAGTATGAGACACTGGACCACTAAATTACTGATTTTTTTTCTTTTTATCCTAACTTTGATTTCTGCTTACAATTATTTCAAAAAACCTTTTTTTAAACAGCCCAATCAAGCCACTGAGATAACACCAACTTTTACTCCAACACCTACAAAAACCCTCAAAAAAGAACTGACTACAAAAGATAAAATTACTCAACTGATAGCGGTTCCTGTGGATCTTAACGAACTAGAAGAAGAAAGCAGTTCTAGTGCGAGAATACTACGTTTCATAGAAGATTATGATCCAGGCTTGATAGTTTATTTTGGGGAAAAAATTTCTACTCAGTCAGCTCTTTTAGCCAAAGAAGTTATTTATGACTCTTTTAGCGAAACTGATTATTTGCCATTGATCGCCGTCGATCATGAGGGTGGTTTGGTTCAACGCCTAAATGGTGAGGGTTTTACTAAGCTAGATGCTTGGCAAAAGGTGGTTAATAGCTATTCTAATGAACAACAAAAAGCTGTTTTTAATCAATCAGCAAGAGAATTAAATGAAGTTGGCATTAATATAGTTTTTGCGCCAGTAGTTGATTTGGCTTCAAGTAGCGCTGTCTTGAAAACTAGAGCAGCATCAGATATGGACAAAACATATTTAGCTGCCAGTAATTTTATTTTGCAGTTTGCTCAAAACGGAGTAATGGCAGTGATTAAACATTTTCCAGGAATAGGCTCGATTAGCAAAGATCCTCATAATGCAGCTTCCACCATTACTTTGGATAAAAACGATACGGAAATTTTTAGCCAACTTTTAAATAAATTTAAAAATATTGGCGTCATGACTACTCATGTGCGTTTAGAAAACAAATTATCTGGACAGGTTTGTAGCCTGAGTGAAGAATGCTTGAGCAAATTTACAGATACTTATCCAAAGGTTTTGCTTTTTACGGATGATTTAACTATGAAATCAGCTAAGGCTCAGGGAGACAGCACTCAAGAAAAAAGTTTAGGGCAGATAGCTGTAGAAGCTATTAAAGCGGGCAACAATGTTTTGGTTTTTGGTAGAGGCACCAATGCTTCTTCTTTGGAAGAAGTGGTGGTGACTTTGCAAAAAGAATATGAAGACTCAGAAAGTTTCAGAAACAAGGTTAATAATTCTGTTGCTAAAATTTTGGAATTGAAAAAATGAAACAATTTTTTTCAAAAAAACAAATTCTCTTTAAAACTTTTTTCCCCCTATCTTTGTTAGTTTTTTTAATTGTTTTTTTTAAAGCTTGGCAGAATGTAGGAAGCTTAATTGGTTTTGTTGGCGCTTATATCTTAGGTCTATTTTTATTGTATATTGATGAACAATATTTGTATAAGTTATACACAGAAAAGATTGACTTATCATTTGAAAATGATTCGCATTTTTCTATGCTTGCTAGTCGCAATTTTCTCTTTCTTTTAACTTTGCCTTTGCTGAGTATTTTTGTTTTAACTTCATCAGGCAGTATTTTAGGCATTGCTTTAATCCTTGCTATTAACTTCTACCTACTAATAGAAATGTGGCAGTTACGCAGTGAAACATTGCTTTTTAAAGAACGTTTTTTGTCTATGTTTAAAATAGAAATTACAGCTGAACTTATTAGGAAAATTTGTTGGGCAGTGCTATTTTATTTTATATTTTTGCTAGTGATTTTGCTTTTTTAATTTTATGAAAGTGCGATTTTTTTTGGCTTTTTTAGTGGGAGTGTTTTTATTTGGTCTTTATTTTTTTTATAGTAGCTATGCTTTTATTTTTTTTGTCAAAGATCATCAATTGATGCACTTAACTTTGAGGGAAAACTTTTTTTCTCCAGTTAAAAAAGAAATTGTGGTAGAAGTAGTTAAAACTCCAAGTAGCGTGACTCAAGGCTTGTCTGGCCGAATGGAGATGATTAGCACTAATGGTCAAACTATTGATGGTTTATTATTTATTTTTCCAGATAAGGCAATTCGCCATTTTTGGATGAAAGAGATGTTTTTTGACTTGGATATTTGTTGGCTTGATCATGTAATGTTTATAGAATGTCAAAGATCGGTTCAAAAAGAACAAGCATTGGAGATTTATACTTCTCCAAAACCAGCTGACTTGGTTTTGGAAACTAAGCCTGGGTTTTTAAGTGATGAAGATCTAAATGCAAAACTCTTCTTTAAGTAGCGCCAAAAAAACGCTATGATAATCTTGTGTCAAATAGTCAATCCTTAAAAAGGATTTTTTCCAGTTCCAATGCCAGTAAATATCCAACTTTGGGTAAACTTTTGCCTACTTTTTCCAAGCAAACTATTGTTTTTAAAAATGATGATAACGACGACAAACTAGATTTGCTTGATAACTTAATTAGTCAAACGCTCGACAATCAATCTGATAAAACTACTATTAGTAGTGTAAATACTTCTCAGGGTTCTGCTCGCGCCAAAGAAACTTTAAATAATCAGTTACCCATTGAAAATACTTCTGTAGCTGAAACTGTGCAGACTCCAGAGTCTCAAGTAGAA
This sequence comes from uncultured Pseudomonadales bacterium, assembly GCA_964519685.1. Lineage (GTDB taxonomy): Bacteria > Patescibacteriota > Microgenomatia > UBA1400 > PJMF01 > UBA1364. Next base: position 8,274 of record CAZFIY010000026.1, read on the forward strand.
GTTCCAGTTGAGGTTGTCAGTAATCCAGAGCTAGCAGAACTTTCTAAAGAAATTAAAGAAGTTTCTCAAGAAAGTAAAGAACAGCGTGAGCAAGCTTTAATCAAAGAAAAACAACAAGAGATTGATAGATTGGCTACAGAAGTAGTAGCTCCAGTAGCAGTTTCCAATAAACCAGTGGTAGTTTTGCCCATTACTGCTAAAAGTAAAGAAGAAGCAAAGTTTAAAAGTACCAGATATAGTGTTCGTTGGTTAGTTGAGTGGTGTAAGAAAATTGCTAAAATGTTTTCAGGAGCAGTAGTATATAAAGAAGAGGTAGATTATGAATGATCAGGCGCAAAACTTACTATCTCAACTGAATAATTTCTTTATTTCTGCATTTATTATTATTAGTTTATTAGTTTGTTTAGTTTTGTTAATTTTTTTAATTGCTTCTTTGATCAAAAATCAGCGTCGCGAAAATTACGTGCTCAACTTTGTTACTTTATTAGTCAAATTGCCAAAAAGCAATGAAATTAAAATTGATGCTGCTGAACAAATGTTTGCTGGTCTTTATTCACTGAAGAAAGAAGGTTTTTTTGCCTTTCTCAAACCAGAAGACATGATCAGCTTCGAAATTGTGGGCATGAAAGAGGATATTGCCTTTTACGTGACTTGTCACAAATCTATTCGTGATCTGGTAGAAAAACAAATCAACGGCGCTTATCCGTCAGCTGCAGTGACGGAAATGGATGAGGTTAACATTTTTAATGAGAAAGGTCGCGTTGCTTTTACTCCGGTTAAATTAGCTCAAGCTGATTTTTATCCGATTAAAACTTACAAAGATTTGCCTACCGATGGTCTTTCTTTACTGACTTCAGCTATGTCCAAAATGGGTGATGGTGAAGGAGCAACTTTACAAATACTTTTAAGACCAGAGGGGAAGCGTTGGCAAGATCGTGGTCTAAAACATAATCAAAAAGAAAAAAAGCGTGAAGCTGATCCAGATAAAGCCAATTACACCCACGACCCTAAAGAAGTAGAGGCTATTAATAATAAAGTTGGTAAGCCAGGTTTTAGAGCTTCTATTAGGGTGGTGGTCTCGGCGCAAAATGCAACTACTGCTCAGTCTCATTTAAATAATATTGTGGGAGCATTTTCTCAATTTTCTTCTACTTATAATAATTTCAAAAAAGCCTTTTTAATCCTCAAGCATCTTTTTATGATTGATTTCATTTATCGCTACATGCCTTTCTTTAATTGGAATACGATGGTTTTAAATACTGAAGAGTTGGCGACAATTATGCATTTTCCTAATAAAACTGTCGAAACTCACCATATTCGTACTTTGACCGCTAAAAACGCTCCCGCTCCTAATAAAATTCCAACGACAGGTTTGTTTATGGGCAAATCAATTTATCGCGGTGAAGAAAGAGATATCTATGCAGGACTCAACGATCGTCGTCGTCACACTTACATCATTGGTAAAACTGGTACCGGTAAATCTGAGTTTTTGAAAGATATGGTGTTGCAGGATATCGAAGCTGGTCATGGTGTAGCGGTCATCGATCCTCATGGCGACTTAGTCGAAGATGTCTTACAATTAATGCCTCCAGAGCGAGCAGAAGATGTGATTTATTTCAATCCTTCTGATTTGGAGCGACCGATGGGGATGAATATTATGGAAGCCGACACAGAAGAGCAAATGCATTTTGTGGCCAGTTCCATTATTGGCTTGATGTATAAACTTTATGATCCTCATCACACTGGTATTGTTGGTCCACGTTTCGAACACGCCATTCGTAACGCTATGTTGACGATTATGTGTAAGCCTGGCAGTACCTTTATCGAGATGGTGCGTATTTTAACTGATGCCAAGTTTGTGGAAGAGTATTTGCCTTTAGTCAAAGATGGCATGGTCAAGCGTTATTGGACTGATCAGATTGCCAATACTTCTGATTTTCATAAGTCTGAGGTGATGGATTACATTGTTTCTAAGTTTGGACGTTTTGTAACCAACAAGACCATGCGTAATATTATTGGTCAACCAATGAGCGCATTTGATTTTCGCAAGGCAATGGATGAGAAAAAAATTGTTTTGTGCAATTTATCTAAAGGTATTCTTGGCGAAGAAGACGCTAAGTTTTTAGGTTTGATTCTAGTGCCAAAGATTTTAACTGCTGCTATGAGTCGTCAAAATGTGCCAATGGACCAGCGTCCAGATTTTTTCTTGTATGTTGATGAGTTTCAAAACTTCGCGACGGAGGATTTTGCTGCTATTTTATCTGAGGCTCGTAAATATCGTCTTAATTTAATTGTGGCTAATCAGTTTATTGGGCAGATCGATGAAGAAATCAAAAACGCTGTTTTTGGTAACGTGGGAACCATGGTGTCTTTCCGTGTCGGTGTGACCGATGCTAATTTCTTGCAACATGAATTTGCGCCAACTTTTTCTGAAAATGATCTGGTCAATGTCGAAAAATATCATGCCTACATCAAAACCATTGTCGATAATGAGCCTGTTTCTGCTTTCAGCATGTCTTTATATAAAGACATTAAGGCTCAGGAAGCGCGTATGAATCCTAAATTAGCAGAAATGGTTAAGCAATTATCTCGCTTAAAATATGGCAAAGATAAAGAGTTGGTAGAAGCAGAAATTAATCAAAGAGCGAAGTTACTTTAGATTTTCTCTAAAAATATTGTAAAATGTCCACTCTATGTCTGAGAAATTGTTTAATTTAAAGTATGAAATAGGTGGCGTATACAATTTAAAACTCAATGGCGACTATTACAAAGTTACATTAATTTCTATTAATGAAGCTGTTAGCCCGAATACAGCTAGAGTTTTGGTTAGAGAGCATTCAATCGAATCATTCGTCAATGGTGCTGGTCTTCGTAAAAGACATACTAAAAAGAGTGAAGTAGTTCCTTGCGCTGAAGTACTTTTGAGTGATTTATGGTAATAAATTCCCTCTTGAAATCGTCCTTAAAAAATATATAATCACTCTTTGTCTCTAAAGCTTTTCGGGAAAGCTTACAAGAGCATACGCGACAATCCGTTTTAGAAGGATTCCCTCCGTCTCAAAATCATGGCCTGATTAGGCTAAAAAAGTAGGTGCATCAGATGCGCGCGAGGGCCCTTAGCTCAGTTGGCTAGAGCGCCACATTTGCAATGTGGAGGTCAAGGGT
>CAZFIY010000027.1:0-5795 GCA_964519685.1 uncultured Pseudomonadales bacterium
ATAAATATTTTGAATACGCCAAAATGGTGCGCTCTTTGGTGATTGATCAAGATTTTAAACTTGATGAAAAATCTAAAACTGCCACTTTAACCGATCTCGGTGTGAAACGTATTGAAGCTAAATTAGGCGTTAAAAATCTTTACGAAGAGAGTTTTGATACTATTCATCACGTTGAATCTGCTCTCAAAGCCAATACTCTTTATTTGCGTGACAAAGAATATATCGTTAAAGATAATCAAGTAGTCATTGTTGATGAACACACTGGACGTTTAATGTTTGGTCGTCGCTATAGTGATGGATTACATCAGGCAATTGAGGCTAAAGAAGGTGTGCCAATTCAACAAGAATCACGTACGCTAGCAACTGTTTCATTGCAAAACTATTTTCGCATGTACGAAAAACTTTCTGGTATGACTGGTACAGCTTTGACTGAAGCTGAAGAATTTAATCAAATTTATCATGTCGATGTTTTAGCAATTCCTACTAATCAACCAGTAGTGCGTCAAGATTTGCCAGATCAGGTATACAAAAACACTGCTTCTAAATATTCATCTATTGTTAAAGCGGTGGAAGAAATTCATCAATCTGGTCGACCTATTTTAATTGGTACGCGCTCTATCGAACACAACCAAATTGTGGCCAATTTTTTGAAAAGAAAAAATATTCCCCATCAAGTTTTAAATGCCAAAAATCATGAAAAAGAAGCTTTTATCATTGCTGACGCTGGTCGTCGTGGAGCCATCACTGTGGCTACTAACATTGCTGGTCGTGGTGTCGATATCGTGTTAGGTGGTGCTAAGCCAGAATTGAAAGATTTTCTGAAGAAAGAACGTTCTAAGAAAAAAATCGCTTTAGCTAAAAAATATGAGAAGCTTGGTCTACCAACTTCCATTAATCCAGCTAATTATGATTTAGATGCTTATGCCACTGCTTTAGAAAAATGGCAAAAAGATCATGATGATGTAGTGTCCGTGGGTGGTTTGGCAATTGTGGCTACCGAACGTCATGAGTCTCGTCGTATTGATAATCAGTTGCGTGGTCGCTCTGGTCGCCAGGGTGATCCAGGCACTTCACAGTTTTTTGTAGCCCTTGATGACGAAATTATGCGTATTTTTGGTGGCGAACAAATCGCTAAAGTGATGGATTTCCTCAAGATAGATGAAGATCAAGCTATTGAGAATCCGATGGTGAGTAAAGCGATTGAATCAGCTCAGGTCAAAGTTGAAACTTTCTTTTTTGACCAACGCAAACGTTTAGTGGAATTTGACGATGTCATGAACAAACATCGCGAAATTATTTACCAGCGCCGCCGCCGTTTGCTAGAAGCTAGTGTTTTTGAAGAAGGCAAAGAAGATTTGCTCAAAAATCAAATCATGGATTATTTGAGCAATGAGATCACTGGTTTAGTTTCACTACGTGCTCCAGAGAATTTTACTGATGATGAATTTGAGGCGATTACTAAAGAATTTGTCCGCTTAATCCCTTTTGATGAAGGTTCACAAAATCGTTTAACTAAAAAAATTAGTAAATTAACTAGCACCGACGAAATTACTAGTGAATTATTAGAAATTGTTACTAAGACTTATGAATCCAGAGAAAAAACTCTTGGTGAAGCCATTATGCGCGAATTAGAGAAATACGTGGTGCTCTCCACTATCGATGAAAAATGGATGGATCACTTGGATGGCGTAGAAGATTTACGTGAAGGCATTTGGTTGCGTGGTGACAAAAACACTGTTTTAGCTGAATACAAAAAAGAAGCTTTCATGATGTTTGAGGGTTTGATTGCCAGTGTCGAAAGTACCATTGCGGCTCGTATTTTCCGCGTTCAGCCGATGACGGCTCGCTCTACTATGCCAGAGAGAATTAACCTACAAGCTCCTTCAGAGTCTACTCCTAGTTTGGGGCAAGCAGTCCAAGTAGAGCAAAGACAAGAAAGAGCTGGCAATGCTAATGATTTAGCAGCGGCTTTGGGCAAGATGGGCGGTGGTACTGCTGGTAACACTAACAGTATTAGTTCTAGCCAACCAGCTGATAAATATGCCAAAGTTGGGCGTAATGATCTTTGCCCATGCGGCTCAGGTTTAAAATATAAAAAATGTGGTTTGATTGGAGCGAAGGAACATAGGGATTAGTGATATGCCCGAACTCCCAGAAGTAGAATCGATTCGTCGCAAATTAACTAGTATTTTAGCTAACCGCCAAATTCAACAAATCGAAGTTTTACGCGAGAAAAGTTTTCTCGCCTTCCCTACTTTGAGTCAAGAAATTTTGAATCAAACTGTTTTGGAAGTCAGACGTCGTGCCAAAATTTTGCAAATTGTTTTGAGTGGCCAGCGTGATTTACTCATTCATCTAAAAATGACTGGTCAATTAATTTTTGTCGACGTTGATGGTCAAAGAGCTGGCGGTGGTCATCCCACTGCTGATTGGGTCAATGCTTTGCCAGCCAAACACACTAGAGTAATTTTTGAGTTTACTGACAATTCCAAACTTTTTTTTAATGACATGCGAGTTTTTGGCTGGATCCGCTCGCCGCTTAAAATTGACGTCAGTAAGGAATTTGTTAATTATGGTCCAGATATCAACGATCCAAACTTGACCGTCGCTTATTTACTTAATGCCGCTAAAAAACGCCAAGTGCCGATTAAACAATTCATTATGGATAATAAAGTTATTTGTGGTGTAGGCAATATTTATGCCAGCGAATCGCTTTTTGCGGTTGGCATTAATCCGACCAAACCAGTCAAAGAATTAACTAAAAAAGAAATGAGTAAATTGCTTAAAGCTATGCAAGCAATTATTGAACGCTCTACGCAGTTAGGTGGCACGACTTTTGATGGCAAATATGTGGGCGTGGATGGTTTTGCTGGTGGTTTTCAAAATGAGCTCAAAGTTTATGGTCGAGTTGGTGAAGCTTGTTTAAATTGCGGAGCAAGAATAGAGAAAATTAAACAAGGTGGTCGTGGGACATTTTATTGCCCAGTCTGTCAACATATTTGAAATTTTTGAATATGTTATATTGTATTAATACAAGCTATTGAAGGATCTTATGATAATAGGAGAAGCCAATTTAGCTGGAATAAATCAGCCAATTAATGAAGATGATAATAAGTTTTCTAAAGAAGAAGCTCTGCTTCTCATTGAAGAAGTCGATGAAAAATTTTTAGAAATACAAAAGAAAATAATATTAGCTAACTTCAATGAGGAGAATAAACCTACTGAAGAAATAATAGATCAGGTTTTAGGGCTCATAGAACTTCTTTCAGAATTAGCTGAAAAACAAGATTTACAAGAAATTTATTTGAATTTAGCTGGTAAATACACTTTTCTTGCCAAGTTTATTAAAGATTTTACCAATAAAGAAGTGCCTTCTTTTCCTGTTTAAGGATAGTAAATTATCAGCTTTCTGTTTTTTTGTGTGATTCTTTGATTAAAATAGTGGCTAAAAAAGTGCTAATTGGTACTACTAGAATAAGACCTATGCTGCCGACTAAAGTTCTCACAATTTCATCGGCTAAAATTTCGTAGTTAATAATTTCAGTAAAGGGTTTAGCAGCATCGTTAAAAAGTAAAAGTAATGGTAAGGAAGCTCCGGCATAGACTAGAACTAAGGTATTAACCATCGAAGAAATGTGGTCACGACCCACTGCCATAGCTCTTTTATAAAGTTCGACTCGAGTGAATTGAGGATTAGCAATTTTTAGTTGTTCAACGATAGAAGCTTGTGAAACAGTGACATCATCCAAGACACCTAAGACACCAATAATAATGCCAGCTAAAAGTAGACCGCGCATGTTGTTGAATATTTCTGGATTCATAGTTTGTAAAAAACCTGCTTCTTCTGAAGATAGACCGCTTAATTTAGCAAAATTAAGGAAGAAATTAGCTAATAATCCAGTAATTAATAAGGCGATGACGGTACTCAAAACAGCGATACTAGTTTTGCGATTTAAACCATGTGAAGGGTAAAAAGTGGCAGGAATAATTAATAATGAACCCAAAATGGCAATGAAAATGGGATCAGCTCCAGCAGCAATTTTGGGCAAGATGAAATAGATAATCACTAAAAATGAAAAAGCCATGCCCAGCAATGAGCCTACTCCTCTCCATTTAGAAATTAATAAAACTGCCAAAATAAAAATTACAAATAAAATTAGTAAAGGCTGAGTACGTACCTGATCAGCAATTAAAAAAGTATCACTGTCAGCTTGATAAACCATTAGCTTGTCGCCAACTTTATATTCGATGCGAGGATCTATATTTTCAGCAGTGATTTTTTGTTGATAAAGTTCACCTTTACTACTGACAAGAAGTTCAAGTTTTTGAAACATTTCTCCCGCAGTTAGATTTCCGGAAGTTTTCTTTTCTAAAATTTGGGTAATAGTAGCTTGATAGTTTTTTTGTTCACTCTGGGTTTGAGCCACTATTTTTGAAGTAGTACTTAGCAAAACAGCAAGAACAAAAAAGACGGCTAAAGCAATTTTTTTCATGAATCAAGTTTTTTCTTTTTTTCTAGAACTAATTTTATTTTTTTGATCACAGCTAAATAATCTAAGCCATATTTACGCAATAAGTCACTATCTTTTCCTGATTCTCCAAAACTACTAGTGCCGATACTTTCGATGGCAATCGGTCGCAAAATTTCTTTACCACTAGCTTTGGCAATAGTTTGAATGACCAAACTGTTTAAGCCAGAATTGATTTCGTGTTCGCTGGCAACAATCACAGTACCAGTTTTGTTAGCACTTTGGATAATAACCTCTTCATCTAATGGTTTGAGAGTGTGTAGATTAATGACCTCTGCTTTGATGCCTAATTTTTGCACTTCCAAGGCGGCTTTGAGACTTTCTTGTACCATCAGACCGCAGGCAAAAATGCTCAAATCAGTGCCTTCCCTGAGAATTTGGGCTTTACCTAATGTTGTCTCAGGTGACTGAACAAAATTACTAATGATTTCTAACTTTTTTTTGCCAAGACGTAAATAACATGGACCATTGTGATAAGCAATCTGTTTGCTTAATAATTTAGCTTGCTCACTATCAGCAGGAACGACGACGGTTATATTGGGCAAAGCACAAACGATCGCTAAATCTTCCAAGGCTTGATGAGTAGCGCCATCTTCACCAGTGCTGATGCCAGCGTGCCCACCGACAACTTTAATATTCAAGCCACTGTAAACTGCCACCCTCAATTGATCTAAGTTTCTACCTGGATTAAAGGCAGCAAAGCTAGTCATGAAAGGAATTTTGCCAGCCAAAGCTAAACCAGCTCCAATGCCCATCATGTTTTGCTCGGCGACGCCACATTCAATGTAACGCTTGGGAAAATTTTGAGCAAATTTATCTAAGCGCAAGGATTCACTCAGGTCAGCAGATAAAGCCACTATTTGTTCGTTTTCTTGACCAAGTTCCAAGATCGCTTCCCCAAATCCGTTTCTGGTGTCTTTTAGTATACTTGAGTTCACAAAGATTTTTCCTTAATTGCTAGTTCTTTCATAGCCTGACTGTATTCATTATCTGTTGGCACTCGACCGTGCCATTCGTGATTATTTTCCATAAAAGAAACGCCTTTACCAGGAATACTTTTGGCTAGAATAATCACTGGTTGTTTAGTCTCATTCTTGGCTGAAGTTAATTTTGTGAAAATATCTGCTGTGTTGTGAGCATCCATTTCTAGAACTTTAAAACCAAAACTAATTAATTTCAATTTTAAATTTCCTAGAGATAATGTCTGTTCAATGGTGCCGGAAATTTGAATATGAGAGCCAATTCTTCTAATAATTTCTCGATTGA
>CAZFIY010000027.1:5805-11434 GCA_964519685.1 uncultured Pseudomonadales bacterium
GCCGGAAATTTGAATATCATTGCAATCAATAATGCTAATTAAATTATTTAAGTGATGATGAACGATGAATTGGTAGGCTTCCCAAATTTGTCCTTCTTGTTGTTCGCCATCACTCATCATACAAAAAACTTTATTTTTTTTCTGATCTATTTTCAGTGCCATTGCCATGCCAGCAGCCTGAGAAATACCTTGACCTAGTGGTCCAGAGCTGTTTTCTATTCCCGGTAAAAACTTTTTCATATCAAAAGTAAAGTGAGTGTGTCCTTGTAATCTCGAGTTAATTTGACGAAAAGTTTTTAATTCGTCCATTGGGAAAAAGCCAGCCTTAGCCAAGGTGGCATAAAAAATAGCGCAGACGTGACCATTACTGAGAAAAAAATAATCGCGTTTTTCCCACTTCGGTCTTTGTGTGTCATGACGGAGAATTTTTCCCAAGTATAAAACTGAAAAAATTTCTGCTAAACCCAAGGCACTGGCTAAATGTCCACTTTGAGCTTCATAAACCATTTGCAAAACTTCACGGCGTAATTGCCAGGCAATTTTTTGAAGGGCTGAATAGTTGGCAGGCATATAATTTAAACCAGGATTTTTTCAATTTCTTTGGCTAATTCTTCATTATAATTTACTTTGTAAGGAAGTACGATTCTTTCTGCCTTTGCCCCATTAGGAATGACAATCACCATTTTTTCTTGACCCAAATTAGCTTTGAGTAAGGTACCTAGTTTTTTAAGAGTTTCAGGAGTGGTTTTGCGCGGTACAAAAATTTCTTGATAATCTTGATCTTTGGCAAATTCCACGTCCTCATCTTTAGGAATGATGATTTTTTCAGCAATAATTTTAAACTCTTCTTCTTCGTGCTGAACTTTGCCTCTCACTAAAACCACTTGATCTTGTTCAAGTTGAAAACCAAGTTCGCTGTAAGTACGAGGAAAAATAATCAGCTCAGCTTTACCACTTTGATCTTCTAGCGTGGCGAAAGCCATTTTTTGTCCTTTTTTAGTGGTAATTTCTTTGAAGCGACTCAGTAAACCACCAAATAGAAAAACCTGATCCTGACTAAATTCTGGATCTAGCTCAGCAATTCTCATGTTGGCTCTTTTATTAACTAAATTCAGAGCATCAGCCAGAGGATGATCAGTTAAATAAAGACCGAGCAACTCTTTTTCAAAAGATAAAAGCTCTGCTTCTGGATACTCTTTTAATTTGGGAAAGTTATCTTTAATTTCAGTGCTTTTTTCACTCACATCAATGAATAAATGGTCTTGCCCATCAATTTCAGATTGAAATTGACTGGCATTTTGGCGAATTTGATCAAGATTTTCCAACATTGAAGCGCGAGTCGCAAAGCGATCCATAGCGCCAACTTTGATTAAACATTCCAGAGTTTTTTTATTAACTTTGCGACTATCCGTGGCTTGAATAAAATGCGTAAAAGAAGCAAATTTCTTTTCTTTTTTTCTGACTTCTAGAATATTTTCAATAGCAGCTTTACCAACATGTTTGATGGCAGTTAAGCCAAAACGAATTGCCATTTGATCTCTAGAATCTTTATTTTCTTCAATGGTGAAATCTTGACCAGATAAATTAATATCTGGGGCTAGAATTTTAATATTTAGTTTATGACAGTTTTCAATGGCGATGGCGATTTTTTCGTCACGATTCATCGAATGAGAATTAGATTCCACACTCATCAAAGCTGCCATGTATTCAACTGGATAGTTGGCCTTTAACCAAGCAGTTTCATAAGCAATCATGGCATAAGAAGCAGCATGAGCTTTATTGAAGCCGTAATTTGCAAAGGCTTCAATGAAGCCCCAAATCTTTTCTGCAGTAGCTTTTTGATAACCATTTTTTACTGATTGCTCGATGAAACGATTGCGATTTTTGTCTAGAATTTTCTTTTTCTTTTTACCAATAGCACGACGCAACATGTCAGCTTCACCTAAAGTATAGCCAGCCATGAAGTGAACAATTTCCAAAATCTGCTCTTGGTAAACCATAATGCCATAAGTTTCCTTCAAAAATGGTTCAAGAGATTCGTGAGGGTATTCGATAGAATCTGGATTATGTTTGCCTTCGATAAAACGAGGAATCAGATCCATTGGGCCTGGTCGATAAAGAGCGACCATAGCGGTGATATCTGAGAAGGCACTTGGTTTGAGAGATTTTGCCACGCGGCGCATGCCAGCTGATTCAAGTTGAAACACACCAGTGGTGTCACCAGAAGCCAAAAGATCGAAGGTTTTTTGATCATCAAGTGGCAATTGATCAATGGCAATTTCCTTGTTTTTATATTTTTTAATGAGCTTAAGCGCTTCCTGGATGATTGAAAGATTTCTTAAACCCAAGAAATCAAATTTAAGCAAGCCCACAGCATTGTCATCGATATTGCAGTCAAGAGAATACATATCTAGCTGTGTGAGGGTTTTACCAGAGCGAGAATCTTTTTGAATTGGTGTGTAGTTGTCTAGTGGTTTATCAGCAATAATCATGGCACAAGCATGCATACTGGAATGTCTAACTGTGCCTTCGACTTTGGAAGCTAAATCCAGAAGTCTTTTATATTTATCTTGTTGATATAGACTTGCTAATTCAGGAATGTTTTCAATAGCAGACTTAATAGAGACTTTTTTACCTGGTTCATTAGGAATAAGTTTAGCCACTCGATCAGGCTCTTCATAAGGCATGCCTAAAACACGTCCAATATCACGCACGGCTACTCTAGCCTCCATTCTGCCAAAAGTAATCACCGCAGCAACATGATCTTCACCGTATTTTTGAGCCACATAATTAATGACATCATCACGCTTAATGTCAGCAAAATCCATGTCGATATCAGGAGGAGTAGGTCTTTCTGGATTCAAAAAACGTTCGAATGGTAAGCTATGTTCCAAAGGATCCAAAGTGGTGATATTAAGTGAGTAAGAAACAATTGAACCAGCGGCACTTCCTCTACCTGGTCCGACAGCAATGCCATTATTTTTAGCCCAGTTGACAAAATCTTGAGTGATTAAAAAATAAGCCGGATAACCTTTATCATTAATAATATTGATTTCGTATTCAAGTCTTTTTTTAACTTCATCAGTAATTTTGCCAAATTTTTTCTTGGCGCCAGCGAAACTTAATTTATGCAAGTAAGATTCATAGGTTTCACCTTTTGGTAATTCATAACTAGGAAAAATTAAGTTTCCAGTGGGAATTTCCAAGTTACATCTATCGGCTATTTTAACGGTGTTTTCTATGGCTTCTGGCAAATCACTAAAAAGCTCGACCATTTCTTCGGTAGACTTGAGATAGAAATCTGGTTTGTCCACCATTTTCATTCTTTTTTCATCAGCAATTAGTTTGCGAGTTTGTACACAAAGAAGCGCATCTTGTGCCTGTGCATCTTCTTTTTCTAGATAATGAACATCATTGGTGGCTACTAGTGGCAAATTTAATTGGCGAGCGATCTGAATCAATTTTTCTCTTAGAATTTTTTCTTCTTCAATGTGCGGATGATTCTGAATTTCTATATAAAATCTATCTTTGAAAATTTTTTGATATTTTTCAAAAATTTCCAAAGCTTTTTTATCCTTATTTTCTAAAAGCAGATGACTAGTTTGGCTACTCATACAACCGCTAAGTAAAATCACTCCTTCGTTGTATTTTTCTAAAACCTCGTCGTCGATACGTGGCTTATAAGAAAAACCTTCAAAATTGGCAATAGTTACCATTTTCATTAGGTTTTTATATCCAGCGTAGCTTTCTGCTAGTAAAGTTAGATGAAATTGATCTGAGCCAACGCGAACCTGTTTATCAAAACGGGAATTTTTAGCTACGTAAGCTTCAACACCAATGATGGCTTTAATACCTTCTTTTTTACATTCATTATAAAAAGCAATATTACCATGCATGTTGCCATGATCAGTAATGGCCACAGCTTTTTGTCCAACGGATTTTATTTTTTGGATTAGATCAGGAATTTTACTTAAACCATCCAACATTGAATACTCAGTGTGAACATGTAGATGAACGAAATCTTGCTTGGACATAATAACCAACACAAACAACTACTAAATTGCAGGCAATAACTAGTTAGAGTTTAACACTAAACCAGGCGAAAAGGCAACAAGGTTAAACTCTTGGAAGAATTGGCATTAAAAGAGGACCTTTTTTACCATGATCAAATTTATGATAATTATTTAGTTTTTCCAATAAAAGCTTAATTAATAAATCTTGATCATTCTCATTAACGGAAAATTTCTCCATTAATGATCTAACACTTAAGCAACGAAGTCCTAAAAAATCATAAGCACAATCACCCCAAAAATAGTTAAGACTAAAATCCACTGCTTCTTTGATTTTGGGATCAATAGTCTCTTTTTCTTCTTCTCGTTGTTGCTCTTGTTCCTCTGGTTTTGGAGATCCTTCGTAATTTTGATTCCACCACTTCTCTATCTGATCCTCACTTGCCATTGATTTTTCACAACCACCTAAACTCATAGTTTACACTTTCTAGCAATCTAAGCTATTGAAAAAGAGGCAGGCAAAGACTGCTCAAGCTGAGCATAACAGAAGAAAACACGAAAGTCAACTTTGCAGATTGAAAAAATCCCTATCTATTGCAATTTTTTTTCTAAAAAATCTTTAACAAGCTTAGTGTCAATTTTTTTAGCAATTTTTTGCATCACTTGTCCAATCAAAAAGCCAATAACCGCAGTTTTACCTGCTTTGTATTTAGCAACGGCGTCTTGATTTTGGTTCAAGACTTCTTGAATAACTCTCTCTAACTCTGCTTGATCAATGTTTTCGTTACTTGAACTTTCTTTAAATTTCTCCAGAATTGACTCTGGTTTTTCATTAAAAGTAAAATTAATTTTTTTGTTTAGCAAGCTATTAATGATTTTTTGGCAATCTAAACCCTCTTTTTGTGCCATTTGCAAAACTTCTTCAAAAAATTCAGACTTTTGTTTATTAACGGTTAGTTCTTGAGCTGACTTTTCATTAAGGTTGTAAGTTTTAGCAAAACGAACTGCTTTTACATCTGGTAACTCTGGTAGTGTGGCGCGAATTGTTTCAATCTCTGTAGTGGTAAATTCAATTGGTGGTAAATCTGGATCTGGGAAATAGCGATAATCAGCCGCATCTTCTTTGGTTCTCTGCGAAAAAGTTTTCGAAGTAGACGGATTATATCCACGAGTTTCTTGAACTGGTTTGTTGCCATTTTGCAAAATTTCTGTTTGACGAGTGATCTCATAATGAATAGCAGCTTCCAAAAACTTAAAAGAATTGATGTTTTTGCATTCTACTTTGTAGTCAGGAAGCTCGTTTTTACCCTCTCTACGCAACGAAATGTTAGCCTCCAAACGCATGCCGCCTTTTTCCATGTCACAATTAGCGATATCTAAATAGCGCATGATCTGACGTAATTTCTGGCCATATTCTTTGGCTTGAATAGCAGAAATAATGTCTGGTTCAGTGACGATTTCTACTAGAGGAACACTACTACGATTAAAATCAATTAAAGTAGCTTTTTCTAATTTACCATCACCATCTAAATCAATTTCCTGATGAGAAAGCTTGGCAGTGTCTTCTTCGAGATGAATGCGATGAATACGCACGCGACCTTCTGCAGTGTCAATATAAC
>CAZFIY010000028.1:0-1238 GCA_964519685.1 uncultured Pseudomonadales bacterium
AATAAAGTAAATATATGCTGGTAGCATAATTAATGTTCTACCGGAATGTGGAACATCGTCACTGAGCATTGCAGCGAGTGGTGCAATAAGTATCCAAGATACAAAAAATTTCTCGTCTTTTGATTTGAGTCTAATGGAAAATATTCCAAAGATTAAAAATGGCAAAGTAAATAACAAAAGATTGCCGTGACGTGAAAAACCATGTCTGGCACTTAAATTACCATCGAAATAAAGGAAATTTAAATCAAAATGAGAGAGATAGTTTTTTGCAAGAATATAAGAACTAGTTATTAACTTATTGCTAAAAACTCTCGGTTTCTCAATCTTCAAAACAGTTGATCTATACAAAGACTCATTTACGTCTTTAGTTATTTGTGGAGAATTTAAAACAAAGACATTTTGAGCTCGAGCTCCAATTCTAGTAAAAAGTGATAACAAAACAATTATTACAAAAAATGTACCGAGTGTAATAACTTGGAATAATCGATTTAGTCTTTTTTTATATTGAGAAAAGAAAGTAGTTTCAATGAACAACATATGGACACAGATTAACAAAAATACGAAAATGCGCGCTGAATTATATGTATACATTGATAGCATGAGTAAAAACACGCCAAACCATTGAAGAAAATTACGTTTTTGTAAGAACAAGACATAACCCATTAACAAAAAACTAAAAGATATCATTGGATCCATGGCGGCCCGACTATAATGAATATGCCATGGCATCACAGTCAATAGAATTGTCCCGATTGCGAGTAATAAATTCTTTTGTTTACCCTGAAAAAGACTTAATTCTTTTTGGATAAAAAACCAACTAATAACACTCATCAAGCCAAGAATTGCTATTGGCATGCGAATGGTGTTTTCATTTAAACCACCTAATTTGATAAATGGAATTTGCAGATAACTTAATAGAGCAGGTTTGTAGTCTCCGAAAGATTTTAGGAATAATGGGTATTTTTCACCCCACTCGTCTGCACCGGTTTTCATCAAACTATATGCATTATATCCATACGAAGCTTCGTCCCAATTTAATCCACTTGGCATAAGATCAAGCCAACGAAATCTAAAAATTAAAGCCGCCAGAAATAAAAAGCTAATAATGATCCAGTTAATTGTCAAAATTATTTTGTGGGAAAATAATTTGTTCATATTTTAATATTACCATTCTGAATAGGGAATAAACATTAGTTTTTTAAAAATGTGCCCCCACCAAGAATCGAACTTGGATTTAA
>CAZFIY010000028.1:1248-5482 GCA_964519685.1 uncultured Pseudomonadales bacterium
GTTCTATCCGTTAAACTATGGGAGCTTAACAAGCTTCTATTATACTGCAGATTTTGATCTTGGATGACTATATCAAAGTGTTATAATTAAAACATGTTTAAAGAAAAACTTTCTCAAACCAATAGGGAGCCTGTTAAGCCTACTAGTTATAGTGAGCAACAATATTTAGCTTTTCAAAGAGAAGTAGAGGTTCCTGTCAAACCAGAAAATGTCAAAATAATCGCGACGCCAATACTTGAAGCCAGAATCAAAAGAATTCAGCGCCCTCCATTTGCTGATGGAGATATCAATAGAATTTTAGATGAAATATGTTTGATTGAGGAAGAATTGGAGAGACGCAAAAAAGAAGAGGAAAATAAGAAGTGAGATCTTTTTTCCAAAATAATAAAATTTGCTCACTCTCCGTCGGAGTGACAGGGCTCGAACCTGCGACCTCGGCGTTCCGAACACCGCGCGCTAGCCATCTGCGCTACACTCCGTTTTTAAGTTCACAAACTTGGGTCAGGCGACGATATTATAATTTATTTCAAATCAATCACGTATAAATTATCTGGTGAGTCGGGGCTAAAACTGGTTCTAATGATTAATTTGCTACCATCTGGCCAAGGATAAACAAAGTCATTGCTAAATGGTCCGGAATAAACAGTGGTTTTGTTTTGACCGTCATATTCCATGATTTTAATTTTGCCTTCTTCCACAAACAGTAAATGTTTGGAGTCGGGAAACCATTGCATAGTATTTAATTGAGCGGCGGTGTAGTAATTGGCAAAACTCAGAGCAGTGAGTAAATTATCTGATTTTTGCAAACGATTGAAAGCGGTGGGTGAGGCTTCGAGTGATTTAGCTACAGCCTCTTCTAAATCATCGGCTAAAACAATTTTTTCTGTGCTGATTTCTTCCTTGTTTTCGCCATTAGTTTTGCTTGAAGCAGTGGCGTCCGCTGTTGGATTTAATAAATCTGGCAAAGCTGCCACAGTGGCGACTTTGAAGTTCTTATCTTCTTCACGATCATAGACATAGATGGCGCCTGGTTCCAAAGTGCGGGTTTCTTCTTGAGTATTAGTGGAAGGGACTGGTGGCACGATGTTTTCAGCTAAAGTGGCTGAATCTGTAGCAGTATAGAGCAATCTTTTTTTATCCGGAGAAAGATAAACATTTTTAGCAGCAGTTTTGGTTAGTTCAAGTATTTCTTTGGGGAATTTAGCTAAAAACTGTCTTTCGCGTAAATAAATTTCTTCTTCCCATTGAGCGAGAATATCTTTTTTCTGGAAAGAAATGTCTTTTTGTTCAGATAAATTGACTTTTTTATCGATACTCACCAAGAATTCTTTATTCTTGGCGAGAATAATAAACTCAGTACTGTCTGGAGACCAAATAATTTTGGCTTGAGCCAATTCTAAATCACTAATATCATCAGTTACTTGTTTAGGACCACTTTGGAGAGACAAGAAATTACTATTAAGATCCAATACATAGAAGCCATTTTTTAGTTGTGAGCTTGCTTGATTAGTAAAAAAGAGAATTTTTTGACCATCTGGTGAAGGATTAATATTATCAATACCAGTGAAAGTAAGTGGAGTAATACTAGGTGCAGAAGGGAAAAGTAAAGCATTACTTTGAGTAACCAATTCACTTTGAATAGTTAAAGTTTTATACCAAGGTGAATAACCTTCTTTGATAATTTTTACTTGATAAACATCTGGTTCCAAATAAATAGTGTCATCAGTAGCAGTAATTAATTTGTCATCAATAAAAACTTGAGCGCCGGTGGGGAAAGAATTGGCGTTGAGTAATCCAGTATTAGCCACAATTCTATTATTTGCCACTCGCCAACTACCGCGAGCATATTGAATAGCTAAATAGCTACCCAAGGCTATAATAATAATCGACATTAAGGTGTAAATTACTCTCGAACCCAAAATCTTTAGCACGCGATTGAAGAATTTTTTAGACTTTGTCATACTTGGCACCGAAAATATAATGTTATTATTATAACAAGCAGATGTTTAAAAGTCTTTCAAAAAAAATTGTCGTTGCTTTGGGTTCGTCTAAGATCAGAATTGTGGTGCTTGATGAGCTCAAAAATGAAGTTTGGGAGCTTTCACCATTAGATTTCAAAACCAAAGTTTTAGAAGAAGATGCTTGTTTGGCACGCAGAAAAGACAATCACAAGCTTTTAGCAATTGGCAGTGAGGCTTTAGCGATGCGTGGACGCTTGGATAGTTTTGCAGAAATTGTTTTTCCTTTCGTGCAAGGCAGAATTTTTGATCATGAAGGTGCTGTGGTTTTGATGAAAGAGCTCTTAAAAAGAGTTTTCAAAGGCCTTGTTTTAAATCCTAGTGTCATGGTAATTACTGCAGCGGGTAATACTGCTCTTAATCATAAATTAATTAGTCAATTTTTTTATGAGTTAGGTTTTGCGAAAGTCAATTTGATTGCTAAACCTTTGGCTTCTGCTATTGGTGCTGGCGTTCCAGTTGCTGATGCCTCTGGCACTTTGCTGTTACAAATGGGTGCCAGTAGTGTTTCTTTAAACATGATTGCTTTAGGTTCAATTTTATTTACGCAAAAGAGTGATTTTGGCGGAGATTTTTTAACTAGTAAAATTATTGATTATTTAGCTCAGCGCGAGAATCTAGCAATTTCTCTAGAGAGTGCTGAGATGATCAAAAAACAAGTTTTTTCTTTGATTGTAAGCACTAATAGCCTAACTATCACAGGTAAAACCATCAATGGTGCCAATCCTTTGGAAATAACGATCAAAACTGCTGATTTAGAGTCTCTTGCTGATTTATTTAAAGCTGAATATCAATCGTTAATTGATGAACTTTTTACGAAAATCCCTCCAGACCTGATGAATGATGCTTTACGAAAGGGTTTGTTATTAGCTGGTGGCTTTGCTCAGTTGAATGGTTTAGAAGATTTTTTAAGTGCACAGCTATCTTTGCCAGTAGCATTATTAGATGAACCAAGTTTACTGGCTAGTATGGGAGCCACCATCATGCTTAAAAATCTCGACTCATTTAGCAATAGCTTGATGTTTGATGTTTAGCCAATAAGTATTTTGACGACAAAGTATTTTATTAGCCAAATTTTCTTCTAGCATCATTTTTTTAATCGCTTCTTCCAAGAAAATGGTATTTTGTGAGCCTTTAACCAGAATAATATCGCCTGGATTTAATAATTTGGCAATTGCTTCACCAGCCTCTACGGAATCCTGAAAAAAAGTCACTCTTTTAGGTAATTCTTTTTCAAGAATAGGCAAAGCGTAATTTTTCATAGCTTCGCCAACTAAGAAAACCTGATCAAAAGTTTTGGTGGCGAGAGTAGCGATTTCCTCATGTATTAACTGAGTACTTTGTCCCAATTCACGCATATCTCCAAGTAGAGCTAATTTTTTAGCTCCAGGATTAGATAATTTTGCTATTAATTCCATCATGTCTTTTATGGAAGAGGCATTGTAGGAACTATCGATTATCATGCTTTGATTTTTGCCTTTGATGACAGAAGCTCTGCCGTGGGGGACTTGTAAATCTTTTTCCAAGGCAGCTTTGATTTCTGCTATTTCTAAACCAGCTTTGAGACCAACTAGAATAGCTACGGCAAGACTATAAGCATAATGTTTGGGTAAAAGATAATCTTTAATATTAATGGTTAGTCGTTGATTTCGAATTTCGAAAGTAAAACTGCTATTTACCATGTTTTGTGCAATTTGGACTTGATGATCAAGAATCTGTAAATCACAGAGATTATGACTACCAAAAGAGTAGGTTGTTGCTTTAATGTTTTGGCAAGTTTTTTTGACATTGGTATCGTCAAAATTTAAAAAAGCTGAACCGGTTTTGGGTAAAGATAAAATTAGTTTAGCTTTTTCTTGAGCGATGAGCTGGATAATTTTTTCTTTGCGCAGAGTAGGGTCAATTTCTGCAACTAAATGATCAAAGGCAAAACTATGATTTAAATTGGCATTAAGAAAAACTGCCATTTTGGGTTGAACGATACTCAATAAAAACTCCATGTTTTTGGGTGAATGAGGACTGTCGATACCCATTTCGACGATGTAGTAATCAAACTTTTTGAAATAAGTGAACAGGCGAATAGGAGCCAAAAAAACAACTCTTAGCCAATCTAAAACTGAATAGTCATTCATTTCTAAACCAAGAATATCTAAAGAAATTCCTGATTCTGAATTGGCTTTAAAACTTGCTTTGACGCTAAATTTATTTTTTAAAAC
>CAZFIY010000028.1:5582-10575 GCA_964519685.1 uncultured Pseudomonadales bacterium
ATAATTACTTGCGCTAATTCACTAAAATCTTGGTCTCTTTCGTAACCACCAGCCAGCAAAATCACTGAACCCTTGGGAAAACTTTTAATTGCCATAATTGTAGCGTGGGGATTGGTAGCAATTGAATCATTGAAATATTTTACTTGATCAATTTCTGCCACTAATTCCAAGCGATGTGCTAGGCTCTTGAAATTTTTAATGCTTTCTCTAATTTTGTCATTTGGCACGTCAAACAATTTACCAACTATAATCGCTGGCATAACGTTATATAAGTTATGTTCGCCAAGAAGAGGAATTTCCTCAGTCTGGATAATGGCTTCATTTTGATAAAAAATTTCTTGATCTCTTTGATAAACTATGGCTTTTGAATTGTCTTTGAGACTATAAATTAGTTTTTTGGCTGGACTTAAGGCAGCCATTTTCTGACTACTTTCCAGATCTGTATCAAAAATTAAATAATCTTGTTCTGTTTGATAGCGGGCAATAGCAGTTTTTGCGATGAAATATTCTTCGAAATCTTTGTAATAGTCTAAGTGTTCTGCTTTGATTTCTAAAACAACAGAAACCGATGGACTTTCTTTTAATTCTGCCAATTGGTGACAGGAAAGTTCATCAACTACCAAGGTTTTTTGATTAATTTTATCTAATTGATTGAGAGGAGCTTCGCCAATATTGCCAAGTAAAACGGTATTTTGATGAGCAGAATGCAAAATTTCGTAAATTAATTTACTAGTAGTGCTTTTGCCTTTGGTTCCAGTGATGCCAATGATCTTTCCCTCGCACAAAGTAAAGAAAATTTGGGTATTGGACAAAATCTCACTGCCTTTGGCGACAGCGTTTTGGATTGCTGGAGTGCTTAGAGGAATGCCGGCAGTTTTGATAATAATTTGGTAATTTTCCAGTTGGTTTAAATATGTTTCGCCAAAATGGGTGATGATGTTGTGCTGATTTTCTATTTTAACTTCGTTTTTATCAGCAATGGCGATTTTTTTCTCTGGAAAATGGCTCTGCAAGAAATTTAGAGTAGAGAATCCTTCGCGACCCATGCCTAAAATTAAAATCGATTGATTGGCTAACTTCTCCATCAGTTCAAATTTTTTAATTCTTTTTTTCATTTTTTGTAAAAATGGGACGGGATTTCTGCTTTTTTCATAAGCCAAAAGCAAAGCTTCGCGCACTTCCGCAAAAGTACCGACACACTCAAAAGGTTTTTTGTCACCAAAACCTGCCAAATCTAAGAAAGTTTGCTGCAATGATTCTTTGGCAAAGAGATTTTCAGTAAAAATTTTATTTGAAACAAATTCTTCATCTAAATAAGCGCAGAGCATGGTGAAAACAAAAGCACACTTGGGGCAATTATGGCACCAACTATCATTTTTTTGGCCGACGTTGCAGCTCTTAAAAGTGGTTAAAATTTTCGCAAATCGTTGATCCTTATCACTTAAATCACATAATTTTTTGGTAATTTCTAATTCTGAAAGTGAGCGCAGTAAAGAAAGATATTTGGGAGGCTTTTCGCTCGCAAACAAATGCTCTTGGCTATATTTAGCAAATTTTTGTTCAAAATCTAGGCTTTTGGAGTATTGATGATTAATCTTGCGGCCTAAGTATAGCAAATTTTCTTCTTCACTCGATGCTTCATTGCCTAGCAGAATATTTTCTTGACCATATAAATAGGCGACAGTTGAACTAGCAAAAGCTAAATAAGCGCTGAAAGGAGTGTGGCCATTCAAATAACCCTGATGATTAAGGGTGAGCAGAAGTGGGTCAACAGTACGCTCAAGTTCTATAATTTTTTGGCAAAGGCCCTCTTCTTGTAAAACAAACGCAATTTTTTTGGCAGCTGGTGAGTGAGGAGAGAGCAAGAAAACATCATAAGACAGCTTTTTCTCTTCAAGGATGCCCAAAACTGTCGAGGAATCCTTGCCTCCGCCGACCGGCACTAAAATAGAACTGCTTTTGATGGGTTGAAATTTTTTGATTTGAGAGTTGCCATTACTTTCAGTCTCTTCCAATTCGATTTGAACAAAATCAGGCGCAGTAAAATCGATTTGATTTTGATAATAAAACTCACCCAAACCACGAATTAATAAATCATGCCAAAAATCTTTGGCTTGATCAGCAATTTGTCCTTGGTGTTTGATGATAATTTTAGGCGGGCAAGCGGCTTTGAAATAGCTGGGAATTTCTGCCAATCCCAAATGAAAAAAAAGTTTATCTAATTGAGGATCAAGATTGCTTTTGTTCTCGATTTGTTCGAGAATTTTAGTGTCCAGATTTTTAAATCTTAATTTTGGTTGAAAACGAATGTCTGGTTCTAGTAAAAATTGGAAATTCAACAGTAAATCGCTACCTTCTTTGGTCAAATCATAGCCTTTATAAATCAAGCGGGGATGGGCGAGGCGTAAATTTTTGAGATCCATAGATTCATTATAACTTGAAAGCTGGTAAAATCGAATTATGCAAACAAGTCGAATTTTTGGCTTCGATATCTTTAGTTCTTCAAAAAAAGCGCTTTTAGCAGATTTTGACGACCTTTTAATTGCTCATAGATTGCCAAAAACGCAAATTGTTTTTACTCCCAATTCAGAACAAATTGTGATGGCTAAGCACGACGCATCTTTTGCAGAAAATCTACAAAAAGCAGATTGGCTTTTACCAGATGGAATTGGTTTGGTTTATGCCTCTTTTTTCTTGAAATTTTTTGGCAAAACTCCAAGTAAAATTAAAGAAAGAATTGCCGGCGTAGAAGTGGTGGAACATCTTTTGCAAAAAAATCTTAAAACTTTGATCATCGGTGGACGCGATTACGCAGGTTCTTTTGAAGGTGAGGCTTTTGAAGATATGAAAAGTCTTAAAAAAATCTCAGCCAACCTCTATTGGACTGAAGGCTATCAAGAGAAAGCGGATATTTTAGCAGTTGAAGAAGAAGCTTTAGATAGAATTATTACTGAGCTGA
Source organism: uncultured Pseudomonadales bacterium (assembly GCA_964519685.1). Classification (GTDB taxonomy): domain Bacteria; phylum Patescibacteriota; class Microgenomatia; order UBA1400; family PJMF01; genus UBA1364. Next base: position 8,542 of record CAZFIY010000028.1, read on the forward strand.
AACCAGATTTGGTTTTTGTAGCACTAGGTGCGCCTGATCAAGAAAAATGGATTTTGGAACACTATAATTTAATGCAAGAGAATCAAGTCAAAATTGCCATGGCAGTGGGGGGATCTTTTGATTTTTTGTTTGCCAAAGTAACTCGAGCACCAAAAGCTTGGCAAAAAATCGGTTTAGAATGGCTCTGGCGCTTAATTAAGCAACCATGGCGAGGTAAAAGACAGCTTAGACTAATCGAGTTTATTTATCTACTAATCAGAGAAATTATTTAGTTATTCTTCCTCTATACCATTGGGATTGACGCCTAGGAGCCACAGAACAGCTTCTTTTTTGTAGCGTCTATCACCTCGAGAGTTGATGCGAATGGCTGGCAATTTGCCTCTTTTACCCCAACGCTTGATGGTGAGTGGAGAAACACGCAATAAATCAGCAACTTCACGGACAGTTAATAAATCTGGCAAATTTTTGATATCCAACTTATTGGCATCGTCGGCTCGGCCAGTTTTTTTCTCATCCTCGGAGATGATGTTGAGATTGTCGTTCATTTTTCCTTTCGCTTAGGCTTTTTTTGCCTTTTTTAATTAAAGTAATGTCCCATAACTTTTGGACAATCGCGGTGAAGAGTGATTCTTTTTGGATCAAAGTATGATTTCGATCTATATCTAACAGTAACAGATTGAGACTCTATGGGTCAAGAGGGAAAATTGCTATTTTTAGTAATGCAGTTTTACCGTCTTTTACACAAAACTATCCCATAATTTTTCAGAAACTGGGAAAAAGGCGAAACTCATATCCTATAACTTTTTGCATTGTAAAATTGTGCAAAAAACTAATAAAAATATTGCCAAAATCGGCAGGGAATAATTAAAAGAAATGTTTAGCTAATGTGAGGAATTAGGTACTTTTAACCAAGCTTTGGGTCGAAAAAGTCTACTTTTGATGATTTGCAACCAGAGGGGAAGAGGCAAACTGGCAAAATCCTGTTGAATTTTAGCCTCTATTTTTTGCCAATCAAAAGTTGGTTTGAAAGAAGAAATCTGACCAAAATGTGTTTTAAATTTCATCTTAGGGAAATGCCATCTGGTAATACTGGTTAAATATAGGGAATTTTGTAGGAGAATTTTTTTGACTCCATTTCTGACGCTCTGACCAAACAAAACGGTGCTGCCATATGGAGCAATAATGACCACTTCTCCAGGTTTTTGGCAGAGTGTAGTAGCTGTTTGAATAAATTTTTGATTGGCTTGACGGCGGGTTTCCGAATCTACTGCTTTGGGATAAAAAGAGCAAAAGAATTTAAGAGCCAGATCTTTGGGAGCTAATTCTTCTTTGCGATAAACTGGTAAAAAGTTAATTTTATAGGTACGACCAAACCAATTAACAACTTGTTTCATGATAGGAATATGGAAAGCGTAGCCGACAATGGCCATATTTATTTTAACCTGAAAGTTTTTGTGGAGATGTCTAGCAGTCAGTAAAATATCGAGCGGGTGAACGTGAGCATCTAGAATGACTAGTCCAGATTTTTTGAGTTTTTTTTCAATAATGTTTAGCACAAGAAAATCGATTATAGCGAAAAAAAACCCGCGTACGAAACGCGGGTTTTTAAATTTGCTTGTAAAGAATTAAAGTAATTACTTCAATTCAACGACGCAGCCAGCTTCTTCTAAAGCTTTTTTGGCGGCTTCGGCATCTTCCTTCTTAGCACCTTCTAAGACACTCTTAGGAGCTGATTCGACGAAAGTTTTGGCATCACCCAAACCTAATTCAGGTTTGAGAGTACGCACGGCTTTAATAGCAGCAATTTTGTTGCTACCAGCTTCTTTGAGGATGACGTCAAATTCGTCCTTTTCCTCAGCAGGAGCAGCGCCGGCGGCGGCACCAGCAGGCATAGCACCCATTACCATAGGAGCGGCTGCGGTTACACCAAAGGTTTCTTCCAAAGCACTGACTAGTTCGGAAACTTCCATTAAGGATAATTCCTTAACTGCGTCAACGACTTTTTGGACTTTTGCTGAGAGTTGTTTCTCATCT
>CAZFIY010000028.1:10585-10981 GCA_964519685.1 uncultured Pseudomonadales bacterium
GCAGCTGTCAGTGTGGTTTTACCATGGTCAACGTGACCAATAGTACCAATATTAACATGAGCTTTTGAACGATTAAATTTTTCTTTTGCCATATATTTGTTCCTTTCTTACTAATTTATTAATTATTAAAAGCGATACTTAACTATTTTTCTAATTATTTTTTATCAGCGATGGCTTTCATGACGTAAACTAAGTTACGAGCATTGGCCTGAAGTACATTAACCAAGCCTTGACCTGGAGACTTAAGTCTCTGAATTAACATGACAATTAATTCTTCTTTACTTGGCAAGTTGCTTAAAGCTTTCACCTCATCGATAGAGAGGACTTTGTCATCCATGAAGCCCTGTTTGATTTCAAGTAAACTATTTTCTTCATGAAATTTAACTAAAGCTTTGA
>CAZFIY010000029.1:0-2327 GCA_964519685.1 uncultured Pseudomonadales bacterium
CTTTACCCATATAATTATTTTTTCAAAGTAACCGAAGTATTATACCAGATTTGGAAAAATAATCATCTAGATTAAAAAATTAACTATTTTTTGAACAAATACTCTCGATTTTTTCAACAATTTGTGCAAAAACCTCATCAACACTTTTTTCTCCATCCACCACCGCTAAGTGTTTACGTTCAGCATAATAATCTAAAACTTTGGAAGTTTTTTCATGAAATAGATCAATTCTTTTACGAATGGCTTGCAATGTTTCATCTCCGCGATCACTTACTCTACCAGAAATTCTCCACAAAGCCTCTCTGTCTGATACATCAATTAAAATAGTTACTTCTTCACCTTTGGTAAATTGTTGAAAAGCCTCGGCCTGGGGAACAGTGCGAGGAAAACCATCTAAAATGAAACCATTTTTATATTCAGGTTTTTGTAAATACTCCATGACGATATCCACGGTTTTGTCATCAGGAATAAGATAACCGGCATTTAAAGTTTCTTTTAAAAAACGTCCGAGTGGAGTTTTTTCTTTAGCCATCTCACGAAATACATGACCCGATGATAAATAAGGAATCTGATATTTTTCTGAAAGAAGATTGCCTTGAGTAGACTTGCCAGCTCCTTGAATACCTACTAGGACTAGTTGCATACTACCTTTCTCTTGAAGGAAATTAATAAATTAAGAATATTTCTCATAATTTTCACTAAGTAATTGAGAATTGATTTGTTTAGAAGTTTCCAAAATAACAGAGACCACAATTAAAATACTGGTTCCACCTATTGCCAAGGATTGAATACCCGTCATCATTTGAGCTACGGTTGGTAAAACAGCAATTGAAGCTAAGAAAAGTGCTCCCGCAAAAGTGATTCTAGTCACCACAAATTCCAAAAATTTCTTGGTAGGGCTACCTGGTCTAATGCCAGGAATAAAGGCGCCACTTTTCTTTAATTCATCAGAGATATCTCCAGCATTAAAGAAAATAATGGCAGAAAAATAACTAAACACAAAAACTAAAACAAAGTAACTAATTAAATAAGCAGGGGAAGTTTGACTAAAATGAACAGTAATGCCTTCTCCTAAACCTACTAAAAATTCATTTTTCGCTAATAATAATAATCTTCCTGCAAAAGATGGGAGCATCATTAAAGAAACTGCAAAAATAATTGGCATCACACCAGCCACATTTACTTTAATTGGTAAATGAGTTTGTTGACCACCATATTGTTTACCTCCTCTGATGCGTTTAGCGTATTGAATTTTCACCTTGCGCACAGCCTCATTCATAAATACTACAGTCCAAATAACACCAACTAGAAGACTTAACACTACTATTAATGAAGTCAGATCAATGGTATCTAGTAAAGTAAAAACAGAAGCTAAACTAGAGGGAATTTGACTCACGATACCAGCTAATAAAATCATAGAAATACCATTACCAATACCTCTTTCGTTAATGATTTCACCCAACCACATCATAACCATTGCTCCCGCCACCAAAGTCGCAATCACTACAATCATATTTGAAATACTAGCACCAACTAATAAATTTTGAGAATTGAGTAAAGCAATGACTGAAATTGCTTGCACAATAGCAATCGGTACAGAAGCCATGCGCATGTATTGATTAAGTTTTGCTCGAGAAGCTTCACCTTCTTTTTGCATTTCTTTAATTTTGGGAATCACCATGCCAAGCAACTGCATGATAATCGAGGCAGTAATGTATGGACTAATACCCACCGCTACAATTGAAAAATTAGCTAGGGTGCCACCTGAAAAAATATTTAAAAAACTTAAAAATTGATTGGAAGCAAAGAGAAATTTAAGTTGTGAAATATCAACTACTGGAACGGGAACATGAGCTAAAATTCTAGTTAAAGCAAAAATTGCTAGGGTAAATAGGAGCTTGTTTTTAAGCTTGGGGTTGGAAAATATCGCTTGAATTTTATTTAAAAATTTTTCCATCACTTAGCGCAAGGTTAATATTCTAAGTCAAAAATAAGCCTAAAAGCAAGTGCCTTTATTCTTCAATCGTGCCACCAAGAGCTTCGATTTCTTTTTTGGCAGAAGCTGAAACAGCAATACCTTTTAAATTGACTTTTTTACTCAATTTTCCCTTGCTGATGACCTTCACTTTTTTGAATCTTTTATCGATAATTCTATTTAATTTCAAAGAATCAATAGTAATGTCAGTCAGTTCAATCTTATTCAAATCATCAAAAGTCAATTCTGCACAAGCAATTAAGCTTTTGAAACGACCTTTACCTCTCCACATTGGAATTCTTTTAGAAAGTGGCAATGCACCACCTTCAAACCAAAGAGGCACTTTGGAGCC
>CAZFIY010000029.1:2337-10782 GCA_964519685.1 uncultured Pseudomonadales bacterium
TCTGGAAGAAGTGTGTCCACCTTTGCCAGAACCATAACCTCTGCCTAGGCGTTTTTTACTGAGAGTAGTAATTTTGGTGAGTGAACTTAAAATCGACATGATAAATCCTTATTTAGCAACTGCTTTTTTAGCAACTGGTTTCTTGACAGTAGCTTTTTTAGCATCTGCTTCTGTTTTAGCAGCGGCTTCTTTAGCTTGTTTTTGTAATTCTTCCATTTTCTTTCTCTCTTCTTCTTCAATGTCAGAAATGGAACGCAATTTAATACCTTTAATTTCAACAATTTTAGAAATTTGTTTCAAGGCTTCAAAAGTAGCATAAACACTGGAAGCTTGGTTATCACTACCCATAATTTTACAGATAATATCTCTCACACCAGCAGCTTCAACTACAGCTCTGACTGGGCCACCAGCAATAACACCAGTTCCCTTGGTAGATGGCTTCAACATCACTCTGCCAGCACCTTTTTTGACAGTGATAGCAAAAGGAATAGTGGTTCCATCTAAAGGAATACTAATTAATTTTTTCTTAGCTTTTTTAACTGATTTTTTAATGGCTGCTAAAACATCACCAGCCTTACCAAGACCAACACCAACTTTACCTTTTTTATCACCAACCACCATCAAGACAGAAAAACCAACTTTATTACCACCTTTGGTTTTTTTAGATACTCTAGAAATTTGAATAACTTTTTCTTCAAATTCCTTAACTTCTGGTTTTCCAAAATTATCTCTTGCCATATTTATAATTTAATTCCACCCTCACGAAGAGTTTCTGCCACTGCTTTGACTCTGCCGTGATATTTATAATAAGAGCGATCAAATACTAAACTAGTAATTTTTTGTTTTTTCAAAAGCTCTAATAAAGTTTTACTTACTTCAATAGCTCTTTCAGTTTTAGTAGCTTTAGTTTTTTTAGCTTTCACTAAATCACTGGCGCTAGCTAAAGTTTTGCCAATAGAGTCATCAATCACTTGTAGTGAAATATGCTCATTAGAACGAAAAACGGTTAAGCGAGGACGAACACTAGTACCCACAATTTTGGTTCTAATGCGTTTTTGACGCTTAATTCTGTTTTTATTTAATAATTTAATATCTGACATTTCATTTTTCCTAATTATTTAGCAGCAGCTTTACCTGGTTTCTTTCTGACTATTTCATCACTGTAACGGATACCCTTGCCTAAATAAGGCTCTGGTGGTCTTAAACTTCTGATATCAGCTGATACCTGTCCAACCATCTGTTTATCAATACCTTCAATATGAATGGTGTCATTGCCTTCAACTTTAAAAGTAATACCGGCGATTGGTTGTACATCAACTACGTGAGAAAAACCTAGGGTCATGGATAAACCAGCACCTTTGGCAGTAACTCTATAACCAGTTCCAATTAATTTCAAAGTTTTCTTATAAGCATTAGCCACACCTTCAATGTTGTTAGCAATTAAACTTCTCATTAAACCGTGATTAGCTCTAGTTTGCTTCTCATCATTACTGCGAGATAAAGAAATTTCACTGCCTTCAATTTTAATTGCAATATTAGGCATAACGGCTAATTTCAATTCACCTTTAGGACCTTTTGCAATAATCTGATCATCAACGATTGAGACGGTGACTTGACTTGGAATGCTGATGATTTTTTTACCAATTTTTGACATATCTTTTAAAAAACCTTACCAGATTTGGCAAAGCACCTCTCCACCAATATTATTCTTACGTGCGCTTTTACCGTCCATGATACCTTTATTGGTTGACAAGATAGTTAAGCCATAACCATTAAGGGTACTTGGGATGGCATCAGCATTTTTATAAATGCGACAGCCTGGTTTAGAAATTCTTTTTACTCCGCTAATTACTGGGGATTTACCAATGTATCTAAGAGTAATTTTAATTTGTTTAAAGTCTTCAGAATCTTGAACGGCATAAGCATCGATATAATTAAAATCTTTGAGGATTTTAGCTAGTGCCATCTTCACTTTAGAATGTGGCACTAAAAGATCTTTGCGTCCTGCCATTACGCTATTCTTTATTCTGATAATCATGTCTGCTATAGGATCGGTCATAATTTACTTATTTTTATTTACTGGTTTTTACTACGCCTGGTAATTCACCTTTGGCTGCTAATTCTCTAAAAGTAAGACGGCTTAAACCAAAAAAACGCATGTAACCTTTTGGGCGACCCGTAATTTTACAACGATTTACGCCTCGAGTCGAGACTCTATTTACTTTTTTAACTCCAGACTTAAACAAAATCTCTTGTTTAGCTAGAATTTTCTTGGATTTAGCGATCTTTGATTTTTTAGCCATACCTTAGTTTTTTTCTTCCTCTTTTTTAAATGGCATTCCCAATAATTCTAATAAACGAAACGCCTCTTTGTCATCTTTGTTACTGGTGACAATGTTAATCTGTAAAGGTCTAATGTGATCAATCTGGTCAAATTCTATCTCTGGAAAAGAAATCTGTTCTTCCATACCTAAACTATAATTACCCTGACCATCAAAGGCAGTGCGACTTATTCCGCGGAAATCTTTGACACGAGGTAAAACTATGGAAATTAATCTGTCTAAGAATTCCCACATTAAATCTCCGCGCAAAGTAACCATCACACCCATTGGATCGCCTGCTCTCAATTTGAAATTTGAGATAGCTTGACGAGCCTTAGTTACCTGAGGATGTTGACCAGTAATAGCTTCAAATTGCTTAACAATTAAAGGCATGACTTTTTCTCTAGCATGAGGATCTTGAGGCTCAGCCACACCCATGTTTAAAACTATTTTCTCAATTTTGCTTGCTTGATTAGGATTCTTATAAGAAAACTCTTTCATCAAAGTTTTAAGCACTTCTTGCTGGTATTTTTCTTTCAAACGATTCATATTTATTTCTTTTTAGTAGTTACTTTTTCTGATTTAATGACTTGACCGGTTTTCTTAAAAATGCGCTCTTTTTTACCATCGGTAGTGACGCGATAAGCAATTCTATCAGCTTGATCTTTGTCATTTAAGATGGCTACTTTAGCTACAGGCATTGGTCTTTCTTTTCTGGTTTTCTCACCTTTGCGATCCATAAATGGCTTGACGTGTTTAACGTACATGTTGACATCTTTAACCAACACTTTGTCTAAAGTAGGATAAACAGCAATGATTTCGCTTTTTTTACCTTTATCTTTGCCGGCAGTAACCAAAACTTTGTCTCCAATTTTTAATTTCATAAAACCTCCGGAGCTAAACTAGCAATTTTACTAAATCCTTGATCTTTAACTTCACGAGCAATTGGTCCAAAGACGCGGGTGCCCACTGGTTCTTTATTATTTCTGGCTTGAATAATCACCGCAGCATTTTCATCAAAGCGAATGTATTCACCACTAGCTCTTCTTTGTTCTTTAGTAGTGCGTACCACCACAGCTCTGACTTTTTCACCTTTTTTGACCGTACCATTGGCATCAGCGGCAATCACTGAAGCCACTACCATATCACCAACAGCACCAAATTTTCTTCTAGAGCCACCATAAACCTGGATAACCCTAATTCTTTTGGCACCGCTGTTATCAGCGACTGCTAGTACTGATTTTAGTTGTATCATGATTATTTTCCAATTTTCTTAGTTACTTTAAATCTCTTGGTTTTGCTAAGCGGACGAGTTTCTTGAATTTCCACTACGTCTGCCAATGCTAGCTCAATAGTTTTTTTATCAAAATCACAGGCGTATTTTTTACTACGTCTTACTAATTTTTGATAAACGGGATGAGCCCATTTACGCTCGACCTTGACGATCGCTGTGTCATCCGTCTTCAAAGATATTACTTTTCCCTGTAACTTTTTCATATTTATTTACTTTGTAGTTTTTTTTCTGTCAAAATAGTTTTTATTCTAGCAATGTCGTCACTTAAATTTTTTAATTTGGCAACACTACTGAGTTTACCAACTTTTTTTTGTAAACGCATATTAGCCAAATCATGACCTAATTCGAGTAAGGTTTTCTCTAACTCGGCCACTGTTTTTTGCTGAAGGGCTTTAATATCGTTTCTTTTCATTTATTTTTTCTTTACAAATTCTGTTTTAACTGATAACTTGGCTGCAGCTTTTTGCATAGCGGCTTTGGCCATTTCTTCACTGACTCCACCAATTTCAAACAAAATAAATCCAGGTTTAACTAAAGCTACATATTCTTCAATAGCGCCTTTACCAGAACCCATTTTGACACCTAGAGGCTTCTTGGTTAAAGGTTTGTGAGGGAAAACTTTAATCCAATATTTTCCTTCTCTTTTGGTTGCATAAGTAATTTTTTTACGCGCTGCTTCAATTTGACGAGCAGAAATCTCACCCAAACTTAAAGAGCGCAATCCATATTCACCAAAAACAACTTCGCAACCTTTCAAAGCTTTGCCTCTGTTTTTACCCCTAAAGGTTTTACGGTATTTTACTTTTTTCGGTTGTAACATGACTAAATTACTTCCCCTTTATAAATCCATACTTTAATACCCACATAGCCAGATCTTGTCTTAGCTGGGGCTTCAAAATAATCAATATTTGCTCTCAAAGTTTGTGTTGGAACACTACCTTGAAAATATTTTTCACTGCGACCAATTTCAGCTCCAGCAATTCTACCGGAGAGTTGAATTTTAACACCTTTTGCGCCTGCTGCCATGACCTTTTCCATCGCCTGGCTAACAGCACGACGATGAGGATATCTGGCTAATAATTGAGAAATGATTCTCTCTACAACTAATTTAGCACTTAAATCTGGTTTTTTAACTTCTTCAATTTTTAATTCAATTCTGGCTTTATCTTTCTTGTCTTTTGAAACATTAGCCATTCTCTCTACACCTTGTTTAATCTTTTCTAAATTAGTGCCACCTTTACCAATTACTACACCTGGTCTAGCAACTGATAAAACTATCAAAAGTTTATTAATAGATCTTTTGATTTCAACATCAACTAAGCCAGCATTAGCCAAACTTGTTTCCAAGTATTCGCGTAAGCGGAAATCTTCTAGAACTTTGTCTGCATAATCTGCTTTGGATGCAAACCAGAGAGATTTCCAGTTGAAAATCCCGCCTGTTCTAAAATTGATTGGATTAACTTTTTGTCCCATATCTTTATTTAGATCCCTTTTTCTGACTTTGTATTAGTTTATTAGCCTGACCCTTACCTGAACCTTGCAATTTAACAGCTTGGCTCTTACTACGGTCTAATTTAATAGCTTCTTGAGCTTTTTTGACAGTTTCTTTTTTAACTTCTTTAACTTCGGCTTTGGCAGGAGCTTTTTCAACTTTTGCAGCAACTTCAGTCTTTTTGGTAGCTTCAGATGCTTTGACTTCTTTTTTAGTTCTCAGATCAACTCTGACATGACAAGTTCTTTTCAAAATAGTATGAGCACGACCACGACTGACTGCTCTCCATCTCTTTAGAGCTGGACCATCATTGACTAAAATCTTATCAATTTCTAAATCAGCTAAACTCAAACCAAAATTATTGGTGGCATTAGCAATCGCTTGACGCAGTACTTTCAAAACCAAAAGACTTGATTTTCTATTCATGACTGCCAATTGATTAATAGCATCAACAAGACTCATTTTTTTAACCACATCAACCACTAAACGCACTTTGCGTGATGGCTGTCTGGTGTTTTTTTGTTCTGCTTTAATTATCATTTTAATTTTTTCCAAAAAAGTTTAAGTTTTAGTTAACAATCTCTTCACAATCTTGCCATGACCTCTAAAGGTTCTAGTAGGAGCAAATTCTCCTAGATTGTGTCCGACCATCATTTCAGAAACAAAAACTCCTACGAAGTTTTTACCCTGATGAACCATAAAAGTATGACCAACAAATTCCGGGGCAATCACGCAAGCGCGACTCCAAGTTTTAATTGGTTTATTCTCCCCAGCGGCTTTTTGAGCCATCACTTTTTTTAGAAGTTTTGGGTCGATGTATGGTCCTTTTTTACTTGATCTAGACATATTTTAATAATTACCTTTTATTAGTTTTTAGCTCGACGATCTCTCACTAAATGACGATTAGATTTCTTAATACTTCTGGTCTTTTTACCTGGAGCAACATTCTTACCCCATGGAGACTTAGCATGTTTCAAACCGATACCGCTACGTCCTTCACCACCACCATGTGGATGGCTATCTGGATGTTGTGCAGTACCTCTGACAGTAGGTCTAATACCCATCATTCTTTTACGACCTGCTTTACCTAACTTGACGCCCTTCCATTCCTGATTACCAACTCGACCGATGGTAGCAAAACATTCTAAATTAACTAAGCGTTGTTCTTTAGAAGGTAATGCAATGATAGCATATTTAGTTTCTTTTGACTGAACCATCGCTCCAAGTCCAGCACCTCTAACGATTTGAGCACCTTTGCCGCGTCGCAATTCAATATTATGAATTTCAACACCGATAGGTATATTTTTAAGTGGCATGCAATTGCCAACTTTAATATCTGCTTTTTCTTCAGTGATAATTTCTGCACCGACTTCTAAGCCTTCAGGAGCGATAATATATCTTTTTTCACCGTCTTTATAAAAGAGCAGGGCTACATTAGCACTACGCATTGGATCATATTCAATTCTTTTGACGATAGCTGGGATACCCACTTTGTCGCGACGAAAATCAATCACTCTCATGCGTTTCTTAACACCACCGCCTCTATGTCTCATAGAAATGTGACCAGAAGCATCTTTACCTTGACGTTTTTTATGACCTTTGACCAAAAGTGATTTTTCTGGCTGACCCTTGTGCAGGGTACTACGATCAACATCAATACGATGCTTTTTACCGGGGGTAGTGCCTTTGATTTTCTTTAACATTAGCTTTCTCCTCCTACATCAAAAAGATCAATATGATTATCTGCTGCCAAAGTCACATAAGCTTTTTTGGTTTTTGGACTAACAGTATTCATTCTTTTTTTACCAGTTTTTTTCTTGACTCTATGTCTAACTACAGTATTAACTGACAAAACTTTCACTCCAAAAACAGAAGCTACTGCCTCTTTGATTTGATTTTTATGAGCACTCATTTCTACTTCAAAAGTATAGACATGCTCTTTCTTAGCTAAGCTGAGAGATCTTTCGGTGACAACTGGTTTTTGAATTAAATAAGCATTCATGATTATTTCTTAAGAGTAGTTTTTTTAACTTTTAACATTCTCTCTTCTAAAACTTTTAAAGCGGTTAAATCAATAATAATTTTATCGGCCATAGCTACGTGTAAAGCATTGATGCGATCAGCGGTCATAACTAGAACGTTTTCCATATTGCGCAATGAGTGCAGCACTAAACTAGAATTCTTAGCTAATACCACTAAAACTTTGTCATCTTTTTTACTAGCTACTGCCAATAATTTAGCAGCTTCACTGGTTTTACCTTTTAAGGAAGATAAGTCTTTACTTAAAAAGAGATTATTCTTTTGAGCAGAAAAGGCTATTTTAAGAGCGAGTAATTTACTTTTAGCGGTCAAGGTCTTGGCCCAATTCTCAATGCCTCTAGGACCATGAGAAACGCCTCCACCTACAAAAATGTTAGGAGTACGAGCACCGTGACGAGCATTACCTGTACCTTTTTGCTTGTACCATTTTTTCTTAGTACGATTGATTTCTGATCTAGTCTTAGTATGACTAGTACCTTGTCTCAAATTGCTTAAATAAACTCTAATAGCTTGAGCCAATAAAACGTTAGAAGTAGCACTAGAAAATAAAGTGTCACTTACTCTGACTTTCTCATTTTTGCTGGTAGAGTCAATGACTGTTAATTGCATTATGAGTTACTTTCCTCTTTAACTTCTTCTGTTTCACTTTGAGCTTCAACTAAACCTGAGTGTTTTAAGTTCAATTTAATTTCTTTAGTTTTGCCGGTTTTGCTAATTCTCACAATAGAACTTCTGTATCCAGGTACTGGACCATTCACCCAAAGTTCATTGTTTTTTTGATCAATGTAAACAACCACTAAACCAGCCACGGTTTTGGTTTCACAACCATAGTGTCCAGGCATTCTTTTGCCTTTCCAAACACGACCTGGAGTAGTACCAGAACCAATAGAACCAACAGCTCTAGCACGATCTGATTGACCATGAGTTTTGGGACCACCATGAAAACCATGTCTCTTGATTACACCCGCAAAACCACGACCTTTAGTAGAACCTTGAATTTCTACGATATCGCCGACAGCTAGAACATCAGCTAAAACTAAGGTTTGACCAGCTTCCAAAACATTTTCAGTTTCATCACCAGTTAATTTAACACCTTCGATTTTCTTGACTCCAAAAGAAAAACCACTCTTTTCAATTTTTGATCTGAGTGGCTTAGCAATATTTTTTAGTTTTTTACGACCATAACCAATTTCCAAAGTCATTTGTTTATCTTGAGTTTCTTTTTTGGATAAAACAACGTTGTCACTAACCTGCAATTTGGTGATAGGCAAACGCTTGCCGTCCTCTGACCAGGCTTG
>CAZFIY010000030.1:0-1829 GCA_964519685.1 uncultured Pseudomonadales bacterium
GAATAAAAGCATGCGGTTTTGGTTTCAAAAACATTTGATTGGTTTCAGTATTTTTCTCATTACCTTCTTGGCCTTCATTTTACGTTTTCATAATTATGCTCAATTTCCAAGTTATAACGCCAATATGGATGAGCGAGCTTGGACTTGGCTAGGCGCTTCACTTCTAACTGAAGGTCAGCCGACCAGTTGGTCTCTTTTTCGCAGTTATGAAAATGGTCGCATTTACCAAGAACGAGACAGTGGCGCGCCTTTAGTGCGGCCAGCGCTTGATCATCCGCCACTTTTTAGCTTGATTCCTGGAATATTTCATTTACTGAGTGGTCAAGGCACTTATGATTTGCCTTCTCAAGTAGCGATTCGTTTGCCGATGGTTTTAATTGGCACTTTCAACGTGTTTTTATTTGCCTTACTTGCCTATCGTTTGACTGATAAAAAAACTGCGTTTTTAGTGAGTTTGCTTTTTGCTAGTTCGCCATTGGTGATAGCTAGTAGTCGCATGGTAGTAGCGGACAATTTGTTGGCGAGTTTGGTTTTAATTGTTGCCTTGCTTTTTACTCTCAAAAAACCACGTTTGCTTTGGTTAATGTTATTGAGTGCCTTAGCGATTCTTCTCAAAGTGCAAGGTACTTTTTTGGCAGCTGGCATTGCCTTGTACTTTTTTGCGGAAAAAAAATATAAGTCGGTAGCCATAATTTTTGCCTCAATGTTTTTAGCAATTGGTATGTTTGCTTTGTATGGAGCATTTTTTAATTGGGATTTGTTTATGGCGATTTTTGCTGAACAGTCCTCTAGAGCGATTGGTTTAACGACACTTCTTCATCGTTTTTTCTTTTATCCCTCCATGGCTGCAGAAATTTGGCCAACCGGAGAAAAAAGCATTTTGCTTATCTTGACTATCGGTGTAGTCATCCAAAAATATAAAGATAAATTCTTTCAATTGATTGGTTCAATTTTAATTGCTTACCTGGTAGTGGCGTTAGTAGCTTTTGATGAAACCAACATCAATGGCTGGTATGAATATGCGTTGTTTCCGCTTTTGTTTATTTGCACCATACCAGTTATCAAATTTATTTTAGAAAATGCGCACAAAGCGGCGATTTGGCTTTTATGGTTGCTCTTTTCACTTCCTTTGCTCAAAATGCTAGCGGTAAATTTAGGGCAGTTGGAGCCTTTTACTCCTTTAACTCGCAAGCTTTTACCACTGGTAGGCGGAGTGGTTTATTTACCACTGTCAAAGCTTTTACAAAAAATTATTACATGGGGATTTCTATTAGTGATTATTGGCCTGCAGATAGCAGTTAGCTGGACACTTTCCAGTCAAGCTTATAGTCACCAAGTTTATTTATTAGGTAGATATTAGCTACTAGTCAAAAAATTCAACTTTAGCAGTTGCCTCTTCAATTGCTTGCTTAGTTTTTTCTTCTGGGTAGTCGTTTTCTGTCAATTGTTTTTTCACTCTTTCACAGAAATCAGCCCAATTTTTTCTCGGGCAAAAATGACCATTTGATTTTTTGTTTTCTTTGTTTGGACTACTATATCCACCGACCTGAGCTTGACCTTTGAGCGTGTCCAAAATGTAGTTGATGGTCCATTCTTTTGAGAATATTGCTGATTTATTTTCAGAATTATTGGTTGAATTTTCCACAGTTGTCATAATTTACCTTATAAACATTTCTTCACTTTTAACCGCCCGCTTAATTATTGATCCAGGCATAGCATTGGCTTTAGAACCAATCGTAATTCCTGGTAAGATCGAACAATTAACACCTAAGAAAACGCCTTTAGCCATGATAGCACCCAACTTGTTTTTATCGGTAGTAATTAATAAA
>CAZFIY010000030.1:1839-9659 GCA_964519685.1 uncultured Pseudomonadales bacterium
TTTGGTTCTTTAAAAAGGCTGGCTGCTATGGCAAATAAATCTTCATCGTTTTCTTGAGCTAGGCGCATCTTGACGTTGGCTTTATCGAAACGTAAGTTGGCAGTACAGGTGCCATAGCTGGGATTAACTTCTGCTTCTAGGACGCTATCACCAATAAAATTATGATGTAGACTGCAATTTGAGCCGACATAGCTACGAGCGATTTCAGAGCCAAAACCAATAATACTACCAGACTCAATAATGGAATTTCTAATCAAACAATGATTGCCAATAATGGTATTAGCGCCGATGTAAGCTGGTCCTTTAATTACGGCGCCAGCCTCGATTTTAACTCCAGCCTCAATTTGCACCGGTCCTTCAATACGGGCTGATTTATCAATTTTGACTGATTTATCAATCTTATTTTTGAGTTTATGTTTGAGAAATAATCGAGTCATGTCTAAAACCTGATGAGCTTGTTTTAGTTTTTGCCAATAACCTTCATAAATCATAAAAGCGACTTCTTTATTTTTCATGAGTTCATCTAGGGCTCTCTCATAAGCATCATCACCATCAGTGTATTTTGTTAATAAAGCAAAAAACTCTTGTGGTTTGGAAAAATAATGAAAAAAGAGATTAGCCATATCGCTAGGCTCTTCTCCCACTGCTGGTTTTTCAACGATGCTGAGCACTCGTTTATCATCTATTCTCAAATATCCTCCCAAGAAATGTTTTTTGACTTTCATTCCCAAAATTTGGGCATAAGTTGAGGAAGTTTGTTTGACAAATTTTTTCAAAAATTCTGGCTCAATCAAGTCGACAGCGTTCACTATAATAATCGGCTGATCATCGGCAATTAAATGGCTAGCCAAAATTAGGGCATCTGCTTGACCTAGCGCATCTGCTTGTAGCACTGTGGTGATGTGTAATTTGCTCGTTAAATTGGCAATAGTTTGCTGATTCTCTTGATTGCAAACTATTAGCGCCTCAGTCGCTCCAGCAATTTGAATCATTTCTAAGGTATGCTCAATTAAAGGTTTGCCAAAAAAAGGAAAAAGACTTTTGTTAGTGACCAAAGGAGCAAAGTTTTTGCCAATTCCCCCAGCTAGAACAACAAACAGTGGTTTTTTCATACACTCATTATAAACATGATGCATTACTAATTACTAGCCAAGATGAGAATAATCATTGAGACAATCAACGCTCCACTTGCGATTTTCTTCATCATAAACAGCCACACTAATGCTGGTATTATTGATTCTAAAATTTTCGTAAATACCGTATAAATCTTTTAAACTGAGGTTTTGGCCTTGACTCAAAACAGTAGCAAAGATCATGTGTAAAACTAAAGAATGGCACACGACAACTAAGTTCTCTTCTGGTCTTTGACTTAAAAAATCCAGGGCTTGTTTGCCTCTTCTAGCAAACTCATTAGCGGTTTCTTCATCGCAATATTGCCACTGACCTTCTTGATCAAGAAAATGTTGAGCGATTTCACTGCGAACAGCTTTAGATTGTTGACTGTTTTGTGAAAGCCCCACTAATTCACTAGGTCCTCTTTTTTCTGTAAACAAATCGTTAGTGATAATTTGTAAATTATTTTTATCTGCAATGGCTTGAGCAGTTTGTTGTGCCCGCAAACAAGGGCTAGCAATAATCAGAGAAGCTTGAATTTTACTAAAACGCAGAGCAACGATTTTAGCCTGAGACAGTCCAATTTCCGTCAAAGGGGTTTGAGGAGATTGATGAATTTTTAGTAAATTTCCTTCACTTTCTCCGTGCCTGACAAAATAAATTTTTTTCATAGTATGCAATAACTTTTAGATCTGCTTGATTATAAACTGCCTTTGAAGGATAATAAACTCTTCAATTAGAAAACTAAATAAATAATAGAAAGTACAGAGTATGAATAAACTTACTAAAATCGTTGCTACCCTAGGTCCAGCTACCGAAACAGAAGAAACCATGGAAGCATTAATTAATGCTGGCATGAATATTGCTCGTTTCAATACTAAACATGGTACCCCAGAATGGCATTTAGAGCGTATTCATCGCGTTAAAAATGTAGCTAAAAGACTAAATAAATCAGTTGGTGTGCTGTTAGATTTACAAGGTCCAGAGATTCGTATTAATGTCAAAGATGGTGGTTCTTTTGAACTCAAAGCCGGTGAAACTGCTAAATTTGTTTCAGCTGAGCCAGGTGACAAAGAAATGAATATTCCAGCTAACGTGATCGAAGCCTTGCAAATTGGCGACACTGTTTCTACTGACGATGGTGCTTGTGAATATAAAGTTATTAAGAAAGATAAAGAAAGCGCCACCGTTGAGGCCGTTAACGACTTAACTGTCAAGCATCGTAAGACCATGAACACTCCAGGAATTGTGATTGATATGCCATCTTTAATCGAAAATGATTTAGTGCAGTTAGATAATATGACTGATGAGGACATTGATTTCGTTGGCTTATCTTTCGTGCGTGATGCCAAAGACATTGCTATTTTGCGTGACGAACTTAAAAAAAGAGGCCTTCATACCGATGTCGTGGCTAAGATTGAAAATCAATCTGCTATCGATAATTTAGATGAAATTATTGAAGCTTCTGATGCAGTCATGGTGGCTCGTGGTGATTTAGCTGTCGAAGTGCCTTTTGAACGTTTAGTCTACTATCAAAAAATGATCATCGATAAATGTCGTGTTTTAGGTAAACCAGTCATTACTGCTACTCAGATGCTCAAGAGCATGACTTTTGAGCCTCGTCCTACCAGAGCTGAGGTGAGTGATGTAGCTCATGCTATTTATGATGGCACTGACGCCCTCATGCTTTCTGAAGAAACCACTATTGGTAAATATCCAGTCCAATGTGTTGAAACTCAAGCCAAGATTGCTGCTTATAATGAGCCATTTACCGAGAATTATTTGTGGGATTGGGCTGAAGATGGTGATGTTTCTGCTATCACTCATGCTGCTTTTTCTTTACTAGATTCAACTAAAGAAGAAATTGATTTGGTGGTTTGTTTAACTGCTAGTGGTAAAACTGCTCGTCAGTTATCTCGCTTTAGACCAGAAGTTAAAATCAAAGCTATTACCTGCGATAAGGCTGTTTACAACAAATTAGCTTTAGTTTATGGAGTAGAGCCTATCTATTCTTGTGGGGACAGTTTCAACTACACTAGCGAAAAAGACATTGTGGCTAACTTGAAAGCTAATGGCATTGTTACAGTTGGTCAAAAAGTCTTAATAGTTGCTGGCTTAGGTGAAAACGTCACTGGCCGACAAACCGATAGCTTACTCTTAGTTGATATCAAGTAATTTGATATTTGTAGAATAAATTGGCTTTTAAGTCTTTTTTTGTTATACTTTTTTATTATGTCAAATAAAAAAGGTGGTCTTTTTCCCATGTTAGTAGGTGCAGTAGCTGGTGCTGCGGCAGTGTTTTTTTCTGATAAGAAAAATCGTGAAAAAGCTGGCAAGGCAGTGGCCAAAGGCAAGACTCAGCTCAAAAAAATGTCTGCTGAGGCCAAGAAAAACCCTGAAGCTTTTGCTAGAAAAATGGCGAAAAAAGTTTCTACCAGAGTAACCACGGAAGCTAAAAAGATGAGTCGCAAAATGGCAGCTAAATCAAGTAAAAAAGCCTAATTCTTAACTTATATTTTAGTCGATTAATTTTTAATCAATTAGCGCAACTAATTTTTCCATCCAACGATTGAGCAGAGCTTGGTTCTCTTCTGTTTCTGGATAGCCATCGATGTGTAAGTTTTCAATAATTTTGGCACCGCTCATGTCAGTGACAAAAGTTTTTTCGATGATGGCAGTAGCGCCGCAAAAATGTACATAATTACTATCACCACAGCCAAGGATGGCAATTTTCTTACCAGCTAGATTAATTTGACTTTTATTGACTCTTTCGATAAAGTCTGCAAAATCTGCTTGACACAAACCATCATCCCAAGTGGAGCAGGCAAAAATAAAAGTACTATAAGCACCTTGTAAATCAGCTATATCGGCATCAAGAGCATTTTTAACTTCTACTTCTTTGCCCCTGGTTTTGCAAAATTCTTGTAATTTATAAGCTATACCTTCAGTATTGCCAGTTAAACTTCCGTAAATGAGTAAAGTATTTGCCATAATATTTAAATTGTAACATGAACTAACATTGCTCTTGCGATTTGACCATTGGGCATACTTCTCCTACAATGTTTACACCTATGGATTTAGAAAGTATTAATTGGAAGATTTCTGCTAAGGCTGGTGAAGGAGTGATGGTGAGTGCCAAACTCTTTGCCAAAGCTTGTAAGAGACAAGGTTTAGCGGTTTTTAATTATTACGAATATCCTTCCTTAATCAAAGGTGGTTTACAGAGTGGCCAAGTGGTTGCTTCTCTGCAAGGAGCGAGCTGCCATCGTCGCCGTTTAGATTTACTGATTATTTTTCATGAAAAATTTATCACCGAGCATTTGCCTGAATTAGACGAGAATTCTTTAGTGATCCTCAATGCCAATGCTTTTGATGTCAGTAAGTATCCAGATCTTAAATCTAAGGTTTTCGTTGTTAATTTAACTAAAATTGCTCGAGATCAAGGTGCTCACCCCTTGGCAGCTAACATTGCTGCTTTGGGTTTGAGTGCGGCCTTATTTGACATGGACCTGCAAACTATGAGTAAAGTGGTGGTGGAAGAATTTGCTAAAAATAAAAATGCAGCAGTACAAAATTTAGCAGTGCTCAAATCAGCCCATGAAATTACCCAGCAGTTAATCAAACAAGGCGAACTCAAATCTCTGGGTAAATTAGTCAATACTGGTCTAGATGAACAAATTCTACTAAGTGGCAATGAAGCTATTGGACTTGGTGCTTTAGCTGCTGGTTTGCAGTTCTACTCTGCCTACCCGATGACTCCAGCAACTGGTGTTCTACATTATTTAGCAAGTTTGCAAGATCAATATCCAATTGTAGTTAAGCATGCTGAAGATGAGATAGGCGCGATTAATCATGCTATTGGAGCGAGCTTTGCAGGTGTGCGAGCAATGACTGGCAGTTCTGGCGGAGGTTTTGCTTTGATGGTCGAATCTTTATCTTTTGCAGGTGTTGCTGAAATTCCTTTAGTGGTAGTGGAAGCGACTAGACAGGGTCCGGCTACTGGTCTACCCACCTGGACTTCACAGGGGGATTTGAATTTTGTATTGGGGGCTGGTCACGGTGAATTTTTGCGAGTAGTTTTCACTCCAGGTGATGTGCGCGAACATTTTATTTTAGCTAAACTAGCCGTGGAGTTGGCGGAGAAATATCAGCTGCCAGTTTTAATTATGTCCGACAAATACATTTTGGAATCTTTGCAGAGCATGCCTAAGATGGTGATGGATCTGCAGAACTCTCGTTTATCAATGGTGAATGATGGTCAGCTTGGTGAAAATAGCTTAGTGGATGGCGAATATTTGCGTTACAGCATTACTGAAAATGGCATTTCTCCCCGTTCTATTCCAGGACAAAATAATGCTCTGCAATTAAGCAATTCTTATGAACATGATGAATATGGTTTTGCCACCGAAGATGCTAAAGAAACTAAAAAAGCGGTAGATAAGAGAGCGGCTAAATTAACTGCCTTGCAAAAAGATTTGCCCAAGCCACTTTACTTGGGTGCCAAAAATCCACAGCAAATTTTTATCTCTTTTGGTTCGACGATTAATGTTTTGCGAGAAGTTTTACTTGATGACGTGGCTAAGAACTTAGCAGTGATTCATTTACCCTGTATTTATCCGTTCCCAAGCAAAGAATTAGAAACTTTGTTGGCTGGTAAAACTGCCGAGGCTTTTGTAGTAGAAGGTAATTCGACTGGGCAGCTGGCAGCTTTGATTAGAAGAGAAACAAATTTGCAGAACTTGCGTTCAATTTTGCGCTATGACGGCAGACCTTTTTACAGTGAAGACTTGGTAAATTTTTTGAAAACCAAACAATTAGATCAACAATATAAGTTAATATGAACAAAATTAGTTTAGAAAAATTAATGTCACCAGTCCAACCGACTTGGTGTCCTGGTTGTGGCAATTTTAGCATTCTAACTGCCCTGAAACAGGCTTTGGTTGAGTTAAACCTATCCATGGAAGAAGTCACAATAGTGTTCGGTATTGGTTGTAGTGGCAACACGGCAGACTTTATCAGGTGTTTTGGTTTGCATGCTTTGCATGGTCGAGGTTTAGCCAATGCAATTGGAATTAAATTAGCCAATCATCGTCAAAAAGTCATTATGATTGGGGGTGATGGTGACATTTATGGTGAAGGTTTCAATCATTTAGTCGCGGCTTGCCGAGGAAATCATGACATCACTACTTTAGTTTTTAACAATCATCGTTACAGTTTAACTACTGGTCAGAGTTCACCCACTTCTGCTAAAGGGACAATTAGCAAGTCTACTCCACAAGGATTAATTGAAGATCCAATCGCTGCTTTAAGTACGGCAATGAGTAATGGAGCTGGTTTTGTTGCCAGAGCTTATGCTGGCAAACTTAAACAAATGACCGAGTTGATTAAGGCAGGAATTTTGTATGAGGGTTTTTCTCTAATTGATGTTTTACAACCATGCCCAAGCTTTAATAAAGAACAAGATTATGCTTGGTATCAGAATAATGTTTTGGATTTAGATGAAAAATATGATTCTAGTAATCAGACCAATGCCATAGTTGAGTTATTGAATCTAGAAAAATTGAGCTTAGGAATTTTGTATCGAAACGAAAAGCGATTAGCCTATCACCGAGAAGTGCCTCGATTAACAGAAAAGACCTTAATAGAACAATTTCCTAAAGAAATTAATTTAAGTCAAGCTATTGCCGAATTCGTTTAGTTTTCTGTGATAGTAATCGAATTGATAGCCACTGGTTCAATTGGTTTAGATAATTCACCACCAAAACTATTAGTAACTTGAGCGCTGGCGATCTTATCCACTACTTCTAGTCCACTGATGACCTGACCAAAAATAACATAGTTTGGTTGTAAGGCATAATCTTGGTGCATAATAAAAAATTGGCTACCATTGGTGTTTGGTCCAGAATTAGCCATAGCAATGGTGCCACGTTTATACTCACCGGAAAAATCTTCATCAGCAAATTGATATCCTGGTCCACCAGTACCATCGCCACGAGGATCGCCACCTTGAATCATAAAGCCATCAATGACGCGATGAAAAATGGTGTTGTCATAAAATTGGTTTTTAGCCAAATAAATAAAGTTATTAGCAGTAATGGGAGTTTCTTTGGTATTTAAACTCAAAGTAATGTCGCCAACACTGGTGTGTAGTGTAGCTTCATATTTTTTGTTTTGATCGATAATCATTTCTGGTTGATTCATTTTTTTATTAGCTGACAGACTAGCTGGCATGCTCTCCTCTTTTTGTTGATAATTAATATTAGTTTTATTGTTGGTTTTGGTCGTAGTATTTTTACTCATTTTTTTAAGAGTTAAAAAACTAACGAGAATTAAAAAAATGACTAAAACGACAAATAAAATATTTTCTTTTTTCATAAGTAAGGGGCTTAGTATATAACAAGTTTTTTTTTAAAAGCAAGTTTTAAGTATTTAGCAGTCAAAGCAAAGCTCTGCTAATTCAGGTTCTAATCAAGAGGGATTGATGTATCAAGATATATTTTGATACATTTTGATATACTTATCCACCGATCAGATTTTTGAGTTTATCACTTACAAGATTATAACAAAATCTATTTCAATTCTGGAAACATGATTTTTAAGAATTCATAAGCGATTCTTCTACGCGGTCCTTCGATAGGAAACTCGTTCCAATCTAAGCTAGGTGAAGCATTGATTTCAATAATTTTATAATTATCAGGAGTTTGTTC
>CAZFIY010000031.1:0-243 GCA_964519685.1 uncultured Pseudomonadales bacterium
TTTGTAATTTCTACATGCATGGTATTTTTAGTTTGAGGATCAATAATAAAACAATCTGGCACAGTTTTTATTTTTTTAATTTTACCTTCTCTATTTTCAACTGGTTTAGCAATAGCAATGACCTTAGGTTTTTCAACGATAAATCCTGCTTGTTTAGCGTGTTTGATAAAGATTTTTTCAGTTTCTCTAGAGTTAGCCATAAAAATTGCAAGTACAAAACCACTTGAAAGTCCGCCACATAAC
>CAZFIY010000031.1:257-9096 GCA_964519685.1 uncultured Pseudomonadales bacterium
TTATATTTTTAAAAAATATTAGTCAATAGTTTGTTATAATGCCTGTTGATCATAGCGACCGTAGTTCAGCGGTAGAATGCGAACTTCCCAAGTTTGAGGTGAGGGTTCGACTCCCTTCGGTCGCTCCATTTAAAAAGTGTTAGAATTTAAATGCCAAAGTAGCTCAGTTGGTAGAGCAACGGTATCGTAAACCGTCGGTCGTGGGTTCGATTCCCACCTTTGGCTCAGTTATGTTGCGTTTTTTACATAAACATTCTTATCGAACTTTGAATCAGATTGCCATTTCTAAACAGGCTTTATTTACAAATCACCAAAATATTCAGGCTTATCATAAAGAAGCTCAAGTTTGTCCAGTTCTAAAAAGCAACGCTTATGGCCATGGTTTGAAAGAAATGGCTCAACTTTTTGATTCTATGCATTGTCCATTTTTAGTAGTGGATAGTTTGTTTGAAGCTTATGAACTCTATAAATTAAAAATAAAAACCCCGATTTTAATCATGGGATACACTGCTCCAGAAAATTTTAAAATCAAGAAATTGCCTTTTGAAATTGTGGTCTTTGACTTGAGGTTAGCAGAAGTTCTTAATCGATATCAAAAACACTGCAAAATTCATCTTTTTATTGATACCGGCATGAATCGAGAAGGAATTAAATTGGCTGATTTCCCCCAATTTTTATCTGCCATTAAAAAATTGAAAAATCTGCAAATAGTTGGTCTGTGTTCACATTTAGCTGATGCAGATAATTCTTCTTCTTTTGAGTTTACTCAAAAACAAATTGATATTTATAAAGAAGCTTTAAATATTATGGAACAATTTGGCATAAATTCTCTATGGAGACATATTTCAGCTTCTGGGGGATCTTTTAAAATTAAAGACAATACTTTTAATATGTTAAGAGTTGGTTTAGCTCATTATGGAATCAATCCTCTTGACCAAAATGATACAAAGAGCACCGCGATTGCTCTTGAACCAGTTTTGGAATTTTCTTCAACCTTGGTACAAGTTAAAAATTTATCTAAAGGAGATCTGGTTGGTTACAATTGTACTTTTAAAGCGAAAAAGAACACGACAATTGGTTTACTTCCAGCAGGATATTATGAGGGTGTAGATAGAAGACTTTCTAATCTTGCCTTTGTGAAAATTAGAAATGAATTTTTTCCTATTATTGGGCGTGTTTCCATGAACATGACTACCATTGATATTTCTAAATTAAAAAATCCTAAAATTGGAGAAAAGGTTATTGTTTATTCATCTCTTAAAAAAGATAAAAATAATTTAAGTAAAACTGCCACCTTACTTAAAACAATTCCCTATGAACTATTGGTTCATTTGGCTGAATCAGTAAAACGAGTTGTGGTAATATAAAATCATGTTTAATTCTCATCGCTATTCATCTATTTATGAAAAAAAATCTAATAAAAAAAGTTTTGCATCTTCTCGCTTAACTAAAAGAGAAAAAAGCAAAATTCAAAAACAAACTTTTTATTTTATCTTTTTTGGCCTTGTCATTTTATTATTGTTCGTTTTTTTGATTATGCCTAGTTTAATTAGATTGTTTTTTACCATTATCGATAAAGATTCTCCTTTGGTAGAAAAAGACACCATTCCTCCTCAAGTGCCGGTTTTAGCCAGCAATCCAGTCGAGGCGACTTTTTCTGCAAGTTTAAATTTGAAAGGCTTTGCTGAACCCAAGAGCAAAGTCATTTTTTTACTTAATGCTGCAAAAAGCGCAGAAATTATAGTCTCTGAAGATGGTCAATTTGAACATGAGCTAGCCTTGTCTGAGGGAGAAAATGAACTCTCAATTTTTGGCGTAGATGATGCTGGCAATGAATCACTCAAGACACGTTCTTATCTCATTACTAGAGATTCTGAAGCACCGATTTTGGAAATTGAAGAACCCAAAGATGGTGCCGTTATTGAACTGAAAAAAAATCGCACCACCACTATCAAGGGTAAAACGGAAGCTAATGCCAAGGTTTTGGTAAATGGCAGGATGGTTTTTGCTGACAGCGATGGTAATTTTTCCACCAACTACTATTTAGGTGAAGGTAAGAACGAATTAGAGTTTGAGGCCATTGATAAAGCTACCAATAAAACATTAAAGAAAATCGAAGTTGAATTTAGACTTTAATCTCGCGAGAAATATAATCCCAGAAATATCAGCACCACAAAACTTTGAGTGAGGCTGTAATTAAACATGGCATGAGTGGCCAAACTGGTTGTCAAAATTTTTTGTTGGTTCGATTGAGATTTAATTGTGAACTTGAAAAAAAATATCAATAAAATGGCGCTGCCAATGATGCCGAGATTACTAATTAGAAATACCAAAAAATTGTCTGCAAAGTGAGAGTGACTAGGAATGTTTTCAGTGAAAACTCTGTTTTTAGCTGGGATAAATAATCCCTGGCCAAATAACCATTGTGCGCCAGTCATGCTTTGAAGAATTTCTTGATCATTATTGATTCTTTTTTGTGTAGAAATAGTTCGAAGTAAATTCACTCCATCTCCACCACTCTTTTTTGGTAAAAATGGCATCGCTATGCAGAAACAAAGCAGCACTAATAAGATAGTTTTTTTGCTAATTTCTTTGTTAAGAAAAATCATTAACAAACTACTTAAGCCAAAAGCCAAATAAGACGCTCTTGAGTAAGTGAGCAATAAACCAATGGCGAATAAAATAATTAGCAAATAATTTTTCTTTTTTTGCCACAAATAATAATTCAAATTAAAAACAAAAACTAAGCCAGTGAAGGCTGGATCTAAAATGGTACTGGTCAAACGATAGAGATGGTCGTCATAGCCTTCATAAATTAAAAACCGCAAATCCGGCAAGAAAAAATATTGTAAAAATCCTAGCAATAAAATATTGAAAGACACTACTTTCCACAACCAACTTTTATTTTTTAATTGTTTTTGTAAGAGGATAACAAAGGCAAGATAGCTAATGAGGCGACTTAAATATAAAATTGCTCTTAGGTCAAACCTATTTTCTAACAAAGCCCATATCCAAGATGTAAACACTACAATTAAAAAAAGGAAAATGATTTTTTTTTGCTTTTTAATTATTTTTTTTGCTTTTTCAATAATTTTTTTTATTTGCAGATTTCCTGCAAAAAGTTCTTTGAGCAAAAATCCGACAATTAATAAATCGTGCAAATAAAATGCAAGATTATTGGTGACTTGAATTCTTTGTAATTGTCCTAGAGATAGCAAAAAAACTAAACTAAGCAAGAAGAATTTCATAACATTTAATTATTCCAAACTTTTTTTGACTCCCAAAAAAGCAATTGGCAAGGCAATTAATCTAGCTAAAAATACAGCATAAACAGCTCCTATCAGACCATGATTATTGCCAAAGACAATAATACCAGAAACCATCAAAGCCAGGGAAATAATCATGTGGGCATTCAGATAAAAATATTTCTTTTTAGCAATAATTAGAGCATAACAAAGATTTGCCATGGTATGCACTAGACCAGCTAAAGCAAGGATGCGTAAAATATCGATGGCTTCCAGCCACTGTTCACCAAGAAGAAAATTAACTAGTAATTCTGGGAAAAAAATCAATGGACAAGAAATCAAAGAAACTACTAATAAAGTCGAAAAAAATGATTTGAAGAAAGCTCTTTTAAGTCGCAAATTTTCATTATCTTGAGTCATTTTGCTAAAAATAGGCATGATGCCGTGATAAGCAGATTTAGAAAGTTCATAATTTACTTTATGACTTAAGGCATAGGCATTGTGATAAATACCCAAGCGATGAGTACCAACAATCTTGCCAAGTAAAAAGTCATCCACATTGTCGTTTAGATAACTTAGTAAGCTACTTAAGCTTAGCCAGCGCGCGTTCTTGAAAATGGCAATTCCCCTACTCTTGATGTAATGAAAAACAGGTTTTTCTTGTAACATGATGAAAGATAGACACACTTCAAAAATAGCGCCAACAATTACTCCTAGGACCAAGGCCCAAACAGAATGCATTAAGAAAGCTAGAGCGATTTGTGCCAAGATTTCGACAGTCATCCTCAGAGAAGAATAAAAACTGTCTTTGGCAAATTCAAAGTTTTTTTGCCAACTAATAATGGCTGGATTGATAAAACCCTTGATGATTGGCACTAAGGCAATCACAGTAATCATAGAAAACAAAGCGGGCTCATCGTAGTAATTACTCATCAGATAGCCCATGACTATCATCAAAGAACCAATCACAAAACCCCTAATGATGGCAATCACGAAAGCAGTATCCAAAAAATATTTAATAGGTTGCTTGGATTGCAAAATAGTCGTATTTACTCCGGTTTGCGTGACACTTTCCGTGGTGCCTAGAGCAATCATAATTAAAGAAAATAAACCAAACTGTTCTGGGCTAAGCAATCTGGCTAAAATAAAAATTTTAAGGAAACTCAAACCAGTGATAAAGACTTTTTGTAAAGTTTGCCAACTAAAACCAGCGATAGCGTGTTTTTTATAATGCACAAGTCTATTGTAGGTATAAACAATACTGCTTGCAAGCAGGCTTAGGAAAGTAGTAACATGTTTGTTGTTATGAAAAACATTTTCCAAAGAGTTGGTTCCACGTTTTTAGACCTGATTGAAACCATGGCCATTTCCTTTTCGATTTTTTTAGTAGTTTATTTATTTTTTCTGCAACCACATCAAGTAAATGGTCAATCTATGGTTCCCAATTTTCAAGATGGCGAACATGTTTTGACTGATAAAGTGTCTTATAAAATGAGAGATCCAGAGCGTGGGGAAATCGTGGTTTTTCACGCTCCTCCAGCCGCTCATTGTCCGGAAGGCACTGGCTGTGATTTTATTAAGCGTATTTTGGGAGTTCCAGGTGATACAGTTGAAGTGAAAAACAACGCTGTTTGGGTAAATGGTAATAAATTACCAGAACCATATATTCCTAGCGATTTCGTGATTTTGCCCGGCAATGCTACTAAGGACAAGAGTGTTTATTTGGGACCCAACGAATTTTTTGTCTCAGGAGATAATCGTCCATATTCCAGCGATTCCAGATCTTGGGGAGCGATTACTAAAGACGATATTATTGGTAGGGTCTTTTTCAGATATTGGCCACCAGCTGCTATTAGTACCGTGACCAAGGCTGATTATCCCAATTAATTGATAGGCTGTTTTTCACGTGAAATTTATCAATTTTGGTGCGACGTAGTGCTGTGACATGTGCCCCGACTTTTAGTTTATTGCCAAGATCGTGAAGGAGAGATCTAATATAAGTACCACTCGAACAAGCGACTAGGAGCTCGCAAGTGATCATCTTGTTTTTTACGTCTTTTTTGAAATTTTTAAGTAATAGCTTTTTTATTTCTATCTCTCGACTAGGCAATTCGACTTGTTCTTCTCTTCTGGCTTTTTGATAAAGTTTTTGTCCCTGAATTTTCACAGCAGAAAAAATTGGCACTGTTTGCTGATTTTTGCCTCTGAATTCTGGTAAGATTTTCAGTAAGTCTGTTTTATTAATCTCTTTTAATTTTGACCAATTAGTCTTTTTAATTGTTTTGCCAGTTTGATCATAGGTATCAGTTGTTATGCCGAGCTTGGCTGTAACTAAATATTCTTTATCTTTTTTTAAATAAAGACTTTGTTGTTTGGTGTATTCTCGGCCGACCAGAATGATGAGCAAACCTGAGGCAAGTGGATCTAAGGTTCCACAGTGTCCCACTCTTTTAATTGAGCTTTTTTTTCTGAAATAATTAACAATAGTATGGCTACTGGGTCCACTAGGCTTATCAACTAAATACATTCCTGGTTTAATAGTCTCCGTCACGCTGTCATTATAAACCTTATTTGTATAATGCCATCTCATGATAGAATGGAAAAGCTTATGAATTTACAACAAATTTTTAAAGAAAATTTTCCTTCTTTAGATTTTCTTTTTAATCACCCTCTTTCTTCAAAAAGCTATTTTAAAATTGGTGGGAATGCAGAGATTTTTTACAGTGCTCGAACTCGTCAGGAAGCAGCTGATTTATTATCATTTTGTAATAAAAACAATATTAAATTTTATATTTTAGGTGGAGCCAGTAATGTCATCATTGCAGATGAAGGTTTAAAGGGTTTAGTGTTAAGTTTAGATTTCAAAGAACTCGAATTTATTAAAGATACTGAGCAAGAATTGGTGATTAGAGCTGATGCTGGTGTGAAAACTTCACATTTAGTTGCGCAAGCAGCTAATAAGGGCGGAGCAGGATTAGAAGGTTTTATTGGTGTGCCTGGGACATTGGGAGGGGCAATTTATAATAATGCTCATTATCTAGAAAACTTAATTGGCAATCATATTCAAGAGGTTGAAACTTTCGACGTGAAAAAAGGAAAGATTGTTGTATTTTCACATGAAAATTGTGAATTTGCTTATGAAAAATCTGTTTTTCAAAAAAATAAAGACCTTTTAATATTTTCTGCTATTTTTGTATTGAAAAAAGATAATCCAGAAAAAATAAAAGAGCTTATTAAAGCTTCAATGGAAAGACGTGAGTCTCGTCAACCTTTAAATTTACCAAGTTGTGGCTGTGTTTTCCAAAATCCAAAGAATACTGCAGAATTAAAAAAACTTTTTCCTAAATTTAGTGAAGCAGAGTTTATTCCCTCTGGTTTTTTAATCGAACAAGCAGGATTAAAAGGTATAAGAGAGGGCGATATTCAGGTCAGTGAAAAACACTCTGCTTTCTTTGTGAATCTTGGCAAAGGTAAAGCTAGCGATGTCAAAAAATTAGTTGCCAAAGTCAAAGCAGTAGTTTTAGAAAAATTTGGTGTTATCCTAAAAGAAGAAGTTTTTTATTTGAATTAAAAACATTTTTATTAACAATAGAAAGCGAATGTCTATGAGTAAAGCAAGTTTCATAGTAACAGGAGGAACTCCACTTTATGGTTCGGTGCGAGTTGGTGGAGCTAAAAATGCTTCTTATAAATTAATGATTGCGGCTTTACTTGGTAGTTCTGAAAGTCGTTTGCTTAATTTACCAGATATTTCTGATGTTGATTTAGTTGCACAAATTATTAATGAACTTGGGGGCAAAGCTTATCGCGTAGGCGAGCGTACTTTTATCGTTGACACTCGTAATTTGCGTTTTTCAGTTATTCACCAAAAACACGGTGAACAGTCTCGAGCATCTACTCTTTTTATCCCAGCTCTTTTAGCTAAATTTGGTCACGCTGAAGTGCCACTACCAGGTGGAGATCAAATTGGCAAACGCCCTTTAGAGAGACACATGATGGGTCTTGAATTAATGGGAGTTAAATTTGTTCAAGAAAATGGTGTTCTAAAAGCAACTTGTAAGCAACTTAAGGGTTGTACTTATCGCTTTGAAAAAAATACTCATACTGGAACTGAAACTTTAATTATGGCCGCAGCTTTGGCTGAGGGTAAAACCATTCTAGAAAATGCCGCGGAAGAACCAGAAATTGATGATTTAATTTTATTCCTCAATCAAATGGGTGCCAAAATTCGTCGTCGCTCTTTCAGAAAAATTGAAATTGATGGTGTAGAAAAACTTGGCGGAGCGATTCATAAAATTATGCCAGATCGCAACGAAGCAGTGAGCTATGCTTGTGCGGCAATTGCTAGTCGAGGCGATATTGTAGTTGAAAACGCTAGAAGACAGGATTTAAAAGCCTTTTTAGATAAATTGGATGAAATAGGAGCTGGTTATGAAATTGGTGATTACGGTATCCGCTTTTTTTATAAAGGTGAAATGCAAGCTACTGATGTGGAAACAGAAATTCATCCAGGTTTTATGACTGATTGGCAGCCTCTTTTTGCTACTCTTCTTTGTCAATGTCATGGAGAAAGTATTATTCATGAGACAGTGATGCAAAATCGTTTTCAATACGTAGAAGATTTGAGAGCGATGGGAGCTAAAATTGAATATTTTAATCCAACTGTAAAAAATCCAGAGAATCTTTATAATTTTAATTGGCAAGATCATTTGGACAGTGACCGTCATGCCATTAAAATTTCTGGCCCAATAGATTTTAAGGGAGGTGAATTTACTATTCATGATTTGCGAGCTGGAGCCACTATTTTATTAGCAGCTATTAGTGCCAAGGGCCAAACCATTTTGCACAACATTGAACAAGTGGAGCGAGGTTATCAAAAAATAGATGAAAAATTGATTTTGATGGGAGCTAAGATAGAAAGGAAAATATGGGATCACTAGCTTTATTTTTAGGTATTTTAATTTTTTCTTTTACATTGACTAGTAGTGCAGTGGTGCCATTTATTAATTTACTTTATAAATTGCGTTTTCGTCGTCAGGATCAAAAAACCCTAGATGCTTTTGGTAAACGTACACCAATTTTTGATAAATTCCATGCCAGTAAAGCAGGTGTTCCAGTAGGAGGAGGTTTGTTGGTAGTTATTATGGTGTCTTTATTATTTGCTTTAATGATCCCCGCTCTCAATTATTTTGGAATTGATGTGACTAGCATCCATCGTAATAGCCAAGCAGAGGTAAATATTTTATTTTTTACTTTTTTATCTTTTGCTATTTTAGGTCTTTATGATGATATTAAAAAATTCTTTCATTTTAATGATAGTAAATTTTTTGGTTTGAGAATGCGACAAAAATTAATTTTGCAAGTTATTTTGGCAACTATTATTTCATGCATGATTTATTTTCAACTAGAAATTTCTATCTTACACATTCCTTTCGTAGGAACCCTACAGTTGAGTTATTTTTATATTCCTTTTGCTACTTTTGTCATTGTTGCTTTTGCCAATGCTGTTAATATTACCGATGGTTTAGATGGTTTAGCAGCTGGTTTATCCGTTATTGCCTTTTTATCGTTAGGTATTATAGCGTGGGGTTCAA
>CAZFIY010000032.1:0-918 GCA_964519685.1 uncultured Pseudomonadales bacterium
ACGAGTAGCTTTGGTCCAATTAGCTTCGATTGGAGCCTGACCATGTTTAAAGATCAAGGCTTTACCACGACCAGTGGTACCATAAAGCATATGTTTCTTTTCGTTAATTGGTCCTTTTTCTGTAGTGAATAAAACGATCACATTTTTGCTAGCAACTTGTTCGTCATTATTAATGTCGGTAAAGACCTCACCGGCATTCTTTCTCTTATAAGTATCAGTGGTAGAATCATAATTCCACTCAACTGAATATTGGTTATATCCAGACCAAAAATCATAAGCAATTTTACTAGTCGAACCAGCAGTTGGAGTTTCTGTTTCGTAAGTCCATCCTTGATAAGCGCTACTCCAAGAGGCAGCAGGAATGGTTTTCTTAGCTACTACTCTCTCTGGAGTGGTGCCAGTCCAATTACGTTTAGCAGCAACCGACCATAAAGCTTCAGTGGTAGTCTCCATGGTGTGCTCTGTAGCAATCTCTTTACCAGGAATACGATTATAATTACGAACAAAGGTTGGATAACCAACTGAAAATTGATTGATATCATTTTTACCTTCCCATCCATATTCTCTAATTTGACCTAAAGCATCGGTTGGGCCAGCTACGTTAGCTCCACCAACATGAACATACATCGGTAAATTAAATCCTGATGCCCAATCCACAAAGTAGGTGCGAGCAGAACGAACTGGTGCCAAAGTCAAATCTTGATATTGCGCCGCACAGTAGAACAAAGCTCCAAAACGAGTCACTCCACCTTCTGCCACAGCTTCAAAGACTATATCAGCGCGACTCAATCCAGCTTGTGGACGAGAATCAGGCGTATTTTCAATCATGACAAACAATGGACGACGTTGCTCCCAAGCATTTTTTTCAGTCATAGTGTAATAAGCACCATTTAAAGGACAAACTTGATCTTTAGCTTC
>CAZFIY010000032.1:928-8877 GCA_964519685.1 uncultured Pseudomonadales bacterium
ATATTAAGTAGGCTACTTAGTAAAGTTTCTTCTGAATCACTAGTTTTTTTAGTACCTAGGCTATTGGCTAAAGTGCCTTTATCAAAAGCAGAAAAAGCAAAAAAGGACAAACCGGCACTAAGTATATACAAAACTAGAATAACAACTAAATTTTTCTTTGGCATTAAAAACCTTTCTTCATTGCTTCATTTTAAAATCAAGCCTCAAGTATATATTAAAGCGATACTTAGTAAAACAAGCAAAATAAATATAACCAATAAAAAAGTTTTTTTTAAATCTTTAGCAATTAATTTATGATCATAACTAAAAATTGTTTCCCGATGTGGAACATTTTGTGATGCACTTGGTAAAACATTTGTGGAGCTTGGAGTTTTCAATTGAATAGCGCGACGTTCTTTGGCACGAACACGATTTTTTTTAGTACGATATTTTGCCATAAACTCTACTTAAAAATATTTCTTATATCATTAAAGGAAACTATCGCCATTAAAGCAAGTAGAGAAATATAACCAAAATAATTCAAATAATGAGCAATTTTGTCAATTTTTTGTCTTTTAAAAATTCTCTCTAACAAAACTAAAACTGCTCTCCCGCCATCTAAAGCCGGAATTGGTAATAAATTGATAATACCCAGATTAATTGATAAAAGAGCAGCAAAATTAAGAATACTCAAAAAACCTCCCTCAAAAAAACCATATTTACTGGCCTGATCAATAATGCCAATTGGACCAGCTACTTCCTGTTTCAACCCATGACCAGCAAATAAATCGGTAATGAGTTGCCAAAGTGATTGCAAAATCAAAAATCCTAATTCAATAGATTGTCTGAAAGCATGAAAAATAGTTACAAAAGGCATCACATACCAAGGATAATTTTTAAAAATCACATCAGTAAAAATCAAACCCATTGAACCTTCTCCGTCTGGAGTTTCCTCTGCTGTTCTTAGATAAATTTGGTTTTCTTCATAGGCTAAAGGACATTTTTCTTCTTCACATGGCAAAGAAGTTCTAACCAGCAAGTTCTCTCCCAAATGATTAACTGCAAGCGTTTGAATCTGAGCGATACTACTCACTTCTATCCATTGCTCATCTACTCTGAAAGCTAAAACATTAGTATTTGCCTCTAAACCAGTTTGTGAGGCCGGAGAATTTTCTACAATCTGGCTAATCCTAGCTTGGTTTGATAATTGCTTGGGAATACCGAGTTGATAAAAAACAATCGTAAAAGCCAAAATACCAAAAATAAAATTAAACAGTACTCCGGCTAAAATTACTTCTAGTCTTGCCTTAATTGATTTTTGATGAAAAGAGCCACTTTGATCACCACTTTCTTCTGGTCCATTTTCTCCTTCCATTTGCACAAAACCACCAAAAGGAATTAGGTTGATTGAGAAAATGGTTTCTTTGTGACGAAATAATTTTAAAAGACGAGGTGGATAGCCAAGTCCAAACTCATTAACTTTTATCTTATTTTTTTTAGCAAAAAGAAAATGACCCGCTTCGTGAATAATCACTAAAACTGACAAAATAAGAATAAAAATCACAGCTGTCATAAAAATCAAAATCTAAATACTTAAAAGTTCTTGCTCTTTTTGCTTAACCAAATCTTCTAATTTGGAAGTGTACTCTTTAACGGCTTCATCTAATTCCGCAACCTCCGCCTTAATATCATCTTCACTAATTCCAGCTGAACCTTCTTGCTTTTCTATTTCTCTGCGACTATCAGAGCGAACATTTCGCAACATAATTTTCACTTCCTCTTCTTTTTGATGTAAAGACTTAACCATTTCTAGTCTTCTTTCTTGAGTTAGAGTGGGCACTGCAATTCTAATAATGTCACCATCTACTATTGGATTAAGGTTAAGTTGTGCCAATTGAATTCCCTTTTCTATTTCCGGTAATAAACTCTTGTCCCATGGCTTAACTACTAAAAGTTGAGTGTCAGGAGTAGAAATAGAAGCTACTTCGTTTAAGGACATTTTTGTTCCATAAGCTTCCACAAAAACTCCATCCAAAATTTGAGCGCTAGCTCTGCCAGTACGCAAAGTCGCAAAATCATTTTGCGCATAAACTAAAGTTTTTTCAAATTTTTCTATATAAGAATCTTTATTGATTGACATAGTTTTCTTGAGAAGCATTCTAATTGATATTAAACTCTAAATCAACCTGAGGAAAAGGTAAGCTTTGTTTAGTTGGATTATGTGCTTTAAGACTTTCTTGCAATTTACTGATCCGAAGTTTTAAAGGATCAGTTTCCACTTCTTGCTTAACTTCTTTGATTTCTTCTATTTCTAAATTATTTTTTTGTAAAAAAATTCTTAAAACAATTAAGATCAAAAAAAATAAAATAAATCCAATTAAAATAACAAAAGGTAATAAGTTTTTATTTTTTTTCAAATCACGAAAATTTAACAAACCCAAAGATCTTTTTTCTAAGAATTGAACTTGATCTACAAACTCTGTTTGATTGCTTTGTTGAGGATTTTGGCGTTCGAGCATAATTTTAAATACCCAATAGTTCATTTAAATAAGAAATGGATTGAGACAAATTTACGTAAATAGGATTAAGTGTTCTGGGCAAATCATCATAAAATCTAGATAAATACCAATTACTTTCATTGCGTTTTAAAGTTTCTGCCCAAAAAGCATCTAGCTTTAGTTTTGCTGAATTAAGACTTCGATTGGTTTCGTCACTTGCTCTACCTACGGTGGGCAAGCTTAGAGTTCCTTTGTCTTCTAGATAAAGATCCATGTCTTTTTTAAGAATAAAAGATTTATCATAAATCATTTGCAGATTGCCAATAGCCAATAAAACTAAGACTTCTTTAGCTTGTTTGTTCAAATCTTTTTGATCTTTTGCAAAGGCACTTAAAGAAGCTGATACCTGATCTCTTTCGTTTAAATTCCTTAAATTTTCTTGGTGTTCTTTTAAATAAACGATACTCGATTCAAGCTGGCTTAAATATTTGCTTTTAAGAGACAGTTCTATGCCTTCCGTAGCAATTAAGTTTAGTCTCAGTAGATCTAAGTAACTAATTAAAACTTCATCTCTAGAAAGACCGAGGGTTTTAGCTTTTTGGGTTAAATCTTCAATTGAAACTAGAGTCTGTAATTGCTTGTATTGATCATAAGCAATTCTGTACAGTTTTTCTTGATATAAATAATTTTCTAACTGAGCTTGATAACTTGCTTTTAAAATAATAATTTCACTATCCAACCTCTCTTTTTGCCAAATCATCTCTGTTTTTAAAACTTCATCATTAACAAGCACTTCTTCTGCAACTTCTTGAGCAGACACTGGCGAAATAAAAAGAAAGAAACTCAAAAGGCAGGCTAGCAATATTTGCATAAAATCATTTTACAGTGAGCTGGCTTCTTTGGCTAGATAGCGATCTCTCGCGAAAGAAATTGCCTCATGCATCGATTCAAAAGTTCCTGTATCAAACCATCTGCCTTGAACAAAGGCTACGTCTAATTTGCCTTCTTTAAGATATAGGTTGTTGATGTCAGTGATTTCTAATTCACCACGATTTGAAAATGCTAAATTTTTTACTTTTTCAACTACAGTAGAATCATAAATATAAAGACCAGTTACTGAATAATCTGATTTTGGTATTTGAGGCTTCTCTTCAATAGAAATGGCTCTATTATTCTCATCAAATTCGACTACGCCAAAACGTTGGGGATCGACAACTTTTTTGGCAAAAATTCTTCCACCTTCCTCAAAAGTTTGAATTGCTTCTGAGAAATCATCTTCATAGAGATTGTCACCCAAAATTAGGGTGACATTATCATTATCAATAAAATCTTCACCAATTAAAAAAGCTTGAGCAATCCCTTCTGGTTTATCTTGAATTTCATAAGTAAAATGGCAACCATATTCTTTGCCACTACCCAGGCATTTCAAGAAATCACCAGCATGATCGGGAGCTACAATAATCA
Source organism: uncultured Pseudomonadales bacterium (assembly GCA_964519685.1). Taxonomy (GTDB): domain Bacteria; phylum Patescibacteriota; class Microgenomatia; order UBA1400; family PJMF01; genus UBA1364. Next base: position 4,870 of record CAZFIY010000032.1, read on the forward strand.
AAATATCTTTAATACCAGCCTTGATTAAAGTTTCCAGAGGATAATTAATCATGGGTTTGTTATAAACAGGTAAAAGCTGCTTGCTAGTCACTTTGGTCAATGGATAAAGACGAGTGCCAGCTCCCCCAGCCAAAATAATGCCCTTCATTTTTTTGTTTTCCATAAAGCCTTTCTTTTTAAGCTAGTCAAAACTAACACGCTTATTTTTTAAAAGCAAGTCAGCACTTATAAAGTAATCAAAACTATAATAAGTGTAGCTAACATTGAAATCGACAAGTATTCAAAAACTATTTCATTGTTAATTTTTTTACTCTTGGTGTGGGTGATAATTCCCCAAAGAAAATAACTCGCACCAAAAATTACTGCTACATAACGTTGCAACTGTCTATTGGGCCAGGCTCTCATAAAAATAAAAACAAATGATGCCAACAAAATAAACAAAATCAAATAAGCCAATTTATTTTTTTTCAAAAAACTTTTCATGGTAAAACCGTTCCTCCTTTAAAAACAATTAGCAAAAAAGCAACAGTAATTAACAAAGTGATATGGGCAAAATTTTGCCCAGCTAGTCTTTGGTATTTTTTATTTGATGCTATGGCAGCATCATAAATCAAAGTCAAAATAATTAATAAAACCACAATTAAAAAGAAGCTTCTGGTCAAGTTAATTTTGGATAAGACTAATTCAGCATTAACACTTTTTTTACCAGCAACCATAATATTTTCTTCAAATTCTATTTCATCCTTTGATGATTCAGCTACTTTAGGCAAGAAAAATTTCTCTTCACCTTCGCCCTTCATAGAAACCGAAGATGGTACGGCAAACATTTGCACAACTAAAGTAGTCTTGAAACCCCTTAAGGTGTCTGTCACTACCGCTAATCCCATCTGCGTAAATTCTTTATTAATGATATTTTCACGATGTGATGGAGAATTCATCCAAGCCTCCACTACCTCTACATCACTATCAAAATCTCTAGCTAAATTTTCTCCGGCATACCTATAAGTATATTTAGTTTCCTTGATAAAATCCCAGGCTTGCTTCCCGTCTGGTGCAGTGTGAGCCCAGTACTGATCAGCAAACATATCCTGTGCTTTAGCCAAAGCAGCCTGATTTAATTCTTTATTAATAACCAAAGCAGATAAGCCCAGCTTTTTACGTTCTGCATTAGTTTTTTCTAATAAACCATCAGCGCTAACATTAGAACCAGAACCCAAAACTTTATCAGCTAAATTTGGAAAAAATCTCAAAGCATTGAATAGAGCAAAGAAACCCAAAACGACAAAAGACAAAATCATCAAGGACTGTGGATGCAAGAGTTTAGAACGGTAACGATTGGAAGCTTGAGGCTTAAATAAACCCCACCAATCAAGTCCTGATTTTCCTTTGCTTTTTCTTTTTTTGATCATGAATGAATTTCATTATGACAAAAAAAATTATGACAAACAAGATTGATAATGAGAGCAATAAATAAATTGGTTTTTGAAAAAATTTCGAAGACTCACTAACTATTTCTGTTTGACTAATAGCTGACAAGACTTTCTGCTCACTTTCTTTGTCTTTTGAGTTATAAACTTCTCTCTCTTGATCAATTTGATTCACAAAGTCTTCACAAAAAAAATCAAAAAGTAAAGAAAAGTTAACGAATAGTTTTTCTTCCGCCAACACCAAATCTAATAAATCCATCTGCCAAATATAGGTTGCAGATGAATTGGGCAATATTTCTCCTAAGTCAACTTCCGTGGTAGAAGAATTTATAAAATCACCATTGAAAAGAATTTGTTTCTCTCTCCTAACAATTAAAGTGAAATTTTGTAAATCCTTATCAATATTTAATTGCCGAACTCCCATTTTAACAAGACAGGGTTTAGATCCTTGATTATTAATCTCTATTATTGCCTCTTTCTCTGAAGGTCCGCTAATTTTAATCGCTTCATCTAAAGAAACCAATTGACAATAATTATCGGTAGTAGCAAAACAATCAATTTTAATTTGATTCATAAATTTTCTACCTTTACAATTGATGTTTGATTAGAAGTAAATTTCTCATCACCAACTACATAAAGATTGCCTGCACAATCAAAGTCTAACAAATTAAAAATCAACTCGTTTTTTTGATTAGTCAATAAATTAATAAAAGAACATTCTGGCCATAAAAAGTTATTTCTTTGATGCAATGGAACTGAAGCCACAACTTCTTGTTTTTCATTGAGACAAAAAAGTTGATACGAGTGAATACGTTTAATCGGCTCTTCCAAGGTAAACAGAACAGTTAGAGAATTATCATTTTCTTTAATTACATTGAGATCATGAATTTGAGCTTGTGTTCTATCTATGGAAAATGCATTTTTTAAACTAATATTTAATACCTCTAAATCAAAATCCCTCACCACATTATTTTTATAGAAAACTGGCCATTGAGTGAAATCTTTGGTCAAAAATTGAGCAATATCAATTTCTACTTCATTGATATTCTCATTGAGCATTTGTGTATTAACAGAGAAAATTATTTGTTTATTGAAAACCACAATAAAAAGAGGAATGTCTGCAGGCAAACTATCTTGCAACTTTATCTTATAAGCAAAAGCCAAAATATTATTCGTTGCTGAAATATTGATGGGTAAATCTGTGCTAGGCTCTATCTTGGTAAAATCAAAATCAATCGAATTATTCTCCAACTCAAATTGATAAGTAAAACTCTGAGCTTGAACTGGTCGCCATAAAAATAAACCTGCCAATAGTAAAAAGAAAATAACAATCATTAATTGGATTATGCACGAGCAAAATTACAAGAAGTGTAGCGTTTCCAAAATTCGGGCAAATTTGTTATAATTCCAAAGCTAAACGGCCCTATCGTCTAGTGGTTAGGACATCGGGTTCTCATCCCGACAACTGGGGTTCGATTCCCCATGGGGTCACATTTTTGCCATCAGAGGTACTAAGAGCCTCAATTAGTTTGAAAGATGGGGATATTTCGCTGGTTCGGATTTTTTTGTCTTCTGATACAAGCAAAGTGTTAAGAAACACCTTTTGAAGCAATGCTTGTCGTTTAGGTAAATCTAACCTGTCCCATAGTAAGCTGAGGTTCTGCAAAAAGATGGTAGTAAACTCTTTCACAATCTCGGTATTGTATTGTTCGACTTTTACCTCTGACCGTTCAACTTCCAGCACCGCTATTTCTTGGTTCACTTTGTCTGCCTCTTCTTTTGCTTGCTCAATGGTATATAGTCCTTCATCCTTGGCTTTACGGATACTCTTCAAGTCTTGCTTGAGAGCATAGATACGCTCATCAATGGCATCAGCCTGATTTCTAGTCTCTTCAATAACTTTGTCCCATTCAGCAAATACCATATGTTGAAACAATTTAATAACTCGAGTAGTTGGCTGGATTTGGGAGAGTAGTTCATCAAACTGTTGATGGGCTTTACTAGCGTTGATACGGACTTTTTTACAGCCTTTGTGACGGCACTCGTAGTATGTCACTACACCACCATTACCTCTTGAGGGTGAAGTTGTCATGGGATGTCCACACGCTTCACACTTTAACGTACCTTTGAGAGGGTAGAGTTCTTCATCTTGGTATTGGTAATTTTTCTTTTTCAGTACGAGGTAATGATACGCTTTTTTCCAGGTAGCTTCATCAATCAGCGGTATGTGCTGACCTTGCGAGTGCATCTTCCATTTTGAGGCATACATGAGTCCATACGATAATAATCGCCAAATCCTTCTAGGTTCATCATCCGAGCAAGCTGGCTTTTGTTGTATATACCAGTAGCAGCATTTTGAAACATCTTAGTGATGAGCGGTGCTAAATTAGGGTCTTGGATTGGAGGTATGCCTTTGTTCTCCTCTTTTGTGCGGTACTTACGCTTATAACCTACAGGGCATTTGAAAACCCACAATCCCTTCTTAAACGCTGACTGCATATTGTCTTTGACCACTTCACCTTTTAGCTCGTTCTCAAGTTGTCCTAGTGCAATAAAAATGGTTCTGATAGCACGACCGATT
>CAZFIY010000033.1:0-6362 GCA_964519685.1 uncultured Pseudomonadales bacterium
GATTATAATCTGGTCGACTCGCAGCATCATCAGCCAGTGGTACGTCACCCACAGTGGTTTGGAAAGTGCCAGATTTTTCTGACAAAATGGCCTGCTGTTTGGCCGACAAAGCTGCAATCTTACCACTCAATTCGCTTTGATAACTTTTGGCTTTGGCGATTTCACCTTTGAAAAAATCCGCTTGTTTGTCTAATTGTGTGGACAGCGCCGCTAAACGCACCTGATCTGACTCTAATTGTTGTTTGTCTGCATTAAGCTGACTAATTTCTCCAGACAAAGAGCGAATTAAGCGATCATCTTGAGCACGAGCGGAAGTTTGATAAGCTAGATTTTTGGTCATTTGGCTGGCATTTTGACTAGAGAAAAAAAGAGCCAAGGGATTGAAAGTGCGCTCTCTCTTGTATGACTCTGCCACGCGATTGGCAAATAATTGGTAATGGTAAACCAGATCTGTTTCTCTTTTTTCTATGCTGGTAGCGAGTTCTTGAGCTTGAGTCTTGGCTTTGGCGATACCAGCTTTAGCAGAATTAATGCGCGCCTCGAGACCAGCTAATTCTTTTTCCAAAGGAGTGGTGGCGTTGATAGACAACTGCTTGAGCTCCTCAAGCTTGTCAATCTCTTGCTGAAGTTGTTGGATATCTTCTGAGGCTATGGCCTGGGAATACCACCATAAATTGGAAAACAAAACAGCAAAAATCGCTATCAAAAACAATAAAGCAAAAACAACTTTGCGAAAAGCGGGCATGTTTCCATTCTACTATAATAAAAGCTTGGTTTTAATGGCGTTTAATGATTTAATATAGAGGTGACGAAAATGAGAAAGCTAGCTCTAGTTTTTACTTTGATTGGTGTCTTTTTTTCACTGAATGTAAAGGATGTGTTGGCTGCAGGTACCGCCAGAATTGGCACAGCGGAAGTTTATCAACTCAGAGGTGATGACGACAAACACTGTAATTTTTTCAATAGCTGCGTGCAAGCAGGACAAAATTTACAAGTTAAATTAACAGACATTGCTTATGAGAATGGAGCTCCTGTTCCAGACGGAACATCGGTTAGAGTTTATTTAGATTCTAATGAAGCAAATTGTAAAAATCCATCTCAAGCTGGTACTTTAAATGATTATGCCACTATACAGAATGGATCCGTTAATAAAGAAATTTGGGGTAGCTATATTAAATCAAATTGCTCTTATAAGCTCACTGTATCAGTTACCGATCCAAACAACATTTTCGTTCAACAAATAAAAACTTATACTGAATCTAAAACAGCAGCTCGACAGTGTGATGACAGTGCAGAACAATGCAATACTAGCACGAGTATTGTCGCTAATTATGACCTTTGCAAACAACAGATTAAAAAAGGAACTGATCAATTTGATGCTTGCCAAGATTGTTTTAGTAATAATGGGATTTGGACGGCAGTTGGATGTATTCCTAGTAATCCAGAAAGTGTTATTACCACAGTAATATCTATTGGCCTAGCTGCTGGAGGAGGAATTGTTTTAATTATGATTTTAGTTGGCTCTTTTATGCTCTCTGTTTCGCAGGGTGATCCTAATAAAACCAAAGAGGCTAAAGAAATTATTACTTCAGCAATCATTGGTCTTTTATTTGTGATTTTTTCAGTAACTATTTTGCAATTTATCGGTGTATCTATCTTACGTATACCAGGATTTGGACAATAAAATGAAAAAAGCCATTCAGATCTTATTTTTGGAATTAATACTTGGAGCTCTATCCATAAGTGTTGTATCGGCAACAAATTGCGGAGAAACTTTTACTGTTTTAGCAGGTTCCGACATTGCCGGTATTTGTAATTGCTCAACATCAAATAATCAAGCAAGCGTCATGGTTCCATCAACTGGTTTATTGCCTGGATACCAAACCACGACAACCTATTGCTGCGGTTTTTACAAAAATGGCCTGTGCAGGACTTATGAAAATGAGAAAGTTTATGGATGTGGAGAAACAAACAGCAAAGCCAACATTCCAGATGGTTTTACTTGTGAATGCACTTACAATGCCCCCGATGGTTCACAAATGACTGGTCAATGGGAATCATATTGGCAATCAGCATTCTGGGGCAATCGAGGTATTTGCTGTGGCTGGACCACCGAAGACAGAAAACAATGTTTAAATAAACCCGTTGGAATCAATGATGTTTATTGTGGTACAGAATTTGATCCTCAAAGCGAAAAACAATGTATTTGTAGTTTTCAAGAAACGATTGAGGGCAGAACTGGTGGAAACACTCAATGTTGCGGTTGGATGAGAGACGGAAAATGCCAAAGTACCGATGTTGGCATCAATGATGTGGAAGTTACGGCAGAAACTCTCAACAATCTTAATCCTATCAATATAGGTGGCGGTAGCGCTGATCTCAAAACTCCAGGAGGAATTATTTCCAGGGCTTTGAAGTTTTTTGTTTTCCCAATCGCCGGCATCATCTTGTTTGTGGTTTTAATTTTAGGAGGCTTCCAAATGTTGGCTGGTGCCAATAATTCTAAATCTTTAGAAGAAGGTAAACAAAGAATTACTGCTGCTATCATTGGTTTTATTCTTTTATTTGCAGCTTACTGGATTGCACAACTTCTAGAAATTGTTTTTGGAATTCGTATTCTTTCCTAGAACACCTGTTCTTAGTATAATTGAGAAGTGTTTAGTCGATTCGTTAAGAAAACAATTTTCGTTCTATTGATCAGTAATTTTTTATTTTTTGCTGGTCCCGACAGTCTAGTTCTCGCCCAATCAAGTGATCCTCAGACAAACAGCACTCAAATTGTTGATGAGAGCACTCTCTACACCCTCATGCCGATGTTTTTACCGCAAGCTAAGCCTGGATTGGCTTATGAGGACTTACTTGCCACCATGATTCAAGATCAAGGCTATGAAGCTCATTGTGGAGCTACTCAATGGGTCATTGATAAAAGCTTGTGGGGAGAAATTAGTAAATTCTTTAGTAGCAGCACTCCTCCACTAGAAAGTTTTCAAAATGGTCTGAATCCAACTATTTTCAGCGGCACAGACCCATATATTGTTGACTTCACCAAGGCTCGTGTTCCTTTATTTAGAGGAATAGAACCCAAGGAAGAAACTTTGAAAAACAGCTCTTTTGAAGGCATGTTTGGAGCAAATTTTCAGCAAGTCGAAGAAGCATACATGTTAAATTCTTCTGGCGTTAGTAAAAGATTATTAACTACCCATCAACAATGCTTAGTAAAAATTCAAAATACTCTATCTGCTCTAAAAATTTGCAATGAAGTCATTAAGGAAAATTGCAGTCTAAATAAGGACTTTTCTTTTGAAATTGCCGTGGATGAAGAAGGTGGCAGTAGAAACCTCAGTAATTTTGGCTCTAGCTCATTAAATCCAGGAGAACATGTAGTCGACGTCACTTTTAACAACAGAACATTAATGGAATGGGTAGAAGAAATTCGTCCTGGATTAAGTGGCGATGATCTTTATAAACAAGTTTGTTTCGATATTACTGGCGGAGATGCTGCCAATCCAGCGCCAGATTATTCTCCACCAAGTGTTAGTATTGATAAAATTGCCAGACTGAGAGAAGCCATGAATCGAATTTCTATAGATTTGGATTCTTTATATCGTTTGGCCTTTTTAGTTCTGGTTCCCAAACAAGATGAAGGTAAATCTAATAGCAATGACACCTTTTATTTCCTGCAAGCAGATCCTCAGGAAGATGTCAAAAAACATGCTCCCATATTTATTGCTTTTAAGATTCCTGAGTTTGGCACCAACAAGTCCGTAATTGCCAATAATATTGACTCTCTGGAACTTGCCAAAATGGTCATCCAGTCAAAAGAAAAAAATGATGGCGACATATCTAGTCAAAAAGCAAAAAGAGCCAATATTTATGGCCTCGCCAAAGCTGCGCCATATTTAGATGATCCAATCGTTAAATGCCCGGCCTCGTATCCGCAATGCAAGAGAAGTGATGAAAATGCTCTGCGCAATGTCATTGTCGACATGATCAACGGCGTTGCTCCCAATTGTCTCAATACTACTTTGAGAATCGTGGAAACTGAAACAGCCGCAGGCGATCTGAGTGATGGTGGAGATGGAGATGAAGATCAGGTGAGTGGCATTGAAAAAATTTTCAATCAAGAAGATTTGAATTGGGAGAAAGCTGGCGATCTCTTCACCCCAGCCTCCAAAGACATTAAAGAATATAATTACAAAAGTCCTGTTAACAAGCAAGTCGCTGACAAACTGACTTCTAGCGACCAAAATCCTTTTGAATGGGAAGTCATCATTGACAAAAATCCTCCAGATTTGGGTGATCCAGTAATTGTTAATGCCTATCTAGTGATTCCTGTTGGGGAAACTATCAAAGACGTCAATAAATCACTTAGTATTTTTTGGAGTGAAGAAGAATTTTTCAAATTAATACGCACCAACGTCATTGAAGATATGAAAAATAAAGCTGGAGTAATTCCCAAATACTACACTGTCAAAGGAGCCAATGTTGGTTTCAGCGCGGCTGATTCCATCAATCCTCTAGATGAATGTCACTATGAAGAGGTATTGAGACAAGATGCCAATGGCATTTCTTACACTGAAAAAATCCAAGTCTGCACGCGCTACACTTTTGGGGTAAGTTTGGATGAGAGTAAAGGCGACATGTTGCTTCCAGATTTTGGACTAGGGTTCATGATCCGCAAAATCCAACAAAAATTACGCAATTCATTCAATAGCACTTACAACTACATATTATCATGCAATCGCGTAGAAGATATGTTCTTGGGTCGCTGCAGTGGCGATCCCAAGGGACAATCTACTCAATCTTTTTGTAATGGAGAGGGTTTTAAAAATATTAAAAATATTCCAGGCGCTGATCAAATTCCACAGTTTGCCAAAGATATTTTTACTTCCGACATCGCAGCCAGAGTTACGCCAGATCTCATTGAAGCCTATGAATATGCCGAACAAGAAACTGGCATTCCTTGCGAAGTAGTAGCTGGCATTCATTGGACAGAAGGTGGCCTGAATGCTAATCAATCAGTTTTTGATGGAGGTGGCTTGAGAGGTGGCTCGATTAAAGAAGATGCCAAACTTGCCATGCAACACTTAATTGAAAAATTTGGTGGTAGCTTCGATAGAAACAATATTGAATACGAAGCCTTAGTCGCTGCAGTTGGAGCTTACAATGGATTGGGAAATCAAAATTGTGGAAAAGAAACTCGCTGGTTAAATGGCGGCAAGTGTCCGTCACAATTCACCTCAGAAGATCATCCTCACCCTCTTGCTTATATAGATGAGCGCCATAGTGACATGGATTTGATTTTCTGTCTCGATTATGTGGAGTTTAATTGTAGCGTCAGTCCAACCGCTGCTACTCTCTCAGAATTACGCAGTAGTCTCGACGAAAAACAAGCTCAATGGGGATTTTCCAATGAAACCAAAGAGGGTTTGATCACTCAAGCAAGTCAATATTGTTATGCCGGGTCAAATGTCTGTCAAAATTTAAGCGATGGTGGAAAATATCCCAAATATCAAAGGCCCGGTTCCATAACTACTGCTATTTTGCTACACGAGTCCGGACTTTAGTCACGCTATTAAATAGACGCGTTGCTCCAAGTTTCAATAAAGAAGCTACTGCCAAAAAAGTACTAATATTAACAGACTTTGCACTCAAACCCTGAGTTTTGGCTTCAATTCCATAAAGCAAAAGGGTAGGTAAGTTACTTTTGCTTAGAACATCCTCATGTGCTTGATCTAAATCCTGCAATAAATAAAACAAGGCTTCGCAATAAGAACTACTTTGAGAAATATCTAAATTTAGTTTGCCAAAATCTGGAATAAAATCATTAATTGTCACCACGTAGTTATTGTCACCTTTGTAAAGAGTTTCATAAGCAAAATACAACTGTTTTAAGTCTTCCAAATTCTCTACTCCAAACAAAATCAACAAATCTGTTTGCACGCCAGCGTAGGAAAATTCAACTTTGGAACTATCTAGTGGCGCTGCATTTTTTTTAGGTTTAATAGTGAGATAAAAACGCTTATCTTTTTCTCCAATGTAATAAGCAACTTTATCAACCTGTTCTTCTTGATATGGAAAACTGATTAATAGGTTTTCTTTGCCAAGCTCATTTTCTATGTCTTTAATTTCGATCAGCTTTGCCAATTCTTTGGGAAGTTTTTGTGTAAATTTTGGATTCAAAATCCGGATTGCTTTTTTGAGTGAGAAAAAATGATAAAAACAATAAGTCGCTAAAAACAAATCGAGATCTGCAGTTTCTGGAAAAATAACTGTAATACTTTGACTAAGTTCTAAAATGTTCTTAAACTTATCAGTTTGTGCTTGATCGATCATTTATGATTGTTTTAAATGTTTTTAAG
>CAZFIY010000033.1:6462-8628 GCA_964519685.1 uncultured Pseudomonadales bacterium
TTTTGCAGTTTTCAGCGACTTCATCTAAAATATACTTGTCTTATGACGCAGACAAAAACCTCTCGCCTATTGTTGATTGTTTTGATTGTTTTTTCGTGTTTTTTTATGTCTGTTAAGCCAGCTCAGGCAAGCATCCTAGATTGGTTGGGAGGAATTTTTAAAACTGAATCGACTACTAAAAGTGTTAATTCTTTCAAAAGTGTCAATGCTGACAAAGAAAAATTTGATGCCGAAAGTATTTCTAATATTTTAACTAATATTAATCTACATAGCGTTGGCATGGCTGCTCTTCCCAATGACGGGAGTCAATCTAGTTCGGAGAGAAAAGCCTTAGAAAACGAAATCGGTTATGGTGTGTTGGGAGATATTAACAAGGGCATCGTTGCTCTTTATAATCCACCTGCCAACACTCGCACTTATGTAGCTGATGTTATGAAATCAGCTAAGATTATCCCAGAAGCTCAAGCTCAGGGCTTGGGTTTTTCTGCTCTAGATCCAATCTTGGAAACATGGAAATCATTTCGCAATTTAGCCTATTTGTTTTTTGTAGTGATCTTTTTAATCATCGGCTTCATGATTATGTTTAGAACTAAAGTTGGCCAAGCAGCCATCACTGCCCAACAAGCCATTCCTAGCGTCATTGTGGCTATGTTAGCAGTGACTTTTTCTTACGCCATTGCTGGTTTTATGATTGACATCATGTATGTTGCTATGTATGTCTTAGCCAGTTATTTTACCGAAGGATCTGATATTGTTAACCGTAATATGTTTGGTTTAGTAGGCCTAATGTTTCAAGGCACAGGAGCAGCAACTCAAAACGCCATCGAGCAATTTATGGAAAGCGCTCTCAATATTAGTATGGTTAATTATGTAGGACAGGCAGTCTCTTGGCTATCTAGCTTAATGGGTACTGTTATTATTGGAATTGCCATTCTTTTTGCCACTTTTAAGGTATTTTTTGAATTAGTTAAAACCTATGTTGCTGTTCTTATTCAAATTATTTTTTCCCCAATTATTTTAATGTTGGGTGCTTTTCCTGGTAAAAATACTTTCGGTAAATGGATTAAAAACCTCGCTGGCAATCTTATTTTGTGGCCAGTAGTTTTACTTTGTGTTTTAGTGCAAAGAATGCTCACTGCTCCAATCAGAAGTCTAAATTGGACTGGTAATGAAGAATTAATTGATAGTAGTTTTGGCGGTGGCTTCATGCCTCCATTCTTAGTTGGCCAAGGTCAGGGCAATATCATTCCAGTAATTCTAGGCATTGGTATTCTCTTGGTCATTCCAGAAATTATGCAGCAAGTTAAAAAAGCCATAGGTGTAGAAGAAGGAATTTTTGGACAGTTAGCAAAGCAAGCATGGGATAGAACAAAGGGGGCTGCCGTATCTGCCCCAACTATTGGAGGAGCGACCTATGGACTTGGTGAAGGAATGTTTAAAGGCATTAGAGCCTCTAGTGGTCAAGGTCTTGATGTGGCCATTCCAACAATATTTAAGCAAGTTAAGTCTAGTGTTGGAGAAAGAGTGCAACAAGGTGGAGAAAGAGGAAGAAAGGTAAATAGCGTGCTTAGTGGTGAATTTGTAAAACCAGATAATTGGGAAAAAATGTTAATTCAGCAAAATGCAGCAGAAATAAAAGCTAAGAAAGCAAAAGAGAAGTTAGAAAAAAAGACAAGTACCGATGAGAACGAAGTTGACTTTAATATTTAACTAAATTCCAAAAAAAATAATTGTTTAAAAATTTAACTAAAACAATCAGGTGCTAGAAGTTATCTATTTTCCGCTAGTGTCCTTATCTACCTTGACACCCCAAGTCCATGGAACGGAAACTTTCATTGGAGAATCATCTTCTTCCTTAGCAGCCCAACCAAGAGGAATGGCTCTTCTAATTTTTTCTTCCAAACCTTCCATAACTCTAGTTTTAAATCTGTATAAATCTTGTTTATAAGTTCTAGAAGCTAACATGGTTGGAAATACGCCAAATGTTTTTTTGTCTGACTCTAAATATCCCTCATAATGTTTGAAGCTTCCATTTTCCATTTTCTTATAACCTAGAAGTTTATCTTTAACCTCTACTGGCACACCTCCTGCTTGCTCTAGTTCTGCTCTTAATCTCTCAACTAGAGAACTAACCTTAAAAGCAGTGTCTCTTAATTCATAGCTAGA
>CAZFIY010000034.1:0-1764 GCA_964519685.1 uncultured Pseudomonadales bacterium
ATATGGATATTGTTTATCCAAATCAGCCAGTTAAGGTTTGTGTTAAATATGAAAAGAATGGCAAAACTGTCGGATATTATCCAGATCAGACCTTCATAGATCAGGTCAAGCCAATCTATAAAGAATTAGCTCCTTGGGATACTAAGCAACTAATGAAAGCTAAAACTGTGGCACAATTGCCAGTTGAAGCACAAAAATTCTTGAAATTTATCAGTAAAGAGATTGGTGTGCCGGTGGTGATGATTACCACTGGTCCAAAGCGCGATCAGGGTTTGACTTTGGACAAGAAAATGATGAGCTAACGAGCTTTGGCGACATCGCTAATCACGATTCCAAAACTGACTGCCACATTGAGCGATTCAGCTTGGCCGTGTTTAGGAATGCTTAGAGATTGATCAGCAAGTAAATCAATTTCTTTGGAAGTACCCTTGGATTCATTGCCAAAGACAATCGCAGTTTTATCTCTAAAATTAACGATTTTTTTGGAATCAGCTAATTCTGGTCTAGTAACGACGATTTTAAAACCAGCTTTTTTAAGTTCAATTAAATCAGCTTCGCCATTTTGGCTAGTCACAATGGGTAAATGGAAAATAGAGCCCATGCTGGAGCGAACGACTTTGGGTTGATAAGGATCAGCGCCGCCAATCAGTAAAATGGCATCTAGCCCAAACCAATCAGCAGTTCTGATAATAGTGCCTAAGTTGCCAGGATCACGAATATCTTCTAGCACGGCAATTAATTTAGTTTTTTTGATGGTTTCCAGATCATCATTGGGCATTTTGACAATTGCGGCGATGCCTGATGGAGTCACAGTTTCTGCCAATTTAGCAAAATCTTTTTCATCAACGATTAATGTTTCTTGATTTTCCCCAAAATTCTTTTCTTGGTTAGCAAATTGTCTAGTCATGACCAACTGAATGACTTCTTTTCCGGATGCAATAGCATCGGTCACGCCTTTCTTACCTTCAACAATAAAACAGCCATATTCACTGCGATATTTTTTCTGATTAAGCTTAGAGAGGATTTTTAGACCAAACATGATATATTTTATTATATATGAAGATTGCTTACATTGGTCTTGGTAAAATGGGTAAAAATATGGTTTTTCGCCTGCTGGAGCAGGGCATAGAAGTGGCGGCCTGGAATCGTTCCAAGGCAGTTGTTGATGAGGTGGTGGCTGCTGGAGCTACTGCTGCCGCAGACTTTGCAGGTTTAATCGCAGCTTTGCCAGAGCGTAGAGTTGTGTGGTTAATGTTACCTGCAGGTCAAGTCACCGATCAAATTATTAATGAACTTTTGCCACACTTAAAAAGTGGCGATTTATTAATTGATGGCGGTAATTCTTTTTATCAAGACACCATCCGTCGATCCACCGAATTAGCTTCAAAAGGCATTAACTATTTAGACATTGGAGTTTCCGGTGGTCCTGGTGGAGCCAGATCTGGAGCTTGTATGATGGTCGGTGGCAATAAAGCTGACTATGATTATGTTTTGCCAGTTATTAAAGCGGCTTGCGCGCCCGATGCTTATGGCTATGTGGGAAACAGCGGCGCCGGTCATTTTGTCAAAATGATTCACAATGGAATTGAATACGGCATGATGCAAGCAATTGCTGAAGGTGCGGCAGTTTTAAAAAAAAGTCCTTTCAAGCCAGATTTGGCTGAAGTTTTCCGCATTTATAATAACAAAACAGTGATTGAATCTAGATTGGTAAATTGGGCCAAGGAAGCTTTTATCGAAAATCCTCAATTAGCAAATATTTCT
>CAZFIY010000034.1:1774-3724 GCA_964519685.1 uncultured Pseudomonadales bacterium
TTCTTCAGTTATTTCTCACACTGGTGAGGGAGAATGGACGATTCAAGCTGCCAAAGAACTTGGTGTGGAAGTACCAATTATTGAAAAATCTTTTCAAGTCAGAGTTGAGTCTGCTAATGAACCAGAAAGTTTTCGTAATAAAGTAGTTTCGATCCTACGTAATAAATTTGGTCACCATAAAGCCACCAAAGACTAAATTATTTTTTACCGCGACTCCAGATTTATAAAGAACAAAAAGCGACTGATGGTTCAAGCCATTTTCTACCATCTTTTTCAATGATTTTGTTAGCCTCAGCTGGTCCCCAGCTACCTTTCTGGTAACTAACAAGATTTTTTCGTTCTGCAATCAAAGGATCGATGAATTTCCATTGCGCCTCGACTTCTTTGGCATCGACAAAAAATGTCTGGTCGCCACGAAGAGCATCAAATAATAATCTCAAATATGGATCTGGCAGTGTAGCAGCGGTGTGTTTGTAACAGTATTGCATGTATTCACTTTGGAGTTTCAAATCTGTTCCTGGGAATTTGGAAAGGAATTTTAGAACAATACCCTCGTTTGGTTGAATGCGATAAATCAATACGCTGGCCTCATCGCCACCACTAATATTTGAAAATAAATGTTTGACGTCATTCTTAAAAACAATGGCGACCTCAGTGACTGTTTGCTTGAGGAATTTACCACCCCTCACATAGATTGGTACACCGTGGAACCGCTTATTATTAATGTGAGTTCTGAAGCTGAAAAAAGTATCTCTACTAGAATTTGCTGTTACATCTTTTTCGTCTAAATAGTCATCATATTGACCAAAAACAACTCGATCTTTTTCTGGAGCTAGTTCTTCAATAATCTTAGCTCTTTTATCAGTAATATCTTGGTTAGATAAAGACTTTGGAGCATCCATGGTAGTGAGAGCAATCATTTGTAAGATGTGATTTTGTCCTACGTCTTTGAGCGCGCCGACACTGTCATAATAGCCACCGCGCATGCCAATCCCAAAATCTTCGGCGGCAGTCACTTGGATATGGTCAATATTATCTTTATTGATTAATGATTCAAATAAATTATTACCGAATCTAAAAGTTAAAATGTTTTGCAAAGTTTCTCTACCAAGATAGTGATCTAGACGGAAAATTTGATCTTCTTTGTAGTAGCTAGCCAGTAATTTATTAAGGTTTTTAGCAGAATCGAGATCGTTGCCGATTGGTTTTTCGACAATGACTCTGACGTAGCCACATTCTTGATTGTTTAAACCGCTAGTTTGCAAATGATTGAAGACAGTCGGGTAGAGATCTGGATAAGTAGCCAGGTAGAACATGCGATTACTGCATGATTTGTCTTCTTTGAGTAAATTTGCCAACTTGTCGTAGACTTCTTTTTGGGCAATATCGCCAGACACATAAAGCATTCTAGAAAGTAAATTATCTGCAACTTCTTTTTCAATTGGATGCTGATGGTGGCGATTGGGCTGGTGTAGCACCATGTCCGAATATTTTCTGAATTCTTCATGAGAAAGTTCTTTTCTGCCGATGCCAATGATATTCATTTTTTCAGGTAAAAGATTGGCTTTTACCAGATCATAGAGAGCGGGGATAAGTTTCAATTGAGCCAAGTTACCTGTGGCGCCAAAAATAACTAAAGAGAAGGATTCTTGTGTATTCATTTTTTCTTTCTGCTGGCAATATATACCCCAAAGATAATAATTAAAAGGGAAAAAATTTGCAATAAACTAGCTGATTCCTGGAGCAGAAAATAACCCAGAGGAATATAAATGGCAGGCTGCAGATAAGCTTTTCCCTGCCGCAGCTAGGGCTAATGAAAAAATATTTTACAAACTAACATCAAGCGGCTGGGAAAAACCAAGAAACGTTGCTGAAGTTCGAAAAATTCTTGATTCAATATTTAATAAAGCGCTCAAACAATTTACGAATATCCCTGCGGCAACTATCGCG
>CAZFIY010000034.1:3734-8162 GCA_964519685.1 uncultured Pseudomonadales bacterium
AAGCCTCGATCCCATCTTGTCCTTTGATATAAGCAGTTAAACCAATAATTGAGCCAAAAACCGCTGCATAAATCACTACGCCCCATAACATGACAGAGCTCAAGTCATGAACAACGCTACTTTTCCAGAGGTTTATATTAAATTGCAACTCCATGATCGATAAAAAAGCAAAAGTGATAATACCGACATAAAAACTAATACTGCTAACAAATAATTTGGGGATTTTGTGATAACGTTTTTTGGCTAACAAAAAATAAATCGCATTTAAAATATTGTGAGCAATGATTAACAAATTGCCACCAAGTGAGTTCATTAAACTACCATCACCGTGCCACATTGGTTCCAAGGTAATTAGGATTGTGCCAAAAAAAGCAAAAATTAAACCCAGCCATTCATGATGGTCTTGGCGTTCTCTAAGAAAAATAATTCCTCCAAAAATAATAAATAATGGCGCGCTAGTGGCAATAATATTGGCCTCTAGAGCACTGATTTGACTTAGACCGATGTATAAACAGCTAAGAGCCAGAGAAGTTTCAATTAGTTCTAATAAAATTATAGTTTTTAAGGTTTGCCATTTGTGTTTAATTCTCTTCCAGTAATAGACAACTATGGGCAGCGATAAGACGCCGGCTAAGAAAAAACGGTAAAATAGAAAACGAAAGGGAGTGATGTCGGAATCGTTAAACCCCAATTTCACAATTGGCAGAAAAGCTCCCCAAGCAATGGTACTAATGATCATGAAAAAATAAGATTTAAGACGTTTGCTCATTGGAACCTTATATATTAGAATAACACGAGTCATGACAAAAAAAGCCAATAAAATTATTAATATCGTACTTTTTTTAATCGTTGTAATTTTGCTTTTTTCTAAGCAAAAACAAATCAAAGAAATAATTTCTAAGCAGCCAAATGAAACAAAAATTGAAATTACTCCCAGTGTTCCTCCAGCCGCACAGTTAGAATTTCAGGTAGGCAATGAAAACCATCAATTTATTGCCACTGCCTCAGGTCAAAATGCTTTAGAATTGGTTGAAAGCCAGGTAGAGCTAAGTCTTAAAAAATATGATTTTGGTGTGATGATCGAAGGAGTGAACGGTTTAATGGCAGATAATAAGAATTATTGGGCGGTTTATCAGAACGGTGAATACGCGAAGACCGGCATTGCCCAAATTGAATTACAAAAAAATGATAAGATCGAACTTAAATATGAAGAAATCACTTATTAGTTTAAGCGGAGCAATTCTGACCTACATTTCTAGGTTTAGTTTTCTGCCAGCCAATATTTCTCCACTTGGAGCTTATGGCTTTTTTGGTGGCAATCTTGTATTTTATTTTGCTTCTATTGTGGCTTTTGATTTCTTCAAAGGTGGTTTTTACCAAGGATTTTTGTGGACTTACCTCGGGTTTGCCGCTTATCCTTTTTTCGCCTTTTTAGCTCGCAAATTTTCCAAAAAACAATGGCTCTTTTTGCCCATGGCCTCTTTCAGTTTTTTTCTACTTTCCAATTTTGGCGTATTTTTAGCCTGGTATGATCATACTTGGCAGGGATTTTTAACTTGTTATGCGTTAGCTTTACCATTTTATAGCCGCACTTTAGTTGGCGATTTGTTTTTTGGTTATGGTTTTTTATTGCTTAAAAAACTTCGTCAAATTGCATTTTCACGTTCCTCACGCTATAATATCCTATAATGTTTAAGAAAAAGACAAGGGTTAAGCTTTATAAGAAAGCTCCTGTCAAATTTTTATTAAAGAAAGCAAAAAGCCTGAAGAAATTGGCTCTCTTTTCTTTTGTCTTGAGTTTATTGTTTGTTTTTTTGAGTAATCCTTTTCTAAATTATGAAGGAATTAAAGAATTGCCAAATAAAGCAATTGAAGCCAAAAAGATTATAGCTAGTGTCCCAGATTTTATTAAAGTTTTGCCAAGTGAAGCAGAGAAAAGTAGCTTTGCTTTTTTTGATTGGAGTAAGACCCAATTTGATGGCTCTTGGCCAATTTTTGCCAAAGAACCTAGTTTAGCTGATAAAGAAGCCGGCCAAAGCGCAGTGACCGAGGCGACTATAAAAGATTACGCGAAATTATCATTTTTTATTGAAATTCCTAAATTAAATCTTTACGAAAAAGTCCAAGCTAATGTCAATCCAAATAATGCCAAAGAATATCAACTTGCTCTAGAAGAAGGTGTGGCTCATGCTCTCAACTCTGCTTTTCCAGGACAAAACAAATTGATTTATATTTTTGGTCATTCAACTAATGGGGCTTGGAATGTGGAAGCTTATAACGCAGTTTTTTACCAGATTAAGGAATTAGAAATTAGTGATCAGATTATTTTACATTTAGGTGAAGATAAATTTGTTTATCAAGTTAGTGAACAAAACATAGTCAAGGGCAATGAAATTAATTTTGTGAATGATCGTCAAGATCAAAACATTTTGCTTTTGCAAACTTGCTGGCCACCAGGAACTTCTTGGCAAAGACTTTTTATTAGTGCAGTGCCGATTTCTCCTTAAAACAAACCTTGCCGACTTAGTTTTTTTGTGTTAATTTTATATTGTTTTAGATGTTTTGAATACTAAAGATGTATTCTAGAATAGTTAAAAAATGGCAGGACAAGAAAAAAAGAATTCAAATTATTTGGAAGTAGTCAAATCACTGGCTTTTATCAGCAATGTAAAAGAACTCAGAGACCAAGTAGAGTATTTAATTGATTGCGGACATGTGAGCAACGAGCCTAGCGAATGTGATTGTGGAAGATCAATTGAAGATCATTTAAAGGATTTATTAAGCAATTTTGAATTTGCAAAATATTTCCTAACTTTTGCAAAAACCCTAGCAGAGTATCCAGAGAAAGCTAACGATTGGTCAAAGGCAGTTTGCTTAAACACAGGTACCACTGATTGGGAAACAAGAGAAGACGAAAAAGATTTAGGATATGATTATCCATCCATAGATTTAAATGATGCTCCGTCCGCGGAATAATTTTTTCTTATTTATCCTATAATATTGACAATATACTATTATAAGTATATAATATCCGATCATGTCAAGAAAAGTTAATATGAAAAAAATTATTTCTTATCTATTAATTATTGCTGGTTTCTTTTTGTATTTTACAAATTTAGCCAGTGCTAAAGAATGCCACACCGTTTATGGTGGTGGTGAAGTTTGTGAAACTGGAGATCTCAGTTTAGACAAAAAAGTTTTTAATCCCAAAACTAATGAATATTGGGACAATATTGACAGCAAAGATTATGCTTTTGCTCCAGGTGAAGAAGTTAAATTTAAATTACGTGTCAAAAACATTTCCGATATTAAAGTCGAAAGCGTCAACATTAATGACGACTTTGATCGCTTAGACGATTATATGGTTTTCGTTAGTAGCGACAGAGGCGATTATCGTGCTGAAGTGACCGATCATAAAGTTAAATTTGGTTTGGGTGGTTTAAACCCAGATGAAACTGTAACTGTTTATTTCGTTGCTCGTTTCAAAAATGCCGGTGAGTTGCCAGCTGGTACCACTTGTATTACTAATGCCGCTCACGTTTATTCTCACATTGATTCTGTTAGTGACAGTGATTATGCTAGCTTTTGCGTCGCCACTGATAGTGGCAAAATTGTCAGCAAAAGCACTCCAGCTACTGGCTTTGATTTAAGCACTATCTTAGTGATCGAAGCCTTAGCCTTTGCTGGTCTTGGATCCATTGCTTGGAAAAAAGCTAGAGCCATTGTTAAATAAGATTTTTATTTGAAATTTGTAGCCCCGCTTATCAGCGGGGCTTTTTTATAATCTTGAGGGTGGCAGAAAAAACAAAAAATCACTCGGTTGGGAGTGATTTTCTGACTGGTTAGTCGGTTAAAACTAGATCCACGAATGTTTATTTTATACCAAATTTATCTTATTTTTGCAAACTCAATTTATTGTGTGGACCCGAGGAGAGTCGAACTCCCCAACCAGATTTCGTGGATCCAGTTATACACCGGCATCGGGCCCGACACGCTTTTATTATTTCAGCTCAAAGTTGCAAGAAACGTGATGGGGTAAAAACTTCTCAAAAACTATCCTATAATCTTGACAAAAATGACTTATAGTGATATACTTTGTTCTAGTTATTAGGGGATGGCTAATGGCTCAAACACAAAATGAATTCCCTTCTAACCGATAGCTTTAAAGCTATCTTAAAAAATGCACAGCATCTTTCGTACCAGCTGCTTTTTGCTTTGCAAAAAGACAGGGTCCGAAATATTTTTAGCAGAGACAAGGTTTCTGGTTCTTGTTTATTTACCATTCCAAATAAACAAGGCAAAAACCAGAAGCCTGTTCTCTGCCCGAAAGGGCAGAAGGAGGAACTTTTGAAAGAGTGGCTGCTTAGGTAGATTTGCTCTATCAGTAGCGGTCTTAATCGGACAAAAGTGCACCTTAACATTGGAGGA
>CAZFIY010000035.1:0-2952 GCA_964519685.1 uncultured Pseudomonadales bacterium
GGGGATCGAACCCGAGACCTCAGTCTTACCAAGACTGCGCTCTACCGACTGAGCTACAAAGGCAAAATAGACATTCTGTATTATATTTCGGACCCTGTCTTTTTGCAAAACAAAAAGCAGTAGGTACGAAAGATACCTTGCGTGAATTTCGGACCCTGTCTTTTTGCAAAACAAAAAGCAGCTGGTACGAAAGATGCTTTAGCGAATTGAAAAACTGCGGAAAATACAGATGAAAAAGTACTCCACTCCCCTTTGCAGAAAAGCAAGCCTCCTTCCCCGAAAAAACGAGGTGGGCAAGAAGATTTTATTTCCACGGAAACAAAATACCTCTATAAGCCCGTATAAGAGCTGTTGAGGAAAACATTGCTTGGCCTTCCTGCAAAAGAAAGTGGAGTTAAAGAGCGATTAAAAATCATTCTAAAAACTTGAGCTAAAAAAATAAACCTGTAGTTAACTTTAAAAAATTGCTATAATAGAGTTCTCTATTTTTATTGAGAGATTTCCTCCACCCAATCTTTAACTTTGTGACCGTATTTTTCGTTTTCAATCACAAATTTGAGATGAGCCTTGAAATAATTTTCTGGATCACCAGTGGTCATCCATTTACTGTTATTTTTAGCAACCAAAAC
Organism: uncultured Pseudomonadales bacterium; assembly: GCA_964519685.1. Lineage (GTDB taxonomy): Bacteria > Patescibacteriota > Microgenomatia > UBA1400 > PJMF01 > UBA1364. The sequence goes on from CAZFIY010000035.1 coordinate 630, forward strand.
CTTGGCTCCAGTATCCTTGAGTTTGCCGATAGCATCTGCTGTCCATAACTCACCATCTTTACCAGTGCCACTAACTGTGAGGTGCTCAAAAATAGCTGGAGTTAATAAATAACGTCCATAAGAAGCTAGATTAGTTGGTGCTTCTTCAACTTTGGGTTTTTCCACGATACCCACTAAAACATTCTCTTGTCCCTCACGATAAACTCCGTCTCGCAGTGAAACTGCTGCATATTTGCTAATTTCTTGAATTGGTAGTTCTTCGACCATGATAATGGCAGCGGCATCGTTATATAAATGATAAGTATCAACTAAAGTTTTAGCAGCACCAGGACTACCAAAAACCACATCATCACTATAAATCGCCAGAAAAGCATCTTCATTTTCGACAAAAGCCTTGGCTGAAGCAAAAGGTGATCCATTGCCATATGGCAAACTTTGATCTTGAGTAATAACGGTAATTTTTGGATAATTCAAAACTTGTTGTACTGACTCATAGCGATCTTCCTTGCCTTGAACTGCTAGCTGCTTGCGAATACGATTGACATTATTATTGAAATAATCCTCGTAAATTGGTTTGCCCTCTGGGGTAGCTACAATAATAATTTCTTCAATACCAGCTTCTACACATTCTTCGATTACAAACTGCATGATAGGGCGATTACCCATTGGCAACATTGCTTTTGGAATGGTTTTGGTGATTGGCAAATAACGACTGGCAAAACCAGCGTCAGCAATAATAGCTTTGCGAACCAATTTCTCTGACATAAAAAAATTCCCTTTCTCTAAGAGTTCTAAAAGTATAACACAATGCACACTTGACCCAAGAGTGAGAAATCAGCTATGCTTAACAATAGTGATGCATTACAACAAAAAAAATCGCCTGGCTGTAATTGGTTTACTTTCCATTTTCTTGATAACTGCTGTTTCTTTATCAGCAGTTTTTTTTCTGCAAAAATCAATTTCGCAAGTCAATTTTGACACTCGCAAAGCAGCCATGGTGTCTAGTGGCTTAGTTGAACTAGACACTTATCCTTTTAATCAAAGTACGCTCAAAGTCAAAGAAGAACAAAAAATTAATCTACAACTCAATACCAAAAGTAAATCGATTAAGAGCGTGGAATTAATTTTTGAAGTCATTGCTGATAAAGGCTTACTGGATAAAAACAAAATTAAGTTTACTGGCACTGTGCCCAATGAATTTAAGGTCAGTAAACAGGAGGTTATTGAAAGCTTGTGTGACAAGAATTGCTTTACCGTCACTTTATTGCTTGAACAAAAAGAAAGTGGAACTGTTTTTAACACTTATGAACAAATGAAAACCATTTCTCAACTTAGTTTTACTCCTCAAAAAGAAGGTAGTTTAAAAATCAAAATTAGTCAGGACAGCACAGCTTTAGATCAAGAAAGTTCCGCTGATATTCTACAAAAACCGTCAATTTTAGATTTTCAATATTACGTCACCAATAATGGCATCGACCGCTCACAGTGTTATTACCAATATACTGATTGGGGTGATTGCAAAAATGGTTGGCAAACCAGAAATTATTCTGTGCAACCAGACAAGTGCTATTGGTATAGTAAAGAAACTTTAGGAGAACTAAGCAGACAATGCACAGATAAAAATGTCATTAATGCTGATTCTCAGTATTTCTACTTATATTCCAATGATCGCTGCCTTAATCAACCATCTAGTGGCGAATCACTTTATGTCATTTGGAACAGCGATAAATATAAAAACGTCAGCTATGTTGATGTCAGCAGTAGTCCCAATTTCAATGATTTTTATCACAAAAAAGTAGACGGTAACATCGATCAAACCAATGGTGCTTGGACCATGATCAACGGTAGCAAATTTACTCATGCTACTGGTAACAAGGGTCCGCTGAGCTTTGAGCCTAATACAGAATATTTCTTCCGTTTATATAGCACTGATAATAATGGAAAGCATATTTCCGCGGTACGCTATTACGTTACTTATTGTAGTGGTGATCAGAGCAGTTATAAAAATTGCAACGACACATGTAGTAAAGATAGTGATCAAAGTAAAAGTTGTGCTCCAGGATTAACTTGCTATGAAGGTCTTTGTCGCAATCAAAGCAATCCTAGTAATGAAAAATGCTTGGCCACTCCAGGAATTCGTACTACTGATTTAAGTTGTAATCAGTATTGTGCTAGTAATAGTGATTGTGCCAGTGGATTAAGTTGTTTTTGGAATCGCTGTCGCAATCCACAAAATCTAGAGAGTAATTCCTGCGCCAGTGCTGTGAGTCAAACCAAAACCAATTCTGTGTCCTCTACCAATCAGAGTATTACTAGTACTTAT
>CAZFIY010000035.1:2962-8129 GCA_964519685.1 uncultured Pseudomonadales bacterium
AAAATATCGAACAACACCAAAAGGTACGCAAATTTATACCGATGCCAAAGGAAAAACCGTCCTCCTACCTAGCGAAGCCTATGATCTTGTTACCTATGGTTGTAATCAAGGTTGCAACAACAATCGCGATTGTGATGCTGATATGCGTTGCTACAAAGGTAAGTGTCGCTTAGCAGACGATCCTGAAAGTCTCGCTTGTACTGATGAAAAAAGTAAAAATGAAGCCAGCACCAGTGCACAAATCATAGAAACCAAAACTCCTACCCCCACTCTAACTGTGACACCAGCAATAAATAAAACCACAGTTCTACAAAGTGGCATAAACAAATTTTTATCTAACTTTTCTTGGCAATGGCTAGCTATTGCTGGGGGAATTTTACTAGTCGCTATTACTTTGATTGTTATTTCTATCACCAAAGCCAAAAAAGATCCCTGGCAAAATCCTGTGAATAAACCAGAAGAAAGCCCAAAAGAGACTATCGAAATTCCAGAAGATAAACCAACTCAAATTTAATTAACTTGACTTGAAAAAAAGCCCACTTGCGGATAAAATCCTGAAGGCAAGCTCATAAATTAATATGTTAAACAAAATTAAAAAATATTTTAGTGAAGTTATCACTGAACTCAAACAAACTACTTGGCCGAGCAAAGCAAACACTAAAAACATGACCTTATTAGTTGTTGTGGTCGCTGCTTTACTCGCTCTGTATCTAGGAGGAATAGACTTTCTCTTACAAAAAATTATGGGAGTTCTGATATAATACCCTTTCTATGACAGATCAAAATCAAGTGCCAGAAGTACCAGAAGTCCAAGAAGTGAGAGTTCAATCTCCCAATTTGGTCAATATTTCTGACGTAGATAATAAAAAAGCTCGTTGGTATGTAGTACACGTTTACTCTGGCCACGAGAAGAAAATTGCTGAAGCACTCAAGCAACGTGCTCAAACTTTGCATTTAACTGACAAAATTGTTCAAGTTTTGATTCCTACTCAAGATAAAATCCAAATTCGTAGAGGTCAACGCAAAACTGTTAGCGAAAAAATCTTCCCAGGCTATATGTTGGTCAAACTAGAAATGACTGACGACGCTTGGTTGGCAATTCGCACCACTGATGGCGTGACTGGTTTTGTCGGTATGAGTAGCAAACCCACTCCTCTACCAAAAAGTGAAGTTGAAGCTATCATGAAATACACTGAACAGTCTGGTGAAGCCTCTTATAAAGTTGACTTTGTCGACGGTGAAGCGGTTAAAGTGGTCGATGGACCATTCAACGATTTCTTGGGTAGTGTTGATAAAATCGACGAAGAAAAAGGCAAAGTTACCGTTTTGCTTAACATTTTCGGTCGCGAAACCCCAGTGGAATTAGATTTCCTACAGGTTAAAAAAGTATAAAATTAAACAAAAACCGTTGTGGTCGACAATAGGGACGTCGAGCTTCTCCACAGAAGGTTATTAAAAAAACGAAATTAAATAAATGAAAGGAGCATTTGGATTTTTGAAGAATTTCGATCACCTGAAGAAATGTATTTCTTCAAGAGATCGCTGATGAAAAAATCAAAATGCGACGAACATGGCTAAAAAAATAAAAACAGTCTTAAAACTAAATCTACCAGCTGGTATTGCAACCCCAGCACCTCCAGTCGGTCCTATTTTGGGTCAGGCCGGTATCAACATGATGGATTTTCTAAAACAATATAATGCTGCGACCGCTGATCAAAAAGGTCAAGTGATTCCAGCAGAAATTACTGTTTTCGAAAACAATTCTTTCTCTTTTGTCTTAAAGTTACCTCCAGTTTCAGACTTAATCAAACAAACTTTGAAATTAAAAGCTGGAAGTGCCACTGCTGGTAAAGACAACAAGCTCAAATTAACTATGGATCAAATCAAGGCTATTGCCGAGAAAAAAATGCCAGACATGAATACCAATGACCTTGATGCCGCTATGAAAAACATTGTTGGTTCTGCCAAATCCATGGGCATCGATATCGTTTAAAATATAAAAATAAATTTAAGTGGGAGGCTTATCCTTTACCCTAGCCGTCATCACCACTAGAAAGTTAAACATGGGAAGCAAAAAAAATGTCGACATGACTCAAACTGAAACTGAAGTCAAAGTCGTCGCCAATCCAGAAGAAAGCTCTGCTACTGAAACTTCTGCTGAAACAGTATCTGAAGAAAAAGCAGAGAAAAAAGTGCTTAAAGCCAAAAAAGTCCGTGGCAAGAAATATCAAGCCGTGCGTTCAAAATTGGACAAAAGCAAACTTTATCCAGTCAAAGAAGCTGTTGAACTCGTCAAGAAACTCTCTTACAGTCGTTTTGTTGGTTCAGTTGAAGCTCACATTGTGGTTAGAGAAATTGGCGACAGTATCAACCTGGCTTTACCTCATTCCACTGGTCAAAGTGTTAAAGTTACTATTGTTGACGCTCAAGTTTTAAGCGATATCGAAGCTGGAAAAATTGATTTTGATATTTTAGTCGCTCATCCAGAGTTTATGCCAAAATTAGCCAAGTTTGCTAAAGTTTTGGGTCCAAAAGGCTTGATGCCAAATCCAAAAAATGGCACACTGACTCCAAATCCAGAGCTCAAGAAAAAAGAACTTGAAGCTGGTAAATTTAACCTCAAAACCGAGAAAAAAGCTCCTTTGATGCACTTAATTATTGGTAAAACTGACATGAGTAGTGCTGACTTAACAGCCAACATCGAAGCTTTAGTTAAAGCTTTGAAAGGTAAAATCCTTAAATTAGTGATTGCTCCTAGTATGGGCCCAGGCATTAAAGTTGCAGTTGATGACAGTGAAGAATAATTTCTTCTTTGAAATATGAAAAAGAAAACCCGCTTGCAAAGGCGGGTTTTTTAATAGACTTTAAATAGATTTTGCGAATTTATTTTTTCAAAAATTTATCTAACAAACTCAAATCTTGAGCACCTAAGTCACCGCTTTGACTTAATTCTGCTTTTAATTCTCCATTTTTGATCAATTCTTCGGCTTTTTCACGAGCTTTACCACGTACGCGCATGCCGACTTTATTGGCTTCAATTTCACTGTCTCCAATAATAAGCATTAATGGCACTCTTGCCACTTCACTAGCGCGAATTTTGGCCTGCAAACGCTCGGAGCGATCATCAATTTCTACTCTCACGTCCTGATCTAATAATTGATTCATTATTTTGCGTGCATACTCTAAATGACGATCAGCAATTGGTAAAATTTTAACCTGCATTGGAGCTAGCCAAACTGGAAAATCACCGCCATGCTGTTCGATTAAGAAAGCAAAAAAACGTTCAAATGAACCAATTAAAGCACGATGAATAACAAAAGGTCGTTGTTTTTCGCCTTTTTCATCTACATAAGTAATATCAAAACGTTCTGGTAAATTAAAATCCACTTGAATAGTTGAAATACTGTCCTCTTTACCAAAAACATTGACTGCTTGCACATCAAGTTTGGGACCATAAAAAGCCGCCTCTCCTTTGGCCTCGACATATTCGACGCCGGCTTCATTGAGAATCTCGCGCATGATGTTTTCCGCTTTTTCCCAATCACTGCGTTTGCCACAAGCTTTAAACTTTTCTTTATCTGGATCTGAAATTGAAAGACGGAAATGATAATTATCAAAACCCATGTCTTTGTAAAAAAGATCTAACATTTTCATCACCTCTTTGAATTGATCCTTCAATTGTTCTGGTGTACAAAAAATATGAGCGTCATTTTGCGTAAATCCACGTACTCTTTGTAAGCCATGGAGTTCACCGGATTTTTCGCGACGATAAACCGTGCCGAATTCACCTATTTTAATTGGTAACTCACGGTAGCTATGATTTTTTAGTTTATAGACCATCATTCCGGCTGGACAGTTCATTGGTTTGGGATAGTAAACCTCGTTTTGACCTATAACTTTGCCCGAATCATCTTTTTCCTCGTAGCTTAAACTTGGATACATACTGTCTGCATAAAAACCTAAATGTCCTGATGTCTCAAACAATTCTTTTTTATTTAAATGAGGAGACAAAATGTGAGAATACCCGAAGCGACGTTCCATCTTCAACATGTAGTCTTCCAAGACCCTGCGCATTGCATAACCATTGGGCAACCATACTGGTAAGCCTTGCCCAATTTCGGGAATGATGGCAAAAAGCTCCATTTCTTTACCAATTTTACGATGATTACGTTCCTCAGCCATTTTTTTCTTAGCCAAAAAGTCATCTAGCTCGGCCTGTGAAGCAAAAGCTGTCCCATAAATGCGAGTCAACATTTTATTCTTCTCATCTCCTCGCCAATAAGCCCCGGCGATACTGAGTAATTTAAAGGCTTTAATTTCTGAAATTTTAGTGACATGAGGCCCTTTGCATAAATCGACAAAAGAACTTAATTTAATGCTGGCTTTATCTTTGCTGGACATCATTTCCAAACCAGCAATTAATTTCTTGTCTGCTTCAATTTGTTCGCTACGACCAGTTAAATACAAAGTAATTTTCTCTGGATTCCTCTCTAACATTTGATGTTTAACCATCGATTTGCCATCACTAACAGACTCACTCACTTCAAAATCTTCAGCGTTTTCTAAACCATTTAACAATTCTTGTTTATATGGATTGTTGGCAAAAATTTGTCTCGCTACGCCAAGAGAGACTTCTATTCTTTCCATTAGCAAACCCTGCTGAATCAACTTGCGCATTTCTTTTTCAAGTTTTGGCAAGTCTTGCTGCGTAATTTTTAGGCCTTTTTCTCTAGCGCTTTCGGAGATATCGAAATCAAAATAAAAACCATCGTCGATGGCCGGACCCATAGCCTTAATGATGACCGGATTGTTTTTTTCGTCACTACCGTAAAGTTTTTCCATGACCATAGTCAAAACGTGTTCCGCGCTGTGACGCATCAGAAACAATTGGTCAATTGGTTTTTGCATAAGATCTTTCTTAATTATTTTATTATTATTTTACTTGTTTTTTTAATATTTTGCGAAAGCGCATACCTTCTAAATCGTCCTTCGTCTCCACTTCGGACACTCCTTCATTGACACTCCTTCATTATAGATTCAGTCGCAAAAAATCCCGCTCTTGGCGGGGTTTTCTTTATTTTAAACAACAAAAAATACCCCGCTCTTTAAGCCGTGGTAGTAGTGTTGTTTAAATTAAAATTTAGCATTACAAAAGTGAATTATAAAT
>CAZFIY010000036.1:0-7042 GCA_964519685.1 uncultured Pseudomonadales bacterium
ATGCCAACACTGGTACCCAATAAAATCTTATCAATGCCCCAAAGGGTGTTGCCTGCCACACCAATTATTTTTCCCAAATAAAGCGGGGGAATGACAAATAAAAACATCAAGGCATTAGCTAAAAATTTAGGATAAGGAATTTGCCAAGATTTTTTACTCGCCCAGTCTGCCATCCAAAAACCACTGGAAAGAATCAAGCCGCCAATCCAAACTCCCATGATCGAGTCATCAATCCCCAACCAACGAGAAAAACCTAAACCCCCAGCCACTGCCACTGTACAGATCGGACAAACAGCCTTGACTGGCACGGCAAAAATCAGAGCGAATAAAAAGAACAAACTGCTGATGAAAATAGTCGTTAAATTGATATACATATAGATGAAGTTAAATATATAAGTTTTTCTAGCTTAAAACAAGGGTAAATTTACCACATTCATCGTCTATTCGCCACTGTTTTAGTCTCTACGACTTTGCTAAAATCAGCTCACTATGGAAATTTGGCAATCTTTATTTTTGGGTCTTGTGGAAGGATTAACAGAATTCTTGCCCATTTCCTCTACTTTTCACTTGATTTTTGCTGGCAAATTGCTCAACGTCGAACCCAGCAATTTTTTGAAAGTTTATGAGGTTTTTATTCAAGCTGGAGCGATTTTGGCAGTCCTTTTCTTGTACGGCAAAGAATTGTGGCAAGATCGCGAACTCGACAAAAAAATCATTTTATCTTTCATTCCCACAGCTATTATTGGCTTTTTGATGCATTCCGTGATTAAGAATTTTTTCTTCGAAACTGAGTGGCTGATGATTACTGCCTTTGTCTTGGTGGGGCTAGTTTTCATCATTTATGAAAAATGGCAAAGAAAACAAAACAAAAACCAAAAAAGCATTGCTGATCTAACTACCAAACAAGCTCTGCTAATTGGTGTCGGTCAGGCTTTCGCCACTTTGCCCGGAGTTTCTCGGGCAGGAGCAGTCATTTTGACTATGATGATCATGGGGCAAAAACGCTCAGAAGCCGCCAAATATTCTTTTCTTTTGGCTTTACCTACCATTTGCGCTGCCGCCGGCTACGATGCTCTCAAAATGATCGGCCAAGACCCGATCTCCGCTCAAGAATGGTCGCTGATGGGGATTGGCTTTGTGACTGCTTTTGTGACTGCTATTTTTGTCTTGAAGTGGTTCATTGCTTATCTGCAAAAACACACTCTCGTCGGTTTTGGTCTTTATCGCCTGATCGTTGCCGGAGCGCTTTTGCTTTTCTTACAAACGACTCTTTTTTAGAGTGCTAAAATAAGCCCATGTTGCCACAATTAAAACATCTTTACATCAATCCTTTGGAGGCTTGTAATTTAAATTGCAAAATTTGCTACACCAAAAAAACCAAAGCTGTTTTAAGCAATGTAGAAATTTTAGATTTCATTGCCAGATATCAAGCTATTCAGAAACTGGAATCTGTCACTTTCTGCGGTGGAGAAGTCTTCTTGCTTGCTAATTTTCCCTCTTTGATCAATAAACTGACCGCTCAAAATCTTTTTATTCAGATCATTAGTAACGGCACCATCGATCGCTTGGCAGAAATTGCCCAACCCAACATGGTCAATCTCATCATCTCTCTAGATGGCTTAGAAGCATATCATGACCAAAATCGCGGACCAGGTAATTTTGCTAAGAGCGTTCAGTTGCTTAAAAAAGCTCTTACCCTTGGTTTCCACGGGGAAGTTTTTTCGATTGTGACTCGAGAAAATTTAGCTACTATTCCTGAATTTGAAAAGTCCTTGACCAAACAATTAGCTCAAAAAATCGATATCACTTATCATCCACGTAAACCCTTAGCGTATCTGCAAAACCATCCTGTTTCTAATGTGCTGGGACAAGTCAGTGATTTCAATTTTTTAAGCAAAGCTGAGCTCAAAACCTTGCTAAAAAACAAGCAGACCTTCCCTCCAAAAAATTTAGGCTGTTTTCAAATTTCCCTGATGTCGGATAAAAAAGTATACGCTTGCTGCGAGGGAGTTCATCCTTTGGGTGAGATTGAGACTCCAGTAAAAATACTAATTGCTAATTTGCAAAGACGTGTTTGTCGCGGCTGCAGCGAACCAGATTTTGTTTGTGGTTTCAAAGATATTTTTTTAGAGGTAGAATAGGCGAATGCCCAATCTTAGGAAAATCCTTGGCTTTTCAGAAAAAACTGCAGATCGTAATCAAAATTTGTGTAACAACAATCTTTTTTACTTGAAGTTTTTAAGTGTTTTTCGTGCCTTATACTTCATGGTGCCAGTTTGGGTATCGATGGAACTGCGCTACATCAGTTTGACTCAAGTAGCGATCATTGATATCGTTATTTTACTAAGCGCCTTGCTTTTAGAATTACCCACCGGCGCTCTAGCTGATTTAATTGGTCGCAAAAAAAGCATTAGCATTTCTTTTGCCATTAGTGCTTTGGCTTATTTTTTATTCGCTTATGCGGATAGCTTTTATTGGTTTTTAATCGCTGGACTTGGTTTTGGCTTGGCTGATGCGCTGTTAAGTGGCTCGCTCGAAGCTTTGGTCTTTGATACTCTCAAACAAAATCGCCAAGAACACACTTTCAGTGAGGTGAATAACAAAAATTCTCTGATTTTTAATTACAGTATTTTTGTCGCCATTATTGTGGGAGGTTTAATTTTTGAAAAATTTTATCATTTACCTTCAGTACTAACTGGCCTAGCGATGATCGTTGCCGGAGTGATTTCACTGCAGTTTATTGAGCCTGATGTAGATAGTGAAAAATTTACTTTAAAAAATTATTTATTACAAACTAGAATGGGCTTCAAAGAGCTTTTTAAAAATAAACAAGCTAGAGATATTTCGATTTTTTATATTTTAGTCGGTGCTTTTACTTGGCCTATCGTTTTGAGTTTTAAGAACTTTGCTTTGGTCAATCTTGGAGTGAGTGAAAAAAACATGGGTCTTATTTTAGCTTTTGTTTCTCTCTTTGCCGTGCAAGTCTTACATGTTTTGATTAGAAAAAAAGTCTTCGACAGAATGAGAGTAGTCTTTTTATTACCAGCGATCATTCTGAGTATCTTTTTGCCCCTGAGCTATTTTTACCAGATTCCCAATATCATCGTGATGATTTTCTTTGTGATGTTAATATCTTCTTTACGATGGAACGTTCTGGGAAAACTAAGTAATCAGTGCTATAGTTCCAAAAACAGAGCCACAGCTATTTCTAGTTTGAGCATGGTGATTAGCTTAGTTTATATTGTTATTTTGGCCTTATTTTCTTTGCTTAATGAATATACTGAGCATTCAATCAAAATTATCTTTTTAATCATGGGTTTGGGCAGCATCTTTTTATTGCTGCCTATTTCTCTCAAATTAGCTAAAAAGTATCACAATAAAGTCTTTGAAACTTATGAGTAAAGTTTAAAAAGCTCTTGAGTTAAATCTTTTGATAGCAGCCAAACTGGCTCCCATGATTGCCAAGTCAGAACTAATTTGCATGATCGGCAACAAATACCAAGCCCTGGGACAATTGTGTTTGTTTTTGTAAATACTCCAGAAAATATAAAGTAAAAAAAGACCAGTGAAATACCAAGGATTAAAATTTAAAAGCAAAATTAAAAAGAAAAAATATCTGGCAAAAATCAGTAAAACCTTCGGTCGAATAATCCCAGCTTCAATATCACTTGCAGCAAAAGCAGCAATTTTTTTGATAAAACTTTGAAAATCATGAGGCGGCTCCCAATAAACTATCGCTTTTTTGGCAAAAGCCATTTCGATTTTGCGCTGCTTGATCCTCATCATCAATTGGTAATCTTCACTGAGTTTAAGTTGTTCATTCAAACCGCCCAATTCTTCCCACAGTTTTTTCTCAATTAATAATGAGCGGGTGGTGGGCATAAAATTTTTTTCATTAATTTGTCTTGGCAATTGTAAAAAATAGGGCACAATCGCCTCTTCCAATTTAGAATGAACAATGCCTCTGAAGTGACCACCAACGACTCTTTTTCTAGATAAAATCAGTTTCTTTAACAGCTCTTCTAACCACAACCAATCCAAACGACAACCAGCATCAGTAAAAGCCAAATATTTGGCGTCAGTTTGTTTGACGGCAAAATTGCGCGCCTGACTACGATTAAATTTTTTTCTAAATAAACGAATTTTTAAATGAGGATTTTTTTTGGCAAATGCTTCGATCTTCAGATCAGTACCGTCTGCCGAACCAGCATCGACAATGATAAATTCCTGAGCCAAAATACTCTGTTTTTGATAGCTTTCTAAAAAATCAATGATGTTGTTTTGCTCATTTAAAACTGTTGCTATCAAAGCAAGCGAGATTTTTCTATAATCAGTCAACTGACTTGGCATACTTAATAGGCACTATAGCTTTTATTTCGGAGCGAGTCTAGAGATAATTCAATGGCTATGAAGGCTTTAATCATTACTGAATCTTACCTGCCTAGAATCGGCGGAGTCGAAAAACATATTGCTGGTATCAAGCCATATTTAGAACAAGCTGGTTTTGAATTGAAAATTTTTGACAAATCAGCCATTTTTCAAGATCGTCCTTTGAAAAAATTTTTCGGTCTGTTGGAAATTTGGTGGGCACTATTTAAAAAAATAAAATGGATCAAGGAGGCAGACATCATTTTTATCCACGATGTTTTTATTTATTATTTACCTTTCAGATTTCTATTTCCTAGTAAAAAAATTATTAGCACTTTTCATGGTTGGGAAAAAATTTATCCGATTCCTCTAAAAAATATTTACTACAAACAAATCGCCCAAAAACTCTCCCATCGCAGCATTAGCATCGGCTCTTACATCAATAAATATTATCATCTGCAAAGTAAAAATAATGATTTAAGTTATGGAGCTGTAGATTTACCCTCTATCAGAATTGACCTAAAAGCAAAGGAAAAGAATAGTTTTTTATTTGTGGGCAGATTAGAAAAAGATACTGGTTTAGCAATTTTTTTAGAGTTCTTAGATATTTTAATTGAGAAAAAAATAATTTTTTCTGTGAAATTTTGCGGCGGCGGAGAAATGAAAAAAAATTGCCTTCGCTATGGTCAGGTATTAGGTTTTGTTGATCCTAGAAAATTTTTAGCCAAATCAGAATTTTGCTTTGCTGGTGGCTACTTATCTATTCTGGAAGCTATGGCTTACAGCAACATTGTTCTTAGTGGCTTTGATCACGACTTGAAAAAAGATTATTTACTCGATAGTCCTTTTGCTCAAAATATTATTTGTGCTGATCAGGCTCAATTGCTTTTCGAAAAATATCATCATTTGCAAAATAAAGATCAAATCATTCAAGCTAATTATAATTTAGCTAAACAATATAGCTTCGCCAAATTAGCTAAGCTATATCTCAAAGAAATCCAAGAAAAATGAAAAAAAGCCTAATCCTTCTCATCTTTCTATCCCTGATTTCTTTTATCTTGGTTTTTGGTGTTTTGCAAAACTTTTTAGTTTTCAAATACTTGAAAGAGGGTAATTTGACTCAAGCTAGCACTGTCAGTAAGCGAGCACTTTTCCTACCAAAAACTCTCAACTTTCTCACTTTTAAACAAATTGAAACTCTTAAATTATGGGAATTTGCTGTCCAAGAAACCAAAAACCTACCAACACTAATTGATGATCTTCAAAGCTATCTCACTTACATGCTCAGTAATGAAACAGATGATCCAGAATTAACTGATAAAATTGTTAAACATTTAGAAAAAATAAATCAAAAATTAAATAAAATTGATGTCAAGGCATTAAATGAAATTAAGTTAATTGCCAATGACTCGCTCATGATCGCTAAAAAATTCTTACAAGCAGACCAAAAATACCTCGTCATTTTGCAAAATAGTGATGAATTGAGAGCCACGGGTGGTTTCTTTGGTTCATTTTTTATTTTGGAAAGCAAAAACGGACACATTACTCCCATAGAAATTCAAGATGTTTATGTTCCCGACGGACAATTTAGCGGTTTTATTCAGGCTCCGCCAGGACTTAATGAGTACCTGAGTTCTGGTAAGGGTTTGCGCCTGCCAGATGCGAACTGGTGGCCAAATTTAGCTGATTCAGCAGAACAAATTTTATACTTCTTCGAAACTGATCAAACAACAAAATATCAAGGCGTCATTGCCATTAATTTGCAGGTCGTGGAACAATTATTAGAACTCACCGGAGCAGTTTATCTACCTGATTACAACACTACTGTGGATAGTCATAATTTTGCCCAAATCGCTAGGGCAGACCGCAATGAATTTTTTCCTGGATCTCAGGAAAAAGCCAACTTCCTCAATCACTTTTTCAAAATTTTCAAGCTACAACTATCACAAAGCTTAACAAAAAATCCTCAGACAAGTCTCAGCTTGGCTCAACAACTTTTTAAGACAAAAGACATTCAAATTTATAGCAGAGATGAAGAGATTGCTGAGATCATGCAAAAACATAATTTAGCTGGTCAGATGTCTAACAAAGCAGAACTTTATTATTTTCTAGTGGAAAGTAACGTTGGGATCAACAAAGCTAATCGTTTGGTCGATAGACAAATCAAAATACAAATAGGGGAAGAACAAGACAAAATTATGATTAGCTGGCAAAATAGCAATACATTGCCTTACATCAATTATCAAAGACTTTACACTATTTCTCAGAGTGAAATTATTGACTTAAAAATCAATGGTGTATCAAATAAAAATATTGACCAGCGCATTTTTAAAACCAAAGAAGGTCAACAATTCACAGAGTTCGGCTTCTTAGTGCCAGTGCTAGCACAAAAAGAAACTCAAGTTGAAATTTACCTAAAAAATCCTTTATCACCAGCGTCTAAAAAGAAACTTTTCATCCAAAAACAAGCTGGTTTGCCTAAGACTCACTATCTCGTCACTTACCAAGAACAAAGTAAAGATTTCGAACTTACTAGTGATCAAAATCTAGTTTTCGATTAGAATACCGATTAGGCTTAGCACTTTAATACAGTCACATTCGACTAAAATTGTTTACTTAATAAAGTTAACAATCTTTGTCTCATTCAGTGAAGTCGCTGTTTATCAACATATTG
>CAZFIY010000037.1:0-2379 GCA_964519685.1 uncultured Pseudomonadales bacterium
TTAGAGTAATGGTCTTCGGAACCAGGGATGAGGGTTCGAATCCCCCTAGGGGCACATTTTTATTAATCTTCAGTTTCTCCAAGAAAAAGTTTGTCTATTTCTGTTTGATCTAAAAGTGGTTGAGTAGGTCCAGCTTCATCAATTTTTTTTTGCAAAGCTTCTACATCAATCAATTTTTTGTCAGTTGGTGCAATAGTCTGATTTAAAAATTCCTCACCTAAAGCTCCAGGCTCTTCTAAAAGCTTTTCCAACTCTTCTTGACCAATACTAGTTTTAGCTTGTTGGGGGTTTCTGACATATTAAAATTATCTTAGCATAAAAACAAAGAAAATTTGCTATAATACCCGAAGTTCAAAACCAGGGTCAGTAGCTCAGTCGGTTAGAGCACCTGCCTCTTAAGCAGGGTGTCGTGGGTTCGAGTCCCACCTGACTCACTTTAAAATTTATCTTGATTTCACATAAAAAATAATGTAAATTTGAAATGAAGCTTAAATGTCAAGTGAACGGACAGTTCCTCCAGAGAAAGAAGTTGCTCATAAAAATACCATTGTAATAGTGGAGGATTCATCTGCCTGTGCTTATAGACATGAGCGCAGACTATCTCAAAGTGGAATGAAAGTTGAAATTTTTAGAGATTTAGAACAGTTTTCGATGTTCATTAATAACCCTAAAAATGCAAAAAAAATTCAAGCTGTTATCACCGATGGTTTGGAAGGTGATTGGGTTGGAGTAGCAAAAGCCACTCAAGAAAAACAAATAACAAATGTTTGGTTGATATCTGGGAATTCGGAATTCGTCAAAAAAGGAAAAAGCATGAACGGTATTAAATCTATTAGCAAGGGTGAAATAGAACAAAAACCAGAAATTTACCAAGAAATTATTGAGTAAATAAATAAATACAGCTTAAAAGTTTTTTCCACTTCGTGTTAGAATTTCATATTATGAATCTTGAAAGAAAAATAAATTTTGGTTCAACATTAGAATCGAAATTACAAGAAAAACCAAAAAACGAAAACGATAAGAAAACAGAAAAACTGCCTGGAGCTTGTGCAGCTAATAAGAAAGAACGTAGAAAATGTCCAGTGGTCACCGTTAATTATGAAAGTTGTCATGATTGTCCTTTTTCTGGATATAAAGAGGGAGATATAAACTTGGGTCAAGAAGGATTAAGAGGAGGAATAGAAGATAGCCGAGCATCCGCTGCATGGCGTAAAAACAAACTCATTCATGGTATTCCTCACGGTGATGATTAAATCCTGATATAATAAGTTCTATGAACATCATCTCTGGTTCTTCCAATCTCGAATTAGCTAGGAAAATCGTCAAAACTTTCAATCAAAAAATTCCCACTCAAAACAGTCAACTCGTCGAAGTGGAAATTTCTAAATTCCCTAATGATGAAAAAAGAATTTGGATCAAGGATGAAAATAAAGTCAGAGGTCAAAAAATTTGCCTCGTACAATCTTTTTCCAAACCAGTCGATGAAAATCTCGTCGAAACTTTACTTATTATTGACGCCTTGGAAAGATTGGGTGCTCGAGAAGTTTCTCTGATTATTCCTTGGATGGGTTACTCGCTACAAGACAAAGTTTTCCGCGACGGTGAGTCTATTGCTGCCAAAGTGGTAGCTGATGTGATTTCTAATAGCTTTGTTAGTAGAGTATTTTTACTAGATTTACACAATCCTAGCATCCCTGGTTTTTTCTCTGTACCGACTTACCATCTCTCCGCTGGTAATCTTTTTGTTGATTATCTGAAAAATAACAATTTATTGGACAACGCCGTTGTGGTTAGTCCAGACTTTGGGGGTTTAAAAAAATCTCGTAACTTCGCTAAACAATTAGATTTACCTTTATTAAACATCGATAAAAGTCGCGATCTTAAAACTGGGGTTGTGACTGCTCACGCTCTGCGTGGAGGAGAAATTGCTGGCAAGAACGCCCTGATTTTCGACGACGTCATTGTCTCTGGCGGCACTGCTGCTCAAACCGCAGCTTTGCTTAAAAAAGAAGGAGCTCTCAAAGTAATTTTTACTGCCACTCACGGCATTTTTTGTAATAATGGGCTTAACATCGTTGCTCAAAGTGAGCTTGATCGCATAGTGATCAGCAATTCAATTACTCAAACAGAAAAAGTAGAAAAAATAAAACAAATTGATTTATCAGATTTATTTGTTAACGCTCTCATTGATTGGATTTAAAATTATGAAATTATCTCAATTAGCTTTTCAAGTTAATAAAGTTGCTCCAGCTAATGCAGACACTATTAATCACAAGTTATTAGTTCAAGCTGGTTATGTGCGTCAATTAATGGCGGGTGTTTATACTTATACTCCGCTTGGTTTGAGAGTTTTGCGTAACATTGAAAACATCGTGCGCC
>CAZFIY010000037.1:2389-6625 GCA_964519685.1 uncultured Pseudomonadales bacterium
AACACTGTTGGTGGTCAAGAAATTTTGATGCCAGCTCTGCATCCTAAGGCCAATTGGCTCGCTACTGGTGGCTGGGACAAAATAGACGTACTCTTCAAGCTAAAAAGTCGTACAGATAAAGACTATGCTCTTGGACAAAGTCATGAAGAAATTGTCACTCCTCTAGCTAAAGAATTGATTAATTCTTATAAAGATTTACCTTTGGCTCTTTATCAAATTCAATGGAAATATCGTGATGAATTACGCTCCAAATCTGGCATCATGCGAGGAAGAGAATTCTTCATGAAAGATATGTATAGTTTTCACGAAACTCAGGAAGATTTTGAAAAATTTTACGCAGCAGTCAAAAGAGCTTATTTAAGAATTTTTAGACGTTTGGGTTTAGACGCCAAAGTTACTGAAGCCTCTGGTGGAAGTTTTACTGAGAAAGTTTCCTATGAATTTATGGTCCTCACCGATGCCGGCGAAGATGATATTTTTTACTGTGATAGTTGTGATTACTGCATCAATCAAGAAATTGCTCAAGTCAAAGAAGGTGACGCTTGTCCCAAGTGTGGCGCACCACTTAAAGCCGCTCGTGCTGCCGAAGTCGGCAATGTTTTTGATCTTGGTCAAAAATTTAGTAGAGATTTTGATTTAACTTTTACCAATCAAAACGGTGAAAAGAAACTACCCATCATGGGTTGCTATGGCATCGGGATTAGCCGCTGCATGGGTGTCATTGTTGAAAAATATCATGACGAAAAGGGCATCATTTGGCCAAAATCAGTTGCGCCTTTTGCTGTGCAATTAGTTGGCCTTAATGAAGCAGAGGATTATTCCGAAAAAATTTATCAAACCCTCCAAGAAAATGGAATTCAAGTTTTATTTGACGATCGCGCGCAGTCAGCCGGCAGTAAATTTGCTGCTGCCGATTTAATTGGTTTGCCAGTGAGATTGGTAGTTTCTCCTAGAAACGGAGAGCAAATTGAATGGAAAGCACGAAATCAAGAACAAACAGAAATACTTGATTTAGAAACTGTTGTAGAGCGTTTAAAAAAATAATTGATTTAAAAATGGCAAAAATCATCTTGAGCAAACATGCTTTGGAAAGAGCTCGACTTCGTGGTATTGAGTTATCCGTGATTGAAAAAATTATTTTAAATCCAGAGCAAAAAATAAATTTAAGAGACGGTAAATTTAAGTTCATTAAAAATATCAACAATCGTCGTTACCAAATAGTGGCGGCAGATATTAAAAAAGAAAATAAATGGCTGGTGATTTCAGTATGGGTGAGAGGGGAAAATGATCGAGCTCCTTTTGTGTGGATTTTAATTAGTGCTCCGTTTCGCTTATCGTGGTGGTTGCTACAAAGCTTTTTCAAACTTTTCAAGTCATTATTGCAAAAATTGCAATAAAAAATAGACCTATATTATAATATAACGTTAGTCATATATAAATATTATATGCTCAAATATCAGTCTTTTTTGCTTCTGTATTTTTCTATAAACAAATATATATTACTACATATATCCCGGTGAGGGGTTCCACTAAAACCAAGCAATATAGCTGGTTTTGGTGGACGTTGTTGAGACTTTTTTCCCTATTGTTTTGCAGAGAATTTATTTAGAAAGCAGTTCGCTCTGACTAATGTTAAAATAGAGCCATGAATTTATTTTCACGTAAACTTATCGTCACTCATCACGCCCCAGACCTTGATGCCATTTCCTCAGTGTGGTTATTAAAACGCTTTGATAGTCAAAGATACGCCAACGCCAAAGTTGCTTTCGTTAATCCCGGCGACACTATTTCATTAGAAGAGGCAGAAAAAGAATTTAATTGTCAATTACATGAGATCACTCACGTCGATACTGGACTGGGAGAATTTGATCATCATCAAATGGAGCGAGCTAGCCGAGAAATTTGTGCTGCCACTCTAGTTTTTGATTATTTGAAACAAGTCAGACCAGAAATTGCCAATGATTTAGCTTTAGTAGAAATGATTAAAATTGTGCTCGATGTGGATCATTTTGGTGAAATCGATTGGCCAGAAGCCAAGGAAAATCGTTTTGTTTTTACTTTGCACGAATTGATTCATGGTCACGAATCAATTGAGCCACATGATGACGATTCACAATTACACTTTGGCATGAAAGCCCTGGATTGTGCGTATGCAGAAATGACTAATCGTCTCAAAGCTGAAGAAATTATTAGCAGTAAAGGTATCGAGTTTTCTATCAAAGAAGGTAAGTGTTTAGGCTTAGAAACGCAAAATGATGAGAGCATTAAAATTGCTCAAGTCAAAGGCTATGTCCTGGCGATACGCAAAGATCCAGAATTTGGTCACATTAGAATTAAAGTTCGTCCTGATGCACAGCTCAATTTAGAAAAACTTCATCAAGCTATTTTAGAAATAGATCCAAAAGCTACCTGGTTTTATCATGCTAGCGGTAAAATGTTACTCAATGGCTCTATCAAACATCGCAGTCAAATCGCCAGCGCTTTAAGTCTACAAAGCATGATCCGTTTAATCGAGAAATTATATAATTAACACATATGTCAGATTCAATTTTTACCAAAGTCATTAATAGAGAACTACCTTCGACTATTCAGTATGAAGACGACGAGTTCATTGTCATTAATGACATTTACCCTAAAGCTCCAGTGCACGTCCTGATTATCCCCAAAAAAGCATATAAAACTTTAGAAGAAGTTGAGATCAATAATGATGTTTTTCATGCCAAATTATTGAAGCTAGCTCGCCAAATGGCTAAGCAACTAGGTATTGCCCAAAATTACAAACTTTTTATGAATGTTGGCGATTTGGTTCAAGATGTCCCTCATTTGCACTTGCATTTAATGGGCGGTTGGAAACAAAAAAAATCAAGTTTATTTAGCGAATAGCTATTATTTTGCCATATATCCCACACCTTTGATGGTTTGGATAAAATCTTTACCAATTTTTTTGCGCAAGTGGGCCATGGTGGTGGCAATCGTATTACTCATTAAAACCTGATCGCCGTGCCAAATTTTTTCTGCCAAAATTGCTTTACTTAAAATTTGCTGAGGATGATATAAAAATAACTCCAAGAGGGCGTATTCTTTGCGGTTGAGATTGATTTCTTGACCATGTGTATAAGCCTGATGAGTGAGGTGGTTTAATTCGAATTGGGAATTGATACTTTTTCGTCGCTTGCGATATTTTTTATGTAACAAATTTTTAGTTTTATTGATTAATTCCAAAGCATGAAATGGTTTCATTAGATAATCTGAGCCATGTTGCAAACAGTTCACTTTTTGCTCAATGGTTAATTCCTGAGTCAAAAGTAAAATTAACAAATAAGGATAGTTTTTCTTTAAATAATGACAAAATTCTTCACTCTGAATACCAACCGTGTCAGCATCTACAATTAAAAGATCGTAACTTTTGGTTTCCAGAGGAAAACGAGCTTTGTCGACATCGTCAATTTGATCAACCACGTATATTTTACTAAGATGCGTTAAAATTAATTGATTCAGAGCGTAATTATCTTCAACAAGTAAAATTCGCACCCGCAAAGTTTAACAAAAAGAGAACTTCCAAACAAGACCTTGGTAGGATGTGCACAGCGAATTTCATACAAGAGGGTCTGAAATTCGCGTTGCATCTTTCATACCAGCTCCTTTTTTGCCTTGCAAAAAAGGAGGGTCCGAAATACACGCAAAGGTATTTTTCGTACCAGCTCCTTTTTTGCCTTGCAAAAAAGGAGGGTCCGAAATATAATCGTCAGTCTTAATAGTTAAAAATGGGAAGGGAGGTGATTCTTTCTGCCAATCGTTATTAAAGCTAAAAAAAACCAGTCAACTGGAGATTTAATTAGACAATTTAAAAAAGCCGTCGCTGCTACTGGTGTCGTGCAGATTGTTAAGGATCGTCGTTATTTCCAAAAACCTTCCAAGATTAAATCTATTAAAACTGCTGAACACAGTCGTTTACAAAAAAGAGCTCACTCTCTTAAGAAAACTAAAAACATTTCGCCAATTGCTATTGCGAAAATTAGAGCCAGACTTGGTTCATAGTTTTTTATTTGAAATTTAAAAACCCGCTCGAAAGAGCGGGTTTTTTGTTATTTTTTGTTAGTCGTGCTTTTGGGTAAAATCTGATCCAAATCAAAGCTTTTTCGCCTTAATCTTCGCCTTGATCACAAAATCCCATTGATCTCCATCACTAGTGTCAAAACTAGTGGAATTAGTCAAAGCGTGATAATTTACCAAATG
>CAZFIY010000037.1:6635-6885 GCA_964519685.1 uncultured Pseudomonadales bacterium
CAAGGTTTCTTCCAATTCTTTTTTTTGCTGATTGAGTTCTGCCACATCAATTTTAAGAGAGGTAGACTGAGGATCATTTTGTAACTGAGTACGACGCTCTTTCATAGCTTGAGTGTGTTTTTCGACTTCTTCACGGGCCTCTGTCAATTGAATGTCATTATCGAAAACATTTTTCAGACTTTGACGTTTTTCCTTGAGTTCACCTTCAATGCGAGTTAACTCACGAGCATGTTTTTCAATTAAATTATTA
>CAZFIY010000038.1:0-6764 GCA_964519685.1 uncultured Pseudomonadales bacterium
TAAAGATTTTGAAATAGCTCATCCTCGTTTTTATAAGAAGGAAGCCTGAGTTTATGGCTAACGCAAGAATTATCAAACGCCGCGTCAATTCTGTGCAAAATATCGCCAAAATTACCAATGCGATGCAGTTGGTGTCCGCGAGTAAAACTAAATATTCTCAAAAAGTCGCCACTAATTCTTTGCCTTACATGCAGTCTTTATTGGATTCATTAGCGACCGTAGCTACCTTTATTAATCCCAGTCTACATCCCTTTTTAGACAAAAATCGACCAGGAGTTGAGCTTATGGTAGTTTTGTCGACTAACAAGGGTTTATGTGGTTCACTCAATACCAATCTTTTTAAACAATTACTAAATTGGTCAAAAGAACATCCAGAGGCACAATACATTGCTGTTGGTCAAAAAGCAGTGAATTTTTTACGCAATTATGGTTTTAATTTAGTAGCACAATTTACTGATTGGCCAGAGAAAACTAAATTGAGTGATGTTTTACCTTTACTAGATTTAATTAAAGAAAAATATTTAGCCCAAGAAATTTCCAGGGTAGATATTTTATTCACTGATTTTATCAATGTTTTGAAACAGCGTAGTCTAATTTTTAGTCTCTTACCTCTCAATGATTTGCATATTCAGCAACTAGAACTCGAATATCAAAATAAAAGTAATAAATCAGATGAGCAGGTTGCCATAGAAAAACCAAAGGCAAACTATTTGTTAGAGCCTAGCTCAAGTGAATTATTGGATTTTTTACTCAATTATTATTTAGAACTTAGTTTTTATCATTTAGTTTTGGAATCGCTGGCTAGCGAGCACAGCGCGCGCATGGTGGCGATGAAAAGTGCCAGTGATAATGCTAAGGATTTAGTAGAGGTTTTGAAATTAGATTTCAATAAATCTCGTCAGACTATGATCACTAATGAATTATTAGATATCAGCAGTGCCAAGATGCGTTAAGGAACTACATTTTATGAAAGAAAACAAAAAAACAGTCGGCAAAATCGTCAGTATTATTGGTGCCATTGTCGATGTCCAATTTAATGATCAACTACCAGCTATTTATAACGCTCTGAATCATGCTAAAAGTGGCTTAACCTTTGAAGTTGAACAACAAATTGATCAAAAAACTGTGCGTTGTTTGGCGCTGGGTCCAACAGATGGTTTGGCCAGAGGTGAGGAAATTGTTGATACTGGAGCTCCAATTTCTGTGCCAATTGGTGAGGAAACTTTAGGTCGTATGTTTAATGTGGTTGGCGAACCAATCGACAATAAAGGTCCAGTCAAAACCAAAAAAACCGCCCCAATTCATAAATCCGCTCCTCCTTTAACTGACTTGGAAACCACTCCTTCTGTTTTGGAAACTGGTATTAAGGTCATTGATTTGATCTGTCCATTCAAAAGAGGTGGTAAGATCGGTATTTTTGGTGGAGCTGGTGTGGGTAAGACAGTGATCATTCAAGAATTAATTCGTAATATTGCCGAAGAGCACAAGGGTCACTCAGTTTTTGCTGGTGTGGGCGAGCGCTCTCGCGAAGGCAATGATCTTTATCATGAAATGAAAGATTCCGGAGTTTTGGCAAGTACAGTGATGTGTTTTGGTCAAATGAATGAACCACCAGGTAACCGTGCTCGTGTGGCTTTGACTGCTTTGACCATGGCTGAATATTTCCGTGATGAGAAAAAAGAAGATGTGCTTTTATTTATTGATAATATTTTTAGATTTTCTCAAGCTGGAAGTGAAGTTTCAGCACTGCTAGGTCGTATTCCTTCTGCGGTTGGCTATCAACCAACTTTAGCCACAGATATGGCTGCGTTGCAGGAAAGAATTACTTCTACTAAAAATGGCTCCATTACTTCTATGCAAGCAGTTTATGTGCCAGCCGATGATTACACTGATCCAGCTCCAGCGACTACTTTTGCTCATTTGGATTCTACAGTTTCCTTGGATCGTCGTTTGTCTGAGCAAGCGATTTATCCAGCCGTGGATCCTTTAAATTCTGACTCCAAGATTTTGGAAAAAAGCATTGTTGGCGAAGAACATTATCAAGTCGCTCGTGATGTGCAAAAAATTTTGCAACGTTATAAAGAGTTACAGGATATCATCGCCATTTTAGGTATCGATGAACTAAGTGACGAAGATAAAAATGCTGTGGCTAGGGCCAGAAGAATTCAAAAATTCCTTTCTCAGCCGATGTTTGTCGCAGAGCAATTTACCAATATCAAAGGCGCTTATGTGCCGATTGCAGAAAATATTCGTGGCTTCAAAGAGATTTTGGAAGGTCGTTATGATCACTTACCAGAACAAGCTTTTTATATGGTAGGCACCATTGAGGATGTGATTGCTAAGGCTAAAGCTTTAAAAGAAAATGAGTAATAAATTAAAACTTACCATCGTTTCTCAGGAAGAAAAACTCTTTGATCAAGAGGTAGATGCGGTGACTTTGCCGACTGCTAATGGCTTGATCACTTTGCTGAAAGATCATCAGCCTTTGATCAGTAAATTAGTAGTGGGTGAATTGGTTTATCAAAAAGATGGTCAAAAACATGAAATGTTTCTTACTCAGGGCTTTGTCAACAAAAAAGCAGATAATCAAGTTTTAGTGGTAGTTGATTCTGCTTTCAATGCCCGCGAATTAAATGATGAGAAGATCAAAGCGGCTATTGCCAAAGCCAAAGAAGCTTTCAAGGTAACTAAAGATAAACAAGAATTGTTAATGATTGAGGCCTCTCTCAAGCAGTTGTTCTGGGAGCAACAAATGGCCAATAAAAAGAAAAAAGCTTAAATCAATTTTCCAATTGACAGTTTAGCAAACTCTAGCTATGATTGCTAATAGCTTATCAAGGAGTTTAAACCTATGATCGATTTAGTTGCCCGCCAAATCCAAATTTTACGTGCCATTATCGAGGAATTTATCGAAACTGGTATGCCAGTGGGTTCTGAAACGATTGATAAGAAATACAACATTGGTGTTTCTCCAGCGACCATTCGCAATGAAATGGTTTATTTGACCAAGCAAGGATATTTAATCAAGTCTCACATTAGTGCCGGTCGTGTGCCAACTGCCTTAGCCATGCGTTTATACATTAATGAATTGGTCAAGGAAAAAGAACTTTCAGTGGCTGATGAAGTTAGTGTCAAAGAGAAAATTTGGCGTTATCGTGACAAGATGGAAGATTTACTTTATGAAACCTCTAGGGTTTTAGCTGATAAATCTCATGCTTTGGGGATTGCTATGACAGCTGAAGGTAGGATATATCATTCTGGTTATTCTAATTTATTACAGATGCCAGAGTTCTATGATATTAATTTGACCAGACAAGTTTTGCAAATGATTGAAGAAGAACAAGTTATGGATCAGATTTTTGAGAGCAATCAGAGCGAAAATGCTGTGAAAGTAGTTTTTGGACAAGATTTAGGCAATCGTGATTTAGATCAAATTAGCATCATGTTCGTCGAATTGCCTGGTAGTAACTGTCGTTTTGGAGTATTAGGATCTAATAGATTTGATTACTCTTACGTTTTACCCATCATGAAGTATTTTAAGGGCTTGATAGAGAGTATGGTGGATTAAGTTTTTTACTCTTGGTACTTTAATAAAAGACACATTCGACGAAAATTGTTAGCTTTTTGAAGTTAACAATCTTTTTCTCATTCGGAGAAAGCGCTGTTTATAGGCATGATTGCTTATTTTTTGTTTCTCTTCAGCGCTTTCTACGGTCTTTATTAAAATACCAAGAGTAAAAATTATCAAAATCTAATATTAAACATGAATTAAAACAAAAGATGAAAATTAATATGAAAAATAAAAACAATCAACAGGATGTTGCTCAAAACCAGTCTGAGGAGGTGATTAGTGAAGAGCAAAGAAAGTTTCAAGAGTTACAACTTTTGTTAAGTGCGTCTTTGGAGAGAGAAAAAAGAGCTCTGGCTGATTATCAAAATCTCCAACGCCGTAGTCAAGAAGAACGCATGGCTTTTATCAAAATGGCCAATAAAGATTTCTGTCAGGCGCTGTTACAACCCTTGGAACATCTTTCGATGGCAGCAAATAATATTAAAGATCAAGGTTTAAACATGGTGATTGAGCAGTTTTGGAAGGAATTAAAAGATTTTGGTTTAGAAGAATTGGAAGTTTTGGGTCAGAAATTTGATGTAAGCACTATGGAAGTAGTGGATAAAAAAGGTGATGGTGAGAAAGTAGTTGCGGTGGTACGCAAAGGCTATAAATTAAATGGTGAAATAATTCAACACGCTCAAGTAACTTTGGCTTAAAATTGCTACTAGCAGTCGTGAACTCTGTCTGCTAAAATAGTCTTATATTTGATCAAAAAAGGCAAAATTTTTTGCCAAAAAATATTAAAAATAAATAAAAAATAGAAAAGGAAAATTATGTCAAAAATCATTGGAATTGATTTAGGAACTACCAACTCTGCAATCGCAGTGATGCAAGGTGGCAGCTCAGTGATTATTCCTACAAGCGAGGGTCGCAACACTTTTCCTTCGATTGTGGGTTTCAAAAACAATGATGTAATTGTCGGTGATCCGGCCAAACGTCAAATGGTTCTCAATGCTAAAAAAACTGTAAACTCTGTCAAAAGATTTATGGGTCGCAAACTTAATGATACGGCTGTCAAACAAGCCATCAAGCATGTTTCTTATGAATTAACTGAGGGTAAAGATGGCATGGCCGTGGTTAATATTGATGGCAAGAAATACACTCCACAAGAAATTTCTTCTAAAATTTTAGCCAAAGCCAAAGCTGATGCCGAAAGTTTCTTAGGTGAAAAAGTTGATCGTGCTGTCATTACTGTGCCAGCTTATTTCAATGATGCTCAGCGCCAGGCGACTAAGCAAGCTGGTGAGATTGCAGGTTTGAAAGTGGAGCGTATCGTTAACGAGCCAACTGCAGCTGCTCTGGCTTATGGTTTGGATAAAAAGGGTTCTCAAACCATTGCAGTTTATGACCTCGGTGGAGGTACTTTTGATATTTCCATTTTGGAAATTGGTGACGGTGTTTTTGAGGTTAAATCCACTAATGGCGATACTTTCTTAGGTGGTGATGATTTTGATAGCGTTATCATCGAATGGATTGTCAGCGAATTTAAGAAAGATCAGGGCAAGGATTTGAATAAAGATCCTCAAGCTATGCAGCGTATCAAAGATGCTGCTGAAAAAGCCAAAATTGAGCTATCTGCTTCCGCCAGTACTGAGATTAATCAACCTTTTATTACTCAAGGTGATGACGGTCAGCCTTTGCATTTAACTTTGACTCTTACTAGAGCAAAATTGGAAGAATTGGTGGATGATTTAATCAAAAAATCTATTGAACCGGTCAAAAAAGCCCTTAGTGATGCCAAGTTGACAGCTAAAGACATCGATGAGGTGGTTTTAGTAGGTGGTATGACTAGAATGCCAAAAGTGCAAAAGATGGTTGAAGAATTTTTTGGCAAAGAACCTCACAAAGGTGTTAATCCAGATGAAGTGGTGGCCATTGGTGCCGCTGTACAAGCGGGTGTCATTTCTGGTGATGTTAATGACGTTGTTTTATTAGACGTTACTCCTTTGACTTTGGGCATTGAAACCTTGGGTGGAATTCGCACTCCTTTGATCGATAGAAATACCACTATCCCAACTAGCAAATCTCAGGTTTTCTCCACTGCGGCTGATAATCAGACTCAGGTGGAAATCAATGTTTTGCAGGGTGAGCGTGAAATGGCCGTCGATAACAAGAGTTTGGGTCGTTTCATTCTTGATGGTATTCCTGCTGCAATGCGTGGTGTCCCTCAAGTTGAAGTTACTTTTGATATTGATAGTAATGGTATTTTGCACGTTACTGCCAAGGATAAAACTTCCGGCAAAGAGCAAAAAATTACTATTGCCAATAGTACTAATCTCTCTGAAGAGGAAGTCGAAAAAATGAAGGCTGAAGCAGAGAAATTTGCCGAAGCTGACAAAGCCAAAAAAGAGTTGATTGAAAGCAAAAACAAAGCTAATAGTATTGTTTTTGAAATGGAAAAACAACTCAAAGAATATGGCGATAAATTAGAATCAGCTGATAAGGAAAAAATCGAAGAAGATCTCAAGAAACTCAAAGAATTAGCTGCTCAAGAAGATGTTTCTAAAGATGATTTGGAAAAAGCCATTGAAGCCACTATGACTTCCAGTCAGAAGATTGGTGAAGCGATGCAAAAAGCGAATCAAACGCAACAAGCGGCGCCAGGCGGCGCTAGTGATACTAAAAATGAAGATAAAAAAGACGATAAAAATACTGCTGAAGCTGACAAAAAAGAGGCAGAAGAAGGCGAAGTAGTTAAAGAATAAAATTAGAAGTTAATGAGGCGCTGGCCGCGGCCAGCGCCTCATGTATTGATTGAATAATTTAAATTATGTCAGCTAAACGCGATTACTATGAAGTTCTAGGGGTAAGTAAAACTGCCAGTGCCGCAGAAATTAAATCAGCTTACCGCAAACTAGCTCTTAAAAATCATCCCGATCGTAATAAAGAAGCTGGCGCTGAGGCCAAGTTTAAAGAAATTAATGAGGCTTATCAGGTTTTATCAGATCCCAAAAAGAAACAAACTTATGACCAGTTTGGTCACGCCGCTTTTGATCCATCATCTGGCATGGGTGGCGGACAAGGTCCTTTTGGTGGCGGTTTTGGAGGTTTTGGCGGCCAAGCCGGTGGTTTTAATTGGTCTTCTTATTCAAGTAGTGGTCAGGGCGCTGAATTTGATTTTGGTGATCCTTTTGAAATTTTTGAACAATTC
>CAZFIY010000039.1:0-6747 GCA_964519685.1 uncultured Pseudomonadales bacterium
AAAATATTAACTGACGAACTTGCTAATATTAAATTGAAATGTGAAATGATGAACTTTTAGCCATCTTCCAATAAAAAAGTCCTTACTATAAAAATTGAGCCGAAGATTTTCTAAGTCTCCGGCTCAAAATCAATTAAAAACTAAAACCTCTACTCTGCCTCACCCTCAGCATAGACAACGGCTTCTAAAATACTGTGATAGTTAAATAGCTCATCAGCATTAAAGACAATGCCGATTTCGCGCTCAGCGTCACTATTATTAGAAGAAGCATGAATCAAGTTCATTTGTTGGCTCATACCAAAATCACCCCGAATTGAGCCTCCCTCAGCCTCACGACCTAGAGTTGTGCCAACTAATTTACGCACCACTGGAACAGCATCAATACCTTCCCAAACCATGGCCACAATCGGCATCGAACCCATAAAGTCTTTCAAGTTTTTGAAAAAACTCTTCTCACGGTGTTCGGTGTACCATTGATCCAACATTTCGTCGGTCATGCGCACCATTTTCAAACCTACTAATTTCAAGCCCTTACGCTCGAAGCGAGCAATAATTTCACCAATTAAACCTCTTTGCAAACCATCTGGTTTGACTAGTACGGCTGTTCTAGTTATTTGCATCTACACCTTTCTGTTAATTTTACTAATTTTTAATATGACTTATATATAAAGTAATGTATAGAAATATATCAATAGTTCTCTATTTTACTTCTATTTAGCTAAGTGTTCTTATTTTAATGTGATTTAATATAAAGTAATATATCAAAACATAAACTAAGACATAGCTAAACGTAATTTTTCTTCATTTTTAAAGTCCCCAATAATCGCCAAGCGTAATTCATTTGGGCGAATAATGGCCTTCGCCACTCGTTTTAAATCACCAATCGTTACTGCGTCAAATTTCTGCAAGACTTCTTCCACTGACAACATCTCTTCACGCAATAATTGACGCAAACCAAAAAACTGAGCGATGTTATTGCTACTCTCTAAGCTTAACAGAGTTTTGCCACGTAGGTAATCTTTGGCCCTAGCGAGCTCCTTAGCGTCAATTTTCGCCTTCTTACCCAGCAAGTCGGTAAAGACTGCCTTACTCACCTTAATCGCCTCTTCTGCACGATTACTATCCACACCCGCGCTGCAACCAAAAAATCCAGTATCGTGATAAAAATCTAAGTTTGAATGCACGTAGTAAGCTAAACCGCGCTCTTCACGAACTTTATTAAACAAACGCGAACTCATGTTACTACCCACAATCGTTGAAAGAATTTGCAGAGCATAGCGATCCTGATGATTGGCATTTAAAGCTGGCCAAGCCATCACAAAATGGGCTTGAGCAGTAGCTCGACGCACCAAACTGAATTTTTGCTTGGTGAAACTTTTTTGAGCAATCGTAGCGGGATCATCACCCAATGATTGCGGAAAAGCATGCTTTTCTTCACGTCTCTCATCTTGCATTTTACTTAAAGCTTTTTCTACTTGAGTTAGAATCTCACTCTCATTAGCGGCTAGAGACTGCAAACCTCCTGCAATTACTAACAATAAATTTTCTGGAGCATAAAACTTGCCTAAAAAATTTTGAAAATCAGCACTAGTGAAAGACTGAATGGTTTCCTTACGTCCAATGACTGGATGAGCTAGGGTTCGCTTGGCAAAAATCATCTCCTCAAAAACATCGGCAATGTGAGCAGGTGGATTATCCTGGTACATGTTTAGTTCCTCGATAATCACTCCCTTTTCGCGATCGATATCACTTTGATTCAGCTTGGCTTGAAAAAGCATGTCGGAGAGCACATCCAGCGCCAATGGAAAACTGCTAGTCGCGGAACGCACGTAATAGCCAGTGTATTCTTTGCTGGTAAAAGCATTAAAATCCGCGCCAACGCTGTCCAAAGCTTCCGCTAGGACTTTGGAGTTTGGAAATTTTTCAGTACCTTTGAAAACCATGTGTTCAAAAAAATGTGCCAAACCTTCTTCTTTGCTAGTTTCATAACGCGCCCCAGTATTTGCCAAAAACATGGTCGTCACTGATTTGCTATTTTTGACATCGATCAAAATTACCGGCAATTTGTGAGCGATTTTTTTACTAGCAACTTCATGAAAAGAGACTTTGAACATGCCTTTATTCTAGCACCTTCCAAGAAAAAACCAGTCCTTAAAAAAGACGAAGTAAAGACGAAGAAAATTGAATATATTTTTTACTCTCTGCCAAAAAGTCTTTTCAAAGAAAAATCTATGTTTTATGAGAAAAAATTATTGTTCAATAATTGCATAAAAGATTTATTTTAGCTAAATTTCTATCAAAAGAGCTATTTTTGCTCAAAGTGAAGATTTTTTACTTTCTTTTTGCAAAAATACAGAAAAATTGACTGTCTAATTTGTCAATTAATGAGTCTCTTTGGCTTAAAATTCACCAAAAAATAGTTTCACTAATCCCCAATAATGAACACTATTTATCAAAATTAGTATCGTCAAAAAGCCAGTTTTGAACAGTTTTTTACCAGAGGTTTATGGATAAATAACATTCAATTTACAGAAAAATACTTGCAAAGTATATAGAAATTTGTCATAGTAATTGGGTAAATCGGTAAGCAAAATTACTGCCCCTTACCATTTGCCGGTTGAAGTTTTTTAAAATAAGTCTTTAAAAAATTTGTCTTTTTCGTTCTTTAACCAAAATTTTTGACCATTACTTGCTGCTTCGATCGTGCCAAAATGATCAGTGCGTAAAATTTTGGCACCAATTGCTTGAAAATTGGTCAAAACCTCTGGGCTGGGGTGATTAAATTTATTATTTAAACCACAACTAATTAAGGCCAATTCGGGTCTAGTTTTCTCTAAAAATGCTAGTGCAGATGATGTTTTTGACCCATGATGCCCTGCTTTTTGGATATCCACCTTAGTTATCAGATCAGACTTAATGAGTGCTAATTCTCTGGCAGACTCGAGGTCGCCAGTCAGTAATACCTTCAGCTCACCAAATTGCACAAAAACAGCGATAGACCCGTCATTATCGCTAATTTTATATGCCATTTTTTGCCAATCTTCGGCCGATAAGTATTGTTCGGGTCCTTGCCATAAAAAACTGCCGGTTTCCTCTAGAGACTTTTGTTCTTCCAGATCTAAAGCCATGGGAGTAAGAAAAGTTAAAAGCAAGGAATTTTGCTGCTTATTTATACTATTATACTTAGCCTGGTGATTAGGGCTAATTTTGGAAAAAGCAATCTGTTGCCCCAAAAACGGCTCTTTGAGTATAGTTCCTTGTTTTTGTAAGGTATTAATTTGGGTTTTTAACTCGAGAAAAACCTTGCTTTCCTTGTAATGAGTTAGGGGTAAAAAAATATATGAAATTTCATAAACTTTTGATAAAGCAGTAAAGCCGCCAATATGATCATCGTCAAAATGAGTTATGATTAATACATCAATCTTTTTATCCCAAAAACCCAATTCTTTATTCAGACAAGTCAATAAACTTTCGTCTGGACCAGTATCAATTAAGATCTGCATTTGCTTATACTCGAGGAGAATGGCATCCCCTTGCCCAACATCACAAACTATCAGATGAAAATGTTCATCTGGCCATTTTGTAAATAATTCCCACAAAACAATAAAACAAATACTGACTGAAATAATAAGTTTCATTTGAATGTCCTATATTGATTTTTAGAGTACTTTTTATTTTTGAGTACAAAAACACCTCCAATAACTAGCAAATTAACAAAAATAAATATATTGGTATATAGATCTTTATTTGTTTTAAAAACGATACTTTTCCAGGGAATTTTTTCTAAAAAGTCAATTAAAAAGAACAATATATCAATTACTTTATTAATCATAAATGATAAAAAAGATTCAAAAAGAGCCATGGGTAAGATACTTGAAAGAAAAAGACAGATAAATGAAGCTAAAAACAGAATTGTCAATAATTCTACCAGAGGTAGAACTAATAAATTTGCCGGAATCGCCAAGTAATTCAGTTCTCCAAATCTGGAAATCATAATCGTTAATAAAAAAAATTGTGCGCAAATAGTTAGTAATATGTTTTTAAAAAAGATATTTTTATTGATAAATGGCTCTTTTTCTAAATAGTTGTATAAAAAGATAATGCCAAAACTAGCTAGAAAAGAAAATTGAAAACTAAGCGAATCCAAATAAAAAGGATTGATGATTAGCATATAAATAGCTACTAAATACAAATTAAAAAGAGACAAATGAGTGCGTTTGAGTACAAAAATGGCCAAAAAAGCCAAAGTGAGACTCAAAAAGGCCCTTAAAGTCGATGCTGAAGAGCCTACCAGAGAGAAATATAAGAAAATAATGGCAAAATTCAGATAAAAAAGACCATTTTTAGTCAAGTGAGATGAAAATGGCTTGAGAAAAAATAGTAGAAATTGTAAAAAAAGAGTGAAATTGGCTGAGGAAGCTGACAAAATATGTAATATCCCAATAACTTTAAAAGAGTGATATGTCTCTTGACTGATACCAGAGAGGTCACCAAAAAGCATACCTTCAACCAGAGGTCTACCTCTAGCTCCAATTACTCCCTCAAGTCTCTCGAGGTAAGTTTCGCGCTGTATACTTAGCTGTTTTTGACTAAGTAAATAGCGATATTTAACCGAAACTACTGCTTTATTAAATAAGTAAATAAAACCATTTATCAGCTTTTTTAACTCAAAAATAGCCCTATCAATCCCATTGAGTTGACTGCTAGATGATTTAGTCTGTTTTTCTTTGATATAGTTACTTTGAATCGATAGAATTGACCATCTACTAGGGAGAAAAACTGTCAAAACACTGCTTTCTTTCGGTTTTGTTTCGTTTTTATCATTTTTTTTGGAAAAAATGGTAAAAATCTGCCATTTCTGATCTGGTTCGATCTTACTTCGGGTCTTTAATATTATTTGAAAGTTTTTCGTAAATATAAAGATTACTAAAGATATCAATATATAAAGTTGTATTTTTCTAAAATGCTTATAAGTCATTGAGCCTTTTGATACGAAAGCAATGAGTTGCTTCGAAAGTTCTTAAAAATCCTTGAAAACCGATTATTGAGTCCCCTTTCACAAAATAATGATTAAAAATTGAGCAAAGCAAAACAGCACTATAGAATCCTATAACTAGAGCGATAATTGTGCTCGCAAATTATTAAGTAAATTTTCAGAAATCACCTTTTTAGTGACCAAATCATCCAAAGTGCTATAAGGACGATTATCGATAATTGCCTGTGCTTTGACTGCTCCGATGCCGGAGAGAGTTTGCAGAGTCGCCAAACTGGCTTGATTGATCGAAATCAAGTCAGTGCTTTCCGCTACTTGGGTAGCATCATTGCCACTAGCTGTACCTGAGTCATTATTTTTTTCTACTAGGAAAGGAATGTAAACTTTTTCTTGATCTTTGAGTTCAGTCGCCAAATTAAGACTTTTGGAAATGAAAACCGAGTCAGCATCCTTGGTAAAACCAGACGCTGAGGCAATCAGGTCGGCCAGGCGCTGACCAAGCTCCAATTGATAAATACCTGGCTTTTTGACGGCACCCTGGATATCAACTTTAATCAAGCCCAAGCTAGCAGCACCCTTTTCTGCAAAAGCCGTCTCTGGACAAGAAGGACAGAAACACTGCAGGGTTTCAGAACTAGCCATTAATTTCTTAAGGGCGATGCCAGCGATAACAAGACCAAGAATCATCAACAAGACTGGTAAAAAAACGCTAATAAAAGCTAAGAATTTAGACTTCTTGGACATGAACCCATTATCCAAGATCTAGGTAGCAAGAAGTGTGACCAATGTAAATTTGTGAGTTTGTGAATTGAGCTGTGAATTTAAATTACTAAATTGACGATCTTACCAGGCACGTAGATGGCTTTTACAATTGTCTGACCAGCAAGCCATTTAGCAATACTTTCTAAGCCTTTGGCATGCTCGATAATGGCTTCTTTTTCGCTTAAACGATTAGTTGGCCACGTAAACTCACCACGCAGTTTGCCGTTCACCTGCACGACGAGACAGGCCTCATCTTTTTGTAAAAGTGTCTGATCATATTTAGGCCAGGACTCTAAATGAACAGAGTCTTTTAGTGCGCCTGGTAAAACTCTAGCTTGCTCGTAAAGTTCTTCGGCAATAAACGGTGCCAAAGGAGCCAGGAGTTTGATCAGGTCGACTAATTCGTCTCTACTTAAGAGAGTGGCTTGATCTTGGTCTAACTTTTCAAAAACATTACTCAGCTCCATCAAGGCAGCAATCGCAGTGTTGTACTTAAATTCTGGTAAATCATTAGTCAGTTTTTGAATCGCCCAATGTAACTTTTGCAGTAATTCTTTTCTATCTGTAGAAAGTGGCAAAGCTTGTTCTTGACGAGCAATTTCTCGACCAATTAAACGATAAACTTTGCGTAAAAACCTAGCTACCCCAGCCACAGCGCGCGGATTCCAGGGTTTATCTGCTTCGAGTGGACCCATAAACATCTCATACACCCTCAGGGTATCGGCGCCATATTCCTCAATAATCTCATCAGGATTGATGACATTGCCTTTACTTTTACTCATTTTGCGACCATCAGGACCAAGAATCATTCCCTGATGACGCATTTTGGCAAAAGGTTCACCAGAAGGTAAGTCTAGGTAACCTTCATCGCGTAAAAATTTGGTAAAAAATCTCGAGTAAAGTAAATGCAAAACAATATGTTCTGGGCCAATCAGATAAAAATCGACTGGCATCCAGGTTTTAAGATTCTTGGCTTCAGAAAATTGTTGACT
>CAZFIY010000040.1:0-6685 GCA_964519685.1 uncultured Pseudomonadales bacterium
CATCACATCTCCACCGACGAGGTGTTCGGTGCCCTAAAACTTGAAGCTAGTGATAAGTTTACCGAACAAAGTCCCTATAATCCTCACAGCCCTTATTCTGCTTCCAAAGCCGCCTCTGATCATTTGGTGCGTGCTTATGGTGATACCTATGGCTTACCTTTTACCTTGAGTAATTGTTCAAATAATTATGGTGAATATCATTTTCCAGAAAAAATGATTCCTTTGGCCATTACCAATTTGATTGATGATCAAAAAGTACCAGTTTATGGCGACGGTCTTTATGTGCGTGATTGGCTTTATGTGCAGGATCACTGTCGTGGCATTGACTTAGTCTTGGAAAACGGTGAAGAGCAAAGAACTTATCTTTTTGGTGGGCTTTATAAAGATGTTAATAATTTAGAATTAATCAAAATGATTTTAAAAATTATGAACAAGGACGAAAGTTACATTGAATACGTCAAAGATCGCCCAGGTCATGATCGTCGTTACAGTGTTGATTTTTCCAAAACTCAAGAGGCTTTAGGTTGGCAACCAAGTGTAAGTTTAGAAGAAGGCTTACAAAGAACTGTTGAATGGTACAAAAATAACGAGGCTTGGTGGCGACCCTTGAAAGATAGCAATCAAGCTTACTTTGATAAGCAATATGTAGAAAGGTAGATTTAAGTTATGAACAAAATTCCTTTATTGGGCACTGGTTTAAATGGCTTAGTTGGTTCTAAGTTTACTGCTGACTTTGCAGATAAATATGATTTTGACAATTTAGATTTAAGAAACGCTCTGCGACCAGTCGACATTACTAATGAAAAACAAGTTTTATCAGTGGTTGCTGATTCTAAAGCTGAATTTGTAGTTCATATGGCAGCCTATACTGACGTTACTGGCGCTTGGCAACAAACAGATGATGTGAGTGGTATTTGTTATCAGGTCAATGTCAAAGGTACGGAAAATTTAGTTAAGGCCTGTGCTCAAACTGGAAAACATTTAATCCACCTTTCTACAGCTTATGTTTTTGACGGTGAAAAAGAAGAGATGTATCTTGAAACAGATAAGACTAATCCCATCGAATGGTATGGTAAAACTAAAGCTTTGGCTGAAGAAGTAATTCAAAAAAGCAGTATTGATTGGACAATTTTACGCATCGATCAACCTTTCAGAAATGACTCTTTTGAAAAGGTTGACACTTTACATAGAATTTTAGAAGGAATGAAAAACAACAAGCTTTATCCTCAATTTACTGACCACTACTTTGGCCCAACTTATATTAATGATTTAGCCAAAATAATTGATTATGTGATTCGCCGAAAAAGCACTGGTCTTTATCATGCTTCTTCAGGAGAATCTTGGAGCGATTTTGAGTTTGCACAGTTTATTAATCAAAATTTTAATTTAAATTTTGATCTAAAAAAAGGCTCATTGGCGCAATACCTCCAGACAAGCAATCGCCCTTATCAAAAGAATACTGCCTTAAATATTGATCTGCTGAAGTTAGGTCTTGATTTTGAACTAAAAAACATCAAAGAGGCCATCAAGGAAACAATTGTTTAAGTTCTATTACTGTCTCTCCAGTTTTTAATTTTTTCATGATCTCCGGAGAGCAAAATTTCTGGAACAATCATCCCTTTGTAATCGACTGGTTTAGTAAATTGCTGACAACCCATTTTTCCAGGCTGACTATGAGATTCATTTTGATTGCTGTCTTCATTGCCCAAAACGCCTGGAATTAATCTCGTCACACTGTCAGTCATCACTAAAGCAGCTGCTTCACCACCAGTTAAAACATAATCACCAATCCTAATTTCTTCATCAACTAGATGCATGGCAACTCGCTCATCAACACCCTCATAATGACCACAAATAATGGTTAATTCATCTAAATTGGCAAAGCTCTTAGCCGTTTCTTGTCTAAACATCGAACCCTTGGCAGAAGTTAAAATAATTTTCTTGTTTAGATCACCTTTTTTAACTCCTAAATGTTCTAAAGCCTTATCAATTGGCTCAACCATCATCACCATCCCTGGACCACCGCCAAAAGGTCGCTGATCGGTAGTTTGATGCTTGTCTTGAGTAAAATCACGCAAATTTAAAATATTAAACTCAACTAAATTTTTATGGATCGCTCTTTTTAAAATCGAGGTTTCTAGAGGGTTAGTAAAAAAATCTGGGAAAATAGTTAAAATGTTAATTTTCATAAAATCGTGATAAATTAGATGTGTTCTTTGCTATTATACAAGATAAAATAAAATAGAAAGTGAATTCATGAAAGTTACGGTCATTGGCACAGGTTTTGTGGGAGTAGTCTCAGCTGCAGTGTATGCTTCTTTTGGAAATCAGGTGATTGGCTTAGATATTGATGAAAATAAAATTCAACTTCTTAAAAAAGGTCAAGTTCCTTTTTACGAGCCAGGACTTCAAGAGTTGTTATTAAAAGAACAGGCCAAAGGCAATTTAAATTTCACCACTTCCTATCAAGAAGCTATTCAAGATGCAGAAATTATTATTATTGCGGTCGGCACGCCCTCTGCTGCAGATGAAACTGCAGATCTTCGCTATGTTTTTGCTAGTGCCAAATCTTTGGCTCCTCATATCAAGGAAGATGCCATTGTTGTCATCAAATCAACTGTTCCTCCTGGAACATTGGAAAAAACTATCGAAATTATTAAACAAGAAACTTCAATTAAATTTTATGGTGCATCCCTGCCAGAATTTCTGCGTGAAGGCAGCGCAGTTTACGACACTCTCAATCCAGATAGAATTGTGATTGGTGCAGAAGATGATTTTGTTTTTGAGAAACTAGAAGAATTGCATCAATCACTTAATGCACCAGTCATTCGCTGTCGAGTCGCTTCTGCACAAATGGCTAAATACACTGCCAATTCTTATCTCGCCACCAGAATTACTTTTATCAATGAAGTCGCTAATCTTTGTGAGAAAAATGGCGCTGACATTGATGAGGTCATTAAAGCGATTGGTCATGACAAGAGAATTGGTCAACATTATTGGTATCCAGGTTTAGGCTATGGTGGCTCATGTTTTCCAAAAGATGTGAAAGAGCTGGCAGCCTATTCTAGAAGCGTTGGCGAAAGTGGTAATTTGTTAAATCGTGTCAATGAAATTAATAGTCAGCGTATTTTTTATCTATTAGAAAAGTTTGCTAAAGAAACCGACGGTTTCAAAGGGAAAACAATTGCTGTCTTAGGTTTGTCATTTAAACCCAATACTGACGATATGAGAGAAGCACCCGCCACCAAAATTATTCCTTTTTTAAGTCAACAAGGTACACAAATTCAAAGCTATGACCCCATGGCTAAATATCCTGGAGAAGTTGACAATCATCAGCAATTTTCGACTATCGAGGCAGCTTGTGAAAATGCCGATATCATTATGGCAGTTGTGGAATGGCCAGAAATTACCGGTTTTGATTTTTCTAAGGTCAAAAACTCTAAAACCCAATTTTTTATTGACTGTAGAAATCAATTTTATTCAGATTTAGTAAAAAATTGGCACTATCAATATATCGGGATTGGCAAAAGGTAAATTTATGAAAAAAATTTTAATCACTGGCGGAACTGGCTTTGTTGCTTCTCACCTGGTAGAAGAACTTTACAAAAGGGGTGAAAGAAATATCCATTTAACTTCTTATCGAGACGAAGGTGAATTTGTCAAACAATTCGTAGATCCAAATAAGATTCATCAAATTAACCTCACCGACTATCAGGCGACACAAGATCTAATTGCCCAAATTCAACCTGATGAAATTTATCATTTGGCTTCAATTGCCAATGTGGGTGATAGTTTTGAAAAACGTAAAGCCATTTTAGAAATGAATACTAGCTTGCAATTAAATTTGCTTGAAGCAATCAAAGATCATGTACCAAATAGCAAGATGTTACACATTAGCACTGCTTTGGTTTATGAAGCTAGAAATCAAGCCGTAGATGAACAAGCAACTTTAGGACCAGATAATCCCTATGCTCTTTCCAAGCTTGTTCAAGATATGATGGTGCATTATTTTACTCGTAGCGAAAAACTAAATATCGTGCGAGTGAGACCCTTTAATCACATTGGTGAACGACAGGCTCTTGGCTTTGTGGTGGCTGATTTAGCCGCTAACATCGTCAAAGTAGAAAAAGGTCTAGCTGAAACAGTAACTGTCGGTAATTTAGATAGCGTGCGCGATTTTTCCGATGTCAAAGATATTGTGAGTGCCTATATTTTACTGATGGAAAAGGGTCAAAGCGGTGAAATTTATAATCTTGGTTCTGGTCAAGCTTACAATATCAGGGAAATTTTGGAAACTTTAAAGTCAAAAGCCAATAAAGATATTAAGATAGAAATTGATCAAAACAAAATTCGCCCTGTTGACCTTCCTTATCTTGTTTGCAACAATGAAAAGATCTTAAAATTAGGTTGGCAACCCCAACATCAATTAACAGAAACATTAGAAAGAATTTTAAATTACTGGAGAGAAAACCTATGAAAAAAGCTTTTATCACTGGCATCACCGGTCAAGACGGTTCATATTTAGCAGAACTTTTACTAGAAAAAGGCTATAAAGTTTATGGCTTAACTCGTCGCACTAGTACTCAAAATTTTGACCGCATTAAAAATATTATTCATCATCCAAATTTAGAATTAATTTCTGGAGATTTAATTGATCAACACTCTCTAACTTTTGCACTTAAAGATATTCAACCTGATGAGATTTATAACTTAGCCGCCCAGTCTTTTGTTAAAGCTTCTTGGGAACAACCGGTTTTGACTGGTGAATTTACCGCTATCGGTGTTACTAAAGTTTTAGAAGCAATGCGCTTAGCTTGTCCCAAAGCTAAATTTTACCAAGCTAGCTCTAGTGAAATGTTCGGCAAAGTCCGAGAAGTACCGCAAAATGAAAATACCCCCTTCTACCCTCGCTCACCTTACGGTGTAGCCAAAGTTTATGGGCATTGGATTACTGTTAATTATCGCGAATCATATGATCTTTATGCTGTCTCAGGTATTCTCTTTAACCATGAATCGCCTCGTCGCGGTCTAGAATTTGTGACACGTAAAATCAGTAATGCCGTCGCTCGCATCAAGCTTGGCAAACAAGATTATATAGAGCTAGGTAATTTAGATGCTAAAAGAGACTGGGGATATGCTAAAGATTATGTGGAGGCAATGTGGCTGATGTTGCAACAAGAAAAAGCCGACGATTATGTTATTTCCACTGGTGAAACTCATAGCGTGCGAGAATTTTTAGAAATTGCTTTCAAAGCTGCTGATCTGGGCGATTATCAAAAATATGTCAAACATAACAAGAAATTTGATCGCCCCGCCGAAGTGGATTTGCTAATTGGCAATCCAGAAAAAGCTAAAAAAGAACTTGGCTGGCAACCTAGTGTTACCTTTGAAGAATTAGTTACTCTGATGGTCGAGAAAGATTTAGAATTTGAAAGCAAAAGTACAAAATAAAATGCAAAAAGCCATTGTCATCATTCCTACTTATAACGAAAAAGATAATATTGCTAAAACTATTGAAGCTTTGGTTAGAGTATTTGTCGGAGTAAGAAATTGGCGAATGAGAGTTTTAGTGGTAGATGATAGCTCTCCTGACGGCACTGCCGATGTGGTTAAAAGCCTGCAAAAAAAATATAGCTTCGTCGAGTTATTAGTTAATAAAAGAAAGTCTGGCTTAGGTGGAGCTTATTTAAGTGGCATGAACCATGCTTTTAATGAATTGGGGGCTGATGTAGTTTTTGAATTTGATGCTGATCTATCTCATGATCCCAAAAAGATTCCTGCTTTTTTGAAAAAAATTGATCAAGATTATGATCTCGTGTTGGGTTCTAGGTACATTAAGGGGGGATCAATTCCAGCAAATTGGGGTTTACATCGCAAATTTTTAAGTATCGTTGGAAATTCTTTCATTAATGTATTGATGTTTGATTTTTCCATTAGAGACTGGACCACCGGTTTTAGAGCCATCAAAAAAGAGGTTTATCTTGCTGTAGAAAAAGGATTGCATTCTGAACGCTTTTCCGGCTATACTTTTCAGATTGGATTTTTACATAAAGCATTGCGTAAAAACTTCAGAATTGCAGAAGTACCTTTTCAATTCAAGGATCGAGTATTAGGTAATAGTAAAATTGGGCCAGAGTATATTAAAAATACTTTGTTATATCTTATGAAAGTGAGAATTAAAGAAATTTTAGAAATGAGAATAGTGAAATTTGCTATCGTAGGTGCTTTCGGAGCCATGGTACAACTTATTGCTCTGCAGCTTTGGCGCTTAGCTTTCACTAGCGAAAAAACTTTTGTGATTGCCAACTTTTTAGCCATCGAAACTGCCGTTGTTTCTAATTTTATTTGGAGTAATCTTTGGACTTTCAAAGATCGTAGGCTTAAAACAAACCAAATCCCTCTTAAATTTATTACTTTCAATCTTTCCTCTGCTGGATCAATTTTAATTCAAAGTGCCATTGCCTATTTGACAACTGTCACTATTGGTCTCAAGCCGGTATTTACTTTGCCAATTATCAACTATGTTATCGATACCGGAGTCATTTCTGCAGTAATAGGTATTCTAGTTGGCATGTTCTGGAATTTTTTCGCTTACAATACTTTTATTTGGAAAAAGAAGAAAAAATAAAATCAAATGTGGAAATTAATCAAACAAGTTAAACTAGAAAACTTGTTTCTACTTTTA
>CAZFIY010000041.1:0-6246 GCA_964519685.1 uncultured Pseudomonadales bacterium
CTTGACTCTGCTAAGTCATGCCCTTTGGAAGAACTAATGTTCTTTTTATCTTCAGACACAACAGCCACCAAATCTCTGATGTCGAAAGATCCGGCATCAGCAAAACTCGTGGAATAAGATTCCTCCGACTTTTCCCCGTCCAACCACTCTACAAAACCCCCACAAACGCAGCGACAAGCTGTGCCAGAACCCTGACGAGCTAAAATAGAAAGTTCTTTTTCAGACAAATCTAGACCAATCGCTTGGCAAGCAGCGAGGGTCAAAGCGGCAAAACCTGATCCTGAACTGGAAAGACCGGTGCTTTTAGGAAAGTTATTTTCTGAAACTACCTTGGCAAAAAGATCAGTGGTAATGATATTTTTAGTTTTAGCCAAGGCTCTAATGCGATTTAAATGCTCAATAACACGGGAGCTTTCTCCTTCTTCTGTCTCACCGCCAATTATTACTTCATCTTTGGCTAAGTTTGGCAAAAATTCAACTGTAGTGATGCTGTATAAAGCATCCAAGACCATGGAAATACTACCATTGGCAGGTAGACGCAAAACTTTATCCTTTTTGCCCCAATATTTAACAAGAGCGACATCACTACTAGCTTGAATCGTTACTTTTTTCATAAACTTCCTTTTAGTTTTTGGTGAGACTCGAACAGTAATTTAAAGACATTTGATGACGCGAAAAGAT
The DNA here is from genome assembly GCA_964519685.1 of uncultured Pseudomonadales bacterium. GTDB lineage: Bacteria > Patescibacteriota > Microgenomatia > UBA1400 > PJMF01 > UBA1364. The sequence goes on from CAZFIY010000041.1 coordinate 682, forward strand.
GTATCTGGTCGAGTCATCTCTGGCTTGAAATTAGTGTTCGAGTCGAACTCCTTCTTCATTCATTTTAACTTCAATAATTTTACCACCAACTCGAGTAATTTCCTCAGCAACAGTTGAATAATCATTCTCATCAGCTAAAGCCAACATACAATCTCCTCCACCAGCACCAGAAAGCTTAGCGCCCATAGCCCCGGCGCTTTTACTGGCAGCGATTAAGTTTTCTAATTCAATGCTACTCACCTGCAATCTACGCAACAAAGCTTGATTTTCATCCATTAAAAGACCTAAATGAGACCAATCTTGCTGTTGAAGAGTTTTTTTAGCCTGTTCTACTACAAGAGTAATATCAGTAAAAATTTTATTTATCACTGTCTTGTTTTCACTGTGCAGACTTTGGACCATGCGGACTAAAGTAGCGGTGTCAGCTTTAATTCCAGTGTAGCCAACTATAAAAGGTAAATTTTGGACATTAATTGGCTCGACTGTTTTATGTTTGGCAAATTTACCGTGAGGTGTAACGTAATACAAAGTGCCACCCCAAATACCAGCAGCAATATCAAATCCTGAAGCCACTCCTTGAACTTCAAGGACAGTGGCATAACAAAGATCGAATAACTCATCGTTGCTCATTGGCACTTCGTAAAATTCACTCAGTGCCTTGGCAAAGGCCACTGTACTGGCGCTACTCGAACCCAGGCCATAAGAGCTTTTAAATTCGTTTTTACTATAGACATGAATAGTTTTTTTCTGAGGATATTTTTTCAAAAAAAGTTTGTAGCAAGTTTCGATAAAACTGACTTCTTTTGGCAAATTTTCGTTGCCAAGATCAGTAATTTTTTTTGAATAAGCTCTTAAACCCAAATCTGGAGCATCTAGAATAAAAACTTCTTCGCCATTTTCTTCAACAGTAATTGATAAACGACGATCAACTGCGGTCACAATACAAGGATGACCAAAAACTACACTATGCTCACCAAATAACATAAGTTTTCCTGGAGCCGATGTTCTAACTGTTTTTTTCATAAATCACTCCTAACTGAGTTTGAAAAAATTCCAAACCCATTTTTTGTAAATTTGTTTTAAACTCTTGAGGATTTTCATGCCAAGCTAAGATATAGCCAGAGCCAGATTTGAATCCGCCAGCACCAGTGATTTTGCAAAAGGCGCCTTGGGTTTGTAATTCTTGGATGATTCCTTGAGCTTTTTGACCAACCACGCCTATTTGTTCTAATAAATTTTGATTTTCATCCATTAGTTCTGGATTAAAAATTCCAGATTGTAGATCATTAAGCATTTTTTGGCTTAAATTGCCAATTTTGGGCAAAGTTTTCTGATTATTTGGTTCATTAGCAACTTTTTGTACCATTTCGCCTGTAGACTCAATGGCCTCTCCAGAACTGATTAGAAAAAAAGATTGATTAGTCAATGCTTTATTTGAAATTGGCTTTACTTTACCCTGATTAAAAGCGATTAATCCGCCATAAACTATAATCGCCGGATCTGCTCCACTAGATTTAGTATGAATGAAATTTTCAGCTTCTAAAACTAGATTATAAAGTCGATCTGCATTTAAAGAATAATTGTGAAATTTAAATAATTCACTAAAAACTGCGGCAGCAAAAGCAGCTGATGAACCAAGACCAGACTTCTGAGGTAAATTCGATTCAATTTCAATCGCAACTGACATTTTTAGCAATTGAGCGTGCTTGTAAAAAATCTCCAAAATGTGTTGCAAGTATTGATCTTCTTTTTGCTCTGGACTCAAAGCACCTTCTTTGACAGTACAAGTAATACCCAAATTTAAACTCGCCAAAATCGCAGTGTGCCCATAAACCACACTGTGTTCACCGGTTAAAATAACTTTTCCGCTATAAAAGCTAGGCATGTTGTGCTTTCAAACCGTAACAAATAATCTCACTTGAAGCCTCTTTTTTAATTTTTCTTAAAACTATTTCCACTTCATCACCAATTTTAAATTCGCTGTGGGCAGACCCCATTAAAGAAATTTTTTCTTTACCTAAATCAACCAACAAATAAGCATAGGGCAATAAATCGGTTTGATCAGGAGCAGAGACTTCCATCATAGATACAGATAAAACTTTGCCTTTTTTGCCTAAATATTTAGACCAGTTTTTATTTGATCGCCAATATTCCGTGATATTCATTGTTTTTTTCCTAAAATGTTAACAGTTGCAGTTGCGCCACTGCCACCGACATTGTGGGCCAACACTCGATCAAACTGACCAGCTTCAATTAAAGATGAAAGATAGGCGATTTGTTTAACTCCAGTAGCCCCCACCGGATGACCACAAGCCTTCAGTCCACCAGAGGGATTTACTACTAATTTACCACCAAAAGTAGCTTGACCATTAGCAATGGCTTGAGCAGCCTTGCCTTTGGCAAAAAATCCAAGATCTTCGACAGCTAAAATTTCAGCGATGCTAAAACAATCATGCACTTCAATGGCTTGAATATCTTTTTGACTCAGACCAGCTTGATTAAAAGCTTGCTTAGCTGCTTTTTGCGTGGCCACTAATTTCCCTAAATCCTGACGATCTTGCAGTGCCAAAGTATCTTGACCATGACCAAAACCTAAGATTTGCGTTTTGCAAGTAGATTTTTTACTACTCAAAATTACTGCTGCTACTCCATCACTAATTGGCGAACAATCTAAGAGTCTAAGTGGTACAGCAACCATGGCAGAATTAGCAACATCATCTAAGGTAAATTTTTTATGAAACTGAGCTTTGGGATTATTAAAAGCATGTAGATGATTTTTAACCACCACACTAGATAATTGCTCGCGAGTCGTTCCATAGTGATGCATGTGATAATTGGCTAAAATGGCATAAAGAGCAGGAAAAGTAGAACCATATTCTTTTTCTCTACTCGCTGCCGTAGCTAAAATTGCACTGGCTTGACTGCCAGAAACATCAGTCATTTTTTCTACTCCCAAAACCAAAACTGTCTTATATAAACCACTAAGTAGAGCTTGTTGGGCTGCCACAACTGCTAATCCACCAGAAGCACAAGCTCCCTCAACGCGCATAGCTGGCGGAAAGTGACCAAATTGCTCGCTTACTAAAGCACCTAAATGTCTTTGCTCATTAAAACTGCCTCCAGCTTTATTAGCCACAAAAATTGCTTCGATTTCTGAAGGAGCGATCTGAGCATCAGTTAAAACACCATTTACGCCTTCTTTAATGAGATCGGTTAAACTTTTTTCCCAAAGTTCACCAAATTTGCCAATATAATTACCAATTACTTTAATGTTCATTCTGGCTCCTCATTTTTTGATAATTGGCAAGATCAATGGTTTGCAAAGTAGCAATTTGTTCTGCAAGCAACTTACTGTATTTTTTTCTTTGCGCAACTAAATGACTAGTTGTTTCAAACAGAAAAGCATCTGCGCCAGCACCAGAACCATAGGAACAAACTAAAACTTTGCTTTTGGCAGGAGCGATGTCTAAAATTTGACTCAAAGCTAAAAGCGAGGCGGCTGCATAAGTATTACCCACTTCTTTTACAACTAGAGAAGGGGTTAGTTGCTCTCTAGTAAAACCCAATTTTTTAGCTACTTGTTGTGGAAATTTAGCGTTAGGAGTGTGGAAAACACAAAAATCTATGTCTTCTGGCTGTAAATTAGCTTCTTCTAATAATGTTTTTGTGGCCATGGTCACATGCTTAAAATAAGCTGGCTCGCCAGTAAATCTGCCAAAGTGTTGTGGATAGGATTCTTTAGGTTTGCGCCAAAAATCTGGAGTATCAGTCGCTATTGATTTAGTAGCTATTAACTCAGCTAACAATTGATTGTCATTTTCTTCGTTACCAAGGATAAAGGCGGCGGCGCCCGCCGCCGCAGTATATTCCAATGCATCTCCAGGACAAGCTTGGGCGGTGTCGGCACCAATTGCCATGGAATTTTTAGACATACCCGCTTGCACATAAGCAGCTGCTATTTGCAATGATTGTGAACCTGCTTTACAAGCAAATTGTAAATCAGCCATGCTTAAAGAATCACTCAAGCCCAAGGCTGTTTTAACTACTGTACCAGAAGGCTTAACCGCATATGGATGACTTTCACTGCCAATAAAAAGCGTGCCAATGTTATTAATTTCCCCACCATTAGCTAAAAAGCGATCAAGAGCAATTTTTCCTGCGTCTGTTGCCAAAGTAATGGTATCTTCATCAATACTTGGCACAGTTTTAGATAAAACGCCCAAGGATTTAACCAGCTCTTCGCTTTTACCCTGACTTTGAGCAATTGTGCTGGTCAAAACTTTTTGTTTTGGTAAAGCCGTGCCATAAGCCACAATACCCACTCGATTTTTTATTTTAGAGTTTTTCATTTAATTATCTTGCTAAACGCTGATGCGCGCTGGCTAAACTATGGTTACTGAGGGCTGCTAAACCGGAAATTTCGGCCGCTAAGACACCGACTGCGAGAATGGTGACTAGTTGCGATGCATTAAGATCTTTTTGCCCCTTTGTAATAAGTGTTCGCAACTCTCTTTGAGCTGGTAAATTGGTTCCTCCGCCGACTGAACCGAATGGCAGATCTGGAAGATTGACAGCAATATAGAGACCTTTTTCTTCATTCTCCACGATAGTAGTGCCTTGACTTGCTTCCACAATGTGAGCCAAATCCTGCCCGGTAGCCATATAAAAAGCTGCTACAACGTTGGCAAATTGCATATTTAAAGAACTAGAACCAGCCACATTAGAACCAATAATGTTTTTTGCCTGATGAGTTCTTAAAAAATCTTGAGCATTTGTTTTTAAAACATTTTGCAAAATTTCTTCACTTAAAAAAACTTCAGCTTGAACACCATAGCCCCTACCTAATAATTGATTGATAAATGCTGCTTTTTTGTCTGTGCAGACATTGCTAGACAAGGCTAGCATTTTGATACCTTGATATTGACTTAAAAAAGCTTCCCATAATTTTTGCAAGGCAATCGTCACCATATTCATGCCCATCGCCTGATCAGTTGAGAAACTAAAACGCACATAAACATTTCTGCCTCTGACAAAACTCATTAATTTGAGAAATTTCAAATGAGAACTAGTTGCTTCTGTAACTTGCTGAATCTTTTTGAGGGTTTTTTCTTCTTCCAAATATTTGGCAAAATTAAAAGCCTCATTTCCATTTTTAAAAGCAAAGACGGGAGCTCGAGTGATGCCAAAATTTTTGACCATGACTTGCGCGCCGCCAGCTTGATTAATGGCTTTCAGACCCCTACTGACACTGGCAACAAGTGCTCCTTCGCTGGTTGCTAAGGGCACAAAATATTCTTCTGCCTGTTGCTTATCAATAATTCTCACTGGCCCGGCTAAACCAACTGGTAATGCCACTGCTCCAATCATGTTTTCGCAGTTATGCTGATTAGCTTTGCTCAATTCTTCACTAACATTAAAAAGATGGTTGGATCCATCTTTTTTCCATTTTTCTTGCAATTGTTGTTGTCGCTTTTGAATTATTTCCAGATTGGACAACTCTTTTTGATTTTTGACAAAAAATGACATTACTCTTTATTAGTCGTAAAAAAAAGCAAAATCATGCAA
>CAZFIY010000042.1:0-6033 GCA_964519685.1 uncultured Pseudomonadales bacterium
TGCCATTGTAAATCAAGCAAAAAGAACCAAAAGCACAGGGTGTGTTTTGGGCAGCGCTGGCATCTGCTAAATCAATTAAGTTAGTTTTTAATTTCATTTTTTTGGCTGATTCGAGGATGGCGTTGACGTTTTTCTCCGTATAAGGACATTGCGCTGAACGGATAATCGTCAAGCCTTGGCCATACTTTTTGCTTTGCTCGGACAGATTAGGTTTGAAACGAGGATTTTTAGCCTTTTGATCAAACTTCAAAACCAGTAAATCGAAGTCTGGCTCTGCACTATCGACCACTTGAAAACCTTTTTTCAGAAAAATCCCATTGTGCACCATAAAGGGACCTTTTCTGGTCACCAAAGCCACACCCAACATTTTTTGATCCTTGGCCTCCTTGATGCATTCGTCTATCAGCAAAGAGGCATAACCTTTGCCCTTGAATTCTTTTTTAAAACCCACAAAAACACAGTGAATAAACATGTATCCAGCAGCCTCCACCGGTCGATGAGCATATTGACCAGGCAGATACTCCAACATGCCTTGATAACCACCTTTCTCTGAAAGAAGAATTTTGATTCTTAAACCCTTAGAATAATACTTGGTAAACCAAGCAATTTTCTTTCTAAGTTCCAAATGCTTGTTCACATCTTTATACCCGCAAACACCATAGCCTGCGATGTTTGCTGGGGTGAGATCGATGATTCTGGGATCTTGCATGCTATATGAGGTAAATTACAAATTAAAACAACTTTGCATCAGGAGCTTTATGCTTGAATTTCCAGTAACCCACAATTATTGGCAAAACAAAGGTGAGAAGATAATATAAATAAACATCGAGCTTGTAATATGAATTTCCTGTTTTAAGTAAAGTGATAATAAAAAGATAATCAAGCAATATAGCCATTATTGTCCAAATTAGACCTGTGCCAAAATAACACATTAGTTCCGGTCTTTTGACTTTTTTCATCAATACCCAAATCGTAAAAACACTAGCCAATGGTGACAAAACCCAACCAATATATTCTTTTGGTACAATAAAAAATAAAACTATGCTTGCGAGATAACCAACAAGCCATAAAATAAATCCCCAAGTTAACATGTTTTTTATTTTTTCAGTTGTAGTCATATCTCAATAATATAATGCAATTAAGGCAAAATCTAGATCTATAATAAAATTTAAATATTAACTAAAATCAGCTGAACTTGGCGATCACCTTCTTGTTGAACTTGTAAGAATTCCTTACTAGTTGCCCTCTCATCAAGTTCTCCGTCTGAAAAAATATTTCCAAGATGAAGAGTGATATTTTGAGGAGTAGTTCCAAACAACTCTGCCATAATTTTCTGCGTTAGCCACAGATTATCATCAGCAAAAAACACATCAATATTCACTTTTCCTGTTGAGGTTTGAAAGATTACGAAGTTGCTAAGCTTTTGGAGCTGCTTTGCCATACTTATTTCAAAGAATTCTAATAGACTAACTTGGCTCCGAGCGATAGACGCTATTCGAACCTGTGTTATACAGAAAGATGCTCGATTCTATTGTCTGTTGGACGCCCCATTAGCTTAAAATACCTCCATTGCTTCCACTGCCTCCACTCTGTGGTGTAATGATTACACGTTTTGTTGTGGTGGGTACCCCCATAGTCAATAAAAACCAAGTCAAGAGGTAGATGGAACTGTGTGCAAGTAAAGCAGTAAACCTTCCAGCTTGAGATTTTCAAATCATTTATTGATTCTAAGGTGATTGTTTGGTATAACTTCGGGTTAATTATGAGGAAAATCGAACAATTTCAATATGAGTCTACTCAACAAAGCTCAGAGCCACTTTTAAACCCACAAAACGTTGAACGTTTGAGCCGGGAATGGAAGATCCCAGAAGAAGATATTTTGCTCATTGCACTTAACGCTTCTGGTATCAAATATGGAGATATAGTTAATGACAGAGGAAGATTTGTCGCCACATTTCCAAGTGGTCGAAAATATCTTTTGGCTCTCACAATATCCGATAAACCTTTTTCAGCATTTGAACATAAAGGCAGTAACTTGACATTTAATGGACAAGCTATTGCAACTGTATCACCAATGGTGAAAGATACTTGCACTGATTCATATTGGCGTGGTGGGAAAAAGCATCTTACGCTTAATTCCAACTCACGTAGCAACTGTCGCGGTTGTGCCTTTTGTGGAACATACTCTCTTGAAGATGATGACAGAGCATTGACTACTCCTGAGGCACTTCGTCGTAAGGCTGAAGTGCTCCAAGTTGAATCTGGAGCACTACTGTCAGAATTAGAATCAGTAGGAATAGTTACTGGCTGTTTTCCAAGTGAGGAAAAGCTAGTTAACCATCTCATGATGATTAGGAAAACCTTTGCAGAGTTTGGGTTCAACGGTGAATTACGCTATATTGGCTCCCAACTACGTTCGCAGGAAGCACTCGAACGTATCATTGCAGCTGGTCCATTTGCCCTCTATTTAACAGTGGAAGCATTTGAGCGACGCGAGCAGCTTATGAAAAGAACCAAGGCCTCTCTTGATCTTAAGGGTGGAAAAGACCTTTTGGGGAGAGCGAAACAACTTGGAGCAGAAACATCTTTCCTCTATATTGCTGGTCTCGACAGCCATGAAACTATGGAAACCCAGTTCTCAACCTATACACCATTGCTTACCAGGTTACCTCAGATTCAGACCTTTCAAGTTTATGTTCCAGAACAAACAAAACTAAGGCGAGCAGAAGCAGGAAATATTGAATATTTTTTGAAGGCAAGAAAAATCGTTGAATCATCTTTTCCGCACTTGCTTCCAATTGCTGCCAACAATTTTAGAAGCTTATGGTACACAACTTACGAGAATCAAGAACTAGCAAATTCAGAAATTTAATATATGAGAAGACCAGAAGAGTATACATATTCACCAGAAGTTATTGAGGAGGATTTATCTGGTGAAACACTGCTTCAAGAGTTAAAAGATCGATTTCACGCTGATTTTGTCACTGGGTTACCGTGCGGTGAATTACGAGAGTTTATTGCCGCAAGTGCTCAGGACAAAGAAATACTTCACTTACCCACAACAAACGAACGCGAGTCTGTCGGTATTGCCGCCGGGGCGTGGTTGGCGGGGAAAACCCCCATTTTATACATGCAGAATAGCGGTTTGTTTGAGTGTTCCAATGACCTTGGCTCATTACTCGTAGCCTCTGAAATACCGGTTATCTTTGTTGTATCCTGGCGTGGTGCTCTAGGAGAAACGGCTACCCAACATTTAGCTACTGGGCATGCCACCATACCATTATTGGAGTCATTTGGTTTACCATATTCATTGACCGCTACCCAAGAAGACGTCACTCAACTGAGAGAGCAGCAAACAGCTTCAAATTTGCCCGTTTTTTTCTTAAAGACAAGGGAAAAGTTTAACAAACCTCAAGCTATTGTTTTACAACCAACATCTACCAGAAAAAGAACTGAAGTTTGTCGTGATGAGTCTTGCCAACTTTCTTCTCGTGAGGAGGTACTTCAACTGATTGCTACTTTATCACCCTCTAATAGAGCTCTATTTTCCTCAACTGGATTGATTTCTCGATCACTATTTCATCACTTTGATTCACCCAATCAATTTTACAATGCCGGAGCTTTCGGACTAACCAGCTCGATTGCTCTTGGATTTTCTTCCGTTAGGAGAGATGTGCCAGTTACCATCGTTGAGGGTGATGGCAGTGTACTGACAAATCTTGGTAACTTAAATCTTATTGGACACCAGCAACCACAGAACTTTTTGCATGTTGTATTGGATAATGGAGCTTATGTTTCTTGCTCTGGTGAAGAAACAGTTGGTTCGGAACTCATTCCTGATATGGCGGCCTTGCTTGGCTATGCGAGTGTATTTTCTATTTCCTCGTTAGATAATTTGGAGGCAATAATGCGAGAAGTCAATAATAGAAAAATGGCTGGACCAATAATGGTCCATGTAAAGATAAACCAAGCTGGTGAGCGAAGGTTTAGGCGTCCGCTGGGAATGGCCGAAATTTCCAAAAGATTCAAAGATCACTTTACAAAGAAATCTTAGTAATTCATCATAAATATATGAGTCATACAAATAACGGTTGGAATAAGATTTATAAAAATCCACAAAAATATACTTATTATGATGTTTTTGCATCACACAATAGTCTTGAAGAGGTTACGCGTTGGTTTAAATCCGCAGAAGTGAATCGTGTTTTAGACCTAGGTGTTGGTGTGGGGAGAAATTTCTTTCCACTATTGCACGCAGGGTTTGATGCCTACGGTATAGATAGCGCTGAAATTGGTATTAAAAATATCTTGGCTCAACCCAGCAAAGTTGATCTTTCTGAAAAAGTTACAGTGGGAGTGTTTCAGAATCTTCCATACAGTGATAACTTTTTTGATGCCGTAATCAGTATCCAAACTCTTAACCACGGTTATGAGGCAGATATTATTCAAGGTATAAAAGAGATTGAAAGAGTTTTGCGTCCAGGTGGTTATTTTTTCATTACGGTTCCTGGACGCATTTCACAAGGCAAAATCCGTTACTGTTTGGTTAAAACGGCTCAAAAAGCTGAGTCACATACTTATCTTCCAACAGTTGGTGATGAAATTGGGATTCCGCACTATATTTTCAATAAGAAATTAATTAAAAAACTGTTTAGCCACTTTCAGAAACTAACGGTGTCTAAGGATGAGAAAGATTACTACTGTATCTTAGGGCAGAAACCAGTAAAGTAGCAGACCCTTGTCTTGGGCTTGAGTCAAGACATCGTGTAATATTTGCTGGTATTTTTCTTTATGGTAGTCAAAACCGTGGCAAATAGCATCATTTATCAGTGTTGGTATCAATTCAGAAGCAATTTTGGGTCCTAAGCGCATGATTTCACTAATCAGACACACCATGCTAGTCCGGTTAGCGCCAGCTTGACAATGAACATATGTCCAACCATCTGAGTCATAGATATGTTGAGCAGCTATCCATAAGTTGTCATTTTTTTGAATATCAATGACGAAATGTTTTATACTATGTTTTGCTAGCATATTTTGCAACTCAACAATCCATTCGGCTTCTTTTCTATCACTTGAGGAAAATAAAGTAACAACTTCAGTGATTCCAAAATTTGATAGAAAGTCAGGTGATTGTGGCCAACTACCACGATATAACCTCTCATTCACCCGCCCAAAGTTTTTGGGTTGACCGTATTCCTGTTCAGAATAAGCTGACTGTTCTAATTCACTTTTCATAATTATTATTGATTGTTTCTGAGACTTATCAACCAGGTATTAAGCGCAATATAGAACAAGCCAATCTCTGAATAATTTGGTGTTTGTTCCCAAAGTCTTTGTAGATACCGAGTCCGTTCACCAACTGTTCTGTGAGTAACTGGATTTGCGAAAGGTATAACGGCAAGGGGCATATCTACAATCTCTTCACCAATTTTGGGAACGACAAACCCAGAACCAGCCAAAGCTGGATCCCATGTAACATCAACAATTTTTTGAGTCTCATTCGTTAATAAGCCCAAAGCTAGGTGATTTTGTTGAGGCATCATCTCTAAAAGAGATCTAATTTCTTCAGGATAGGTAACAGGAATGTTTTGCCAAAAAAATGGAAAGGTTAAATAAACAATATCAAGACCAATGTTTTGTAAATCTTCAGCGAGAACCTCGTGTTTTGTCGTACAAGTGCCTTTTCTTACGGATCTAGTAAGTGCTACTCTCGCTTGATAAGAAAGTCCTCTGCGGTTAATTGAAGAATCATACGGGTATTGCTGCACCTCTTTTATTACATCGATTGCAGATGATTGTTCTTTCTTTTTCATTAAACATGAATTTTATCACGAAATCAGAATAAATCAGGGTGAGAGTAATTGTGATTAGCTTATAGCTAGCTTAGAATATTAAACTAGTGACAAGATCACTACACTTAGAACGTGGTTCTAACTTCCAATATAGGTATTTATTTCCCTTGAGGAAAATTCATTGCTCCCCCGGTAGGACTCGAACCTACAACCTTGAAGTTAACAGCTTCCTGCTCTG
>CAZFIY010000043.1:0-6024 GCA_964519685.1 uncultured Pseudomonadales bacterium
AATCATTTGGGTGATTGGGGCACTCAGTTTGGTAAACAAATTGTGGCCATTAAAAAATGGGGTAATGAAAGTGAAATTGCTTTAGCTGATAATCCCGTCGAAAAATTAGTGGCTCTCTACGTTAAATTTCATGAGGAAGCAGAAAAGAATCCTGAATTGGAAGATGAAGCAAGACTTTGGTTTAAAAAATTGGAAGACGGCGATGAAGAAGCTCGTGACTTATGGCAAAAATGCATTGATTGGTCTTTCAGAGAATTTGCCAAAATTTATGATTATCTCCAAGTCAAATTCACGGAAAATGATGGTAAAGGTTATGGTGAATCATATTTTGAACCAATGCTTAAAGATCTAATTAAAGAATTACAAAATACTGGTTTTGCTAGGGAAGGCAAAGAGGGAGCAATTTTGTTTTTCTTTCCAGAAGACAAATTATCTCCACTGATGATTGCTAAAAAAGATGGTAGCACTCTTTATGCTACTAGAGATTTAGCCACTGATCAGTGGCGCAGAAACAATCCTCGTTATCAAAATGAAGACGGTAGTGCTCCTTTGGTAGTCAATGAAGTAGGCGCTGAGCAAGCTTTTTATTTTCAACAGCTTTACTTAGCTGAGGAATTATTAGGCTGGTATCCAAAAGGTCAGAGAGTTCATGTCAAACATGGTCTTTATCGTTTCAAAGAAGGCAAGATGTCTACGCGCAAAGGTAATGTCATTTGGTTGGACGAGGTGTTAAAAAAAGCCAAAAACAAAGCCTTGGACTTTACCAGTGATGAGGAAGTGGCAACTAAAGTGAGCGTGGCAGCTCTCAAGTGGAATGACTTAAAAAGAAAATCTGAAATTAATATTAATTTTGACTGGGACGAAATTCTCAATTTGCAAGGTAATTCCGGGCCCTACATGCTTTATAGTTATGCGCGAGCCAAAAGCGTTTTGCGCAAAGCCAAAGAACTTAATCCAAGTCAAACAGAAAACACAAATTTTACGATTAGTGATTTAGAAAAAACCCTGTTAAGTACGATGAACGATTTTGCCAAAGTTGTGGCACGTGCAAGCAGTGAATTTGCCCCACATTATCTTTGTACCTATTTGTTCGATTTAGCACAACTTTTTAATAGTTTTTATAATAAATATCCCATTTTGAACAGCTCGCCAGAACGCCAATTTCGGCTTGATTTAGTCGAGGGCGTAGCTTTAATCCTTAAAAAAGGCCTGAATTTACTCGGGATTAATACCTTAGAAAAAATGTAGTCTTTTTAGGCTATAATGAAAGATATGTTTTCAGTAGTTTTGGCTACCCACAACGAGGAAAAGAATTTAAACAAATGTTTAGAATCGATTAAGGCTTTGACTGATGAAATCATTGTGGTGGATGGTGAATCAACCGATCGCACTCTAGAGATTGCCAAAAGCTTTGGCGCTCAAGTTTTCTCTACCACCAACAAAAAAAACTTTCACATCAACAAACAAATGGCCATGGATAAAGCCAAGGGAGATTTAATTCTGCAATTAGATGCGGATGAATTAGTCGATAGCGAATTAAAAAATTTCATCCAAAAATTGCTGAGCTCTCTAGAAAAAAAAGAAAAGCTCGACGCCGTAGCTTGGTGGATTAAACGCAAAAATTTCTTTTGCAATCGCTGGTTAAGTAAAGGTGGCCAATATCCCGACCCAGTCATTCGTCTTTACCTCAAGAATAAGGCTCATTTACCAGCCAAAGATGTTCATGAACAAATGCAGGTCGATGGCGAAACAGCCACTGCAGACGGTCATTTATTGCATTATAGCAATCCGACCTTTAGTGATTATTGGCGCAAATTCCAGACTTATACCTCTTTCAAAGCGCAGCAATTAAAAGATGAAGGCTTGAAAATTAATTTACTGACTTTAAGCAAATATTTAATTTTTAAACCACTACAAACTTTCTTGCTAATTTATTTACGTCACAAAGGTTTTGTTGACGGCTGGCAAGGTTTTGTTTTTGCACTTTTCAGTGCCCTACATCACCCAATCGCTTATATTAAATTTATGAAAATCACATATGCCAATTAAAGTTTTACTCAACGATAGTCCACTTAAAAATGCCAACGCCATTAGAGGCGTGGGGGCTTACACTAGATTTTTGGCGGAATCTTTAGCCAAAAATTCAAGTGTCGAACTGGCCCTCAGTTCAGAGAAAAATCTAGATTTTAAAGCAGAAATTACCCATTATCCATTCTTTGATTTGTTTTTTTCGACTTTGCCATTGATCAACAAAGGCAAAACTATTGTCACCATCCATGACACCATTCCTTTGCTTTTTCCTAAATTTTATCCGATTGGCAAAAAAGGCTTATTGGCGCTGATCAGACAAAAAGTGGCTCTCAAGAGTGTCAATGCGGTCATTACTGATTCTAATAATTCCAAAACTGACATTGCTAAATATTTTAGATTTCCTCTGGAAAAAATTTACGTTGTGCCCCTGGCTCCCAATCCCAATTTAAGATCAGCTAGTGAAGATGAAATTAAAAAAGTTAGTAAAAAATATAAATTAGCAAAAAAATATTTACTCTACGTGGGCGATATTAATTACAATAAAAATATTTCTCAGCTAATCAAAACCCTGAAATTTTTACCCAAAGAAATAAGGCTAGTTTGCGTTGGTAAAAACTTTATTCCTCAAGATATTCCAGAGTGGAAAGCGATTGAAGCACAAATTGCTTTGAGCGACGTAGCTAATAGAGTTAAATTTATTACCGATTTGAGCAGTGAAAGCAACTTGGAACTATCAGCTCTTTATAGCGGTGCTCTCGCTTACATTCAGCCATCTCTTTATGAAGGTTTTGGTTTGCCAGTTTTGGAAGCGATGCGCTGCGAAACGCCAGTTATTTGTGCTGATAATTCTTCTCTGTCAGAAGTAGCTTTAAACAAAGCTCTCTTAGTAGAAGAGGCTAAAGCTGAAAATTTTGCTCTGGCAGTAGAAAAGATTTTGACTTGGTCGAAGTTAGATCGAGACAAATTCATTAGACAAGCGATGTTTCACGCCAGGAAGTTTACTTGGCAGAAAACTGCTCAAAATACGATTGATGTTTATCAAGAAGTGCTAAAACAATGAGTAAAAAAGAAATTCTGAGAGTTTCACTGATTTTTTTATGTTGGTTGGCTTTTTTGAGTCTGATTAGTTTTTTAGCTAGTAAATTTTTTGCTTTTAAACCGACTTTTCCTTATGCCTATGAATTTGCTAAATATAGAAGTCATGATTTTTTTGAAAGATTAGCCAATTTTGATGGCGTGCATTACCTGGGAATAGCGACCAATGGTTATTTAAATACAGAATTGGTACAAGCTTTTTTCCCTTTTTATCCATTTTTAATGCGATCAGTTGATTTTTTTGTAAATAATTTTTTAATCAGCGGTTTGCTAATTAGCCATTTTTTTGCTTTGCTTTGTTTTTTTGCTTTTTATTACTTGGTCAAATCAGAATACAGTGAAAAAATCGCCATTTGGAGCTTGGTTTTTTTCGCTTTTTTTGTCAGTAGTTTTTATTTGCGTAGTCTGTATAACGAATCTTTGTTTCTCGCTTTGGTTTTTACTAGTTTGATCGCGGCTAAAAAAAGACTCTATTTCGTCGCTGGACTACTAGGAGCACTCGCTAGTGCTACCAGAGTGGTGGGAATTTTTATTTGGCCAAGTTTATTATTGATGGTCTTTTTACAAGATCGACGTCAATGGTGGGCTTATTTAGCTGTTTCCATCAGTGCTTTAGGTTTGGCCAGTTACATGCTTTATTTACAAATCAATTTCGCTGATCCTTTATATTTTTTTCATATGCAAGAACAGTTTGGAGCTAGTCGTCAAACCAAATTAGTGACTTTTCCTCAAGTAGTCTGGCGTTATTTGAAGATTTTCTACACAGTTAGGCCGATTGACTGGAAATTTTATGCCTATGTTCAAGAATTTTTCTTATCACTCATCGCTTTAGGTGGATTGGTGCTTGCTAGTTGGCAAACTTTGATGAAAAAAATTAAATTACCCTGGGCTTATTTGATTTTTGCTTGGGGAACTTGTTTGTTACCCACTTTGACCGGTAACTTTTCCAGTATGCCTCGCTACATCCTCGTTTGTTTTCCGCTTTTTATCTACTTGGCTATTCTTTTGGAGAAAAAATCAAAACTATGGCGTTTCTTCTACCTGACAATTAGCCTGATCTTCCTTATAATCAACTTAATTTTGTTCACCCAAGGCTATTGGGTGGCATAAGAAATCATAACGAAAGGGAATATTTATGAAAATTTTAATTACAGGAGGCGCAGGTTTTATTGCCTCTCACGTCGCCGACGCATATATTGAACTTGGTCACGAAGTAGTCATTGTTGACAATCTTTCGACTGGTAATTTAAAGAACTTAAATTCCAAAGCTAAATTTATCGAAGCTGATATCACCGATAAAGAAAAAATTCAGGAAATCATCAGAACTGAAAGACCAGAGGTCATTAATCATCATGCTGCCCATATTCAGGTTGGTTACAGTGTTAAAAATCCTCAATTCGATGCAGAAAATAACATCATCGGCCTGTTAAACATCATGGAAGCCGCTAAAGAAGTGCCGATTAAAAAAGTGATTATGGCTGCGACGGGTGGAGCGATGTATGGCAATAAACAAACTCCTTTCAATGAAAGCATGAAAGCCGAACCACTTTCGCCTTATGGTATTTCCAAACGTGCTGGTGAGCTTTATCTGAATTATTATCACGAACTTTACCAGATTCCTTTCATTTCTTTGCGTTACTCCAACGTTTATGGCCCACGCCAAAACGCTCACGGTGAATCCGGAGTAATTGCGATTTTTACGGAAATGATCGCCGATGGTAAAACTCCAGCGATTAATGGTGATGGCACTCACACCCGTGACTATGTCTATGTCGAAGATGTCGCTAGAGCTAATGTTTTGGCTCTAAACAGTGATTTTGTCGGTGAATTAAACATCGGTACCAAAACGGAAATTTCTACCAACGAAGTTTTCCGTAAAGTGGTCAACGAAATGGGTATTAACATTGAGGAAAAACACATCGAAGAGCGACCTGGAGAACAAGTGACTAGTTCCCTGGATTACAGTAAAGCCAGAGAAATTCTCGCTTGGGAACCACACGTTGATTTCGATGAGGGTGTAAAAAGAGTGGTGGAGTGGTATAAAAATAGATAAACTATTTTTCAAGAATCACAACTTCTAAAGTTTCACTGCATTTAAAGTGTTCTTTTTCTCTGGATTCGCCAAAGAGAGTCAATTCGTAATAACTAGTTTTGCCGTGCTCATAAATGTCATCATCTAAAACTACGGCCATCGTAGAAGCTTGGCCATTCTCGGTGTTAATATCTTTGACCTGACAGCCAGCTTCACTCATTAAATACTGAAATTCCATGGCGTTGTGATAAGGGTGATACTTTGATTGATTACTGATAAATAAAGGCTCTTGATATTTTTGACAAAACTTCTCTGAACAACTTTGCAAATCACTCAGACTGTGTCTGGCAGGAGCAAAATAATTGGCTTGGAGGGCAGCTTGGAGAAAAACCACATAGAGAAAAACTGCCACTAAGTAAATATAGCGAACTCTTAAAAAACTAATCAGTAAGAAAAATAAAGGTAAAAGCCCAAAAACGTAATGTGAATGGAAAGAAACCGGCATCATTAAGGTTAAAATTAAGGTAAAAACAAAAAGCCAAGCACTATGTTCCAAAAATAAGTTTTTTTCTCTTTTATGAGAAAGATAAGCAAACAAGGCAATAAAAAGCAGTAATAAAATAACCCAAGAAGGTGTGGTGGCAAAAACAAATTCACTCAAACTCTTTAAACGATCAAGAAAAAAATTATGACCTTGATCAATTTTTTCACCAAAAAGCATCATTTTACTCAAGAGAAAACCGTGGCGCAGTTCAAAAAATAGGGTTGGTAAATTAACTAATCCAAGCGAAGCAATTAGATAAGCTAAGTAGGGTAAAAAAACCTGGCGACGACACCAAAGCAATAAAAACAAAAAAGCTAGCAAA
>CAZFIY010000044.1:0-5734 GCA_964519685.1 uncultured Pseudomonadales bacterium
CTTTTTACAGCAATTGATGAGGCAATTGCTGTTGACCCTAATCTCAAAGGTCATCTCCCAGAAAATTCTGTTTTAGCAATTAGTTCTAAGGTGATTAGTTACTGCCAAGGTCGTGTTGTCAAAAAAGAAGCTGACTCTAAAGAGCAAAAACATATTTTGGTTAAAGAAGAAGCAGAACTTTATACTGACCCTTCATCTTCTAAATTTGACTTGATGTTGACGATTAAAAATTCGACTTTGATTGTCAACGCAGGGATAGACGAATCTAATGCTTCCATTGATGGGGAAGTTTGTTATGTATTGTGGCCAGAAAAAATTCAAGAAACCCTCAATGAAATTTGGCAATACTTACGCACTAAACATCAACTAAAAAATTTTGGTGTCATTACCACTGATAGTCGTTCTTTCCCCTTGCGTTGGGGAGTGGTGGGAACAGCCATTGCTTATTGTGGTTTTAAGTCACTTAATAATCACATTGGTGAGTCAGATTTGTTTGGTCGTAAAATGGTCATGGAGCAGGTCAATGTCGCTGAAGCTTTGGGCGTAGCGGCGACTTTTGAAATGGGTGAAGTTGCCGAGCAGACACCTTTTGTATTAGTTACTGATTTAAAAAAAGTACAATTTGTTGATACAGTACCAAGCAGAGAAGAATTGGAGACCAATAAAATTATTTTAGAAGATGATTTGTACGCGCCGTTACTGGTTGATGTAGATTGGAAAAAGGGAGACAGTTGGTCTCCTAACAAATAAAATAACGGTTTTTTAATTCATCTTTTAGATATTTTAGTCTTTTCTGATGACAATAGTAGCGGGTCTACTTGAGGAAAAAGAAAAGACTAAAATATGCTAAAATCTAATATTAACCAACTCATTATTTTATTTGTTAGGAGACCAATTCAATGAATAAACCAGAGGTAATCTTGTTAGTAGCAATGAGTACTGATGGTTTTATTGCGCCGACAGATCAAGAAAAACTGCCATCCACTGTTTGGACAAGCAAAGAAGATAAACAGTTTTTTACAGAAAAGAGTAAGGAAATTGGTACTTTAATCATGGGTTCGAAAACTTTTGAAACGATTGGGAGAACTTTGCCTGGCAGACGTAGTATTGTGATGACCAGCAGACCAGAGAACTATACCAATTTCGATGATTTAAATTTAATTTTTACGAGTCAGAGCCCAGAGGAAATTCTAGCTGAATTAGGTAAACAAGGTATAAAGCAAATTGCTCTTTGTGGTGGAGCGAGAATTTATAATTTATTTTTACAAAAGAATTTAGTAGATAAAATGTTTATTACAGTTGAGCCTCACACTTTTGGTGAGGGAGTTAAAATTTTTGATCAAAAAGTTACAGAAAAATTTAAATTGTTAAAACAAAGCAAACTAAATGAAAAGGGAACTTTGTTATTAGAGTATTTACTCTGAATCAGTTTTTTTAGTGGGAGAAGATTTACCTATCAATGCTTTTTGTATAAGAAAAGAAGCTGGTATACCACCATTTTCTTTTTCAAGCCAGTCGAGCCACTCGTTTAAAACTTTTAAACGTTCAGTATTTTTTTTTGTTAGCTCAATCTCTTCTGCTGTTTCTTCAGCATTTTTAGGATTAATACGTATGTTTTCTTTTCCCATAAACCTGTGCATTTTACTATTTTTGAAAATTTGATCAAGTGTAATTAAACAAAATAACTTATTCCGTGACCAGAAAAGACCTCTGCATATTCACCAGTTTGAGCCATGTTTTTTAATTTAGCTAAACTCGCTTTCATATTTTTACCGCTAGAATAAGAAAAATCAGTGCGACCGATATTACCTTCTGCAAAAATAGTGTCACCACTAAACAAAGCTTTGCTTTTTTTATGTAGCAGGCAAATGCTTCCTGGAGTATGTCCGGGAGTATGAATAATTTCAAAATCTTCACCTATTAAATTAATATTATTTTTATCATCTAAATCATAGTCAGCTGGAGGCACAGGATCGCTTTCCATACCCAGCCAATGGAGTGCGCTATCTTGAGCTTTGGCTAATAAAAATTGATCAGCAAAGCTCATCATGATTGGCATATTCCAAGCACTTTTGAGACTAAGTAAACCTAAGCAGTGATCAAAATGGCCATGAGTTAGCACGATTGCTGTTAATTTAAGATTAGAGCGCAGCAACTCTTCATTCAAAAAATCGCCATCATCAGCGGGATCAATAATGATAGCTTCACCACTTAAATCATTCCACAGAAGATAGCAGTTGGTTTGTAAATTGCCTAAAATGAAAGTTTTCATTTGCATAAAGCCATGTTAGCATGGATTCATAATTCTGTTCTTTAAATCAAGTCACGCTACACTAAAATTATAGCTTAAATGAATTCAACAATCTTTGTTTCGCTCAGTGAATTCGCTGTTTATACATTTGGCTATTTATTTATGATGATTAATCAGCTCATTCAATGGCCTTGATTTAAAGAACAGAATTGTATCGAATATTAAATGTAGAATTTGTTTTTTATGAAAGTTAAAATCAAACTTTTTGACCAGTCTTTGCCAGTGCCAGAATATAAGAGCAGTGGAGCGGCTGCTCTCGACCTTTATAGTCGTTTGGACTTAAGTATCGAGCCAGGTAAGGTGGCTTATGTACCACTCAACATTGCCTTGCAAATTCCGGAGAATTATTTTGTTTTAATGTCAGCACGCAGTTCATTGCAAAAAAAAGGCCTGATGATGGCCAATGGTATTGGCATTGGTGATGCTGATTATTGTGGCGATGGCGATGAGTATCAGGCTGCTTTATATAATTTTAGTCGAGAGAAAGTTGCTATTGAAAAAGGCGAGCGTCTCGTACAAATGATTGTTTTACCAAGAGAAAAAATCGAACTAGAAAAATTAACAATTTTTACCAGCAGTAATCGTGGTGGTTTTGGAAGCACTGGTAATAAATAGAAAAGGACTCTGTCAATGAAAAACAAAGGTCTACTCATCACTTTAGAAGGTGGCGAAGGAGTTGGTAAAACCACTCAAGTAGTTAGACTCAAAGAAAGTTTGGTGCAGGCAGGAAAAGACGTTGTAGTTCTTCGTGAGCCAGGTGGTACAACTATCAGCGAGCAGATTCGCGAAGTGGTTTTATCTAATAAAAACGTTGGTATGGCTTACACCACTGAAGTTTTATTATTTCAAGCTGCTAGAGCACAAATTTACCGAGAAATTGTTTTACCTTCATTAGAATTGGGCAAAGTCGTTGTTATGGATCGTTCTCGCGATAGTAGTGTGGTTTATCAAGGTATAGTAAGAGGTTTTGGAGTAGAGATCATCGAGCAACTTAATGATATTTCTACCAAAAAAACTTACCCAAATTTAACTTTTTTACTTGATGCTCCCGTAGATGTAGGATTGGGGAGAAGAATGAATGAAGGTGGAGCAGACCGCATTGATTACGAAGCTAAAGATTTTCATGAGAAGGTGAGACAAGCCTATTTAAAGGTTGCCAATGATGATATGAAAAAGTATGGCTCTCATTCGCGTTGGCAAATTATTGATGCATCATTAAACACAGAAGAAGTGCAAGAGCAACTCTGGCAAAAAACTCAAATCTTTTTAGAAAAAATTAAAACCAAAAATTGGGAAAACCAGCTAGAAGATATTTCGATCGATTATATAGAAGAGTAAAAATCATTTCTTAGCCCTTTAACAAAGTCACGTTCGACTAAAATTGTTTGCTTTTTGTAAGTTGACAATCTTTGTCTACACTCAGTAAGCTCGCTGTTTATAAGCATATTTTGCTTATTCATGATGTTAATCAGTTCGCTTAATGGACTTTGTTAAAGGGCTAAGAAGTTTTTATTGTTATAAAGGAATTAAGACTAAATAATGCAAAAATTACCTAAGGCAGTTCGTCAGTTAGTGGAAAAATTTGAGCGTTTGCCAGGTATTGGTCCACGTTCTGCTCAGAGATTAGTTTTTTATTTGTTGCACAATCCTGCACACGAATTGGAAGATTTTGCACAAAAACTTTTATCTCTCAAAAAAGAAACAGTGATGTGTGCTAAATGCCATAATATCGCTGAGAGTGATCCTTGTTCCGTTTGCAGTGATCAGAATCGTGATCAAGAGATTTTGTGCGTGGTTGAGCAGCCATTGGATTTATTAGCCATTGAGAAATCTGACAAATATCATGGTTTATATCATGTTTTACATGGCTGTATCTCTCCGTTGAATAATATCGGTCCTGATCAGCTCTATTTAAGAGATATTTTGAAACGTTTGAATGGGGTGAATGAACTAATTTTAGCTACCAATCCCACTATGGAAGGTGAGGCGACAGCGCTCTACATCAAAGAAATGATTACTACTTCTAATTTAAAAAATAAAGATCAGATTCACATTACTCGTATCGGTCATGGTTTGCCGATTGGAGCGGATATTGAGTACGCTGATGGGATGACTTTAGCCAGAGCACTCGAGGGAAGAAGGCAAATATAGCTTGCTTATTTTTTGAATTTTTGTTAAGCTAGTTTTAGATGAAATTAACGATCAAACAATTAGTTGTTTACTAATTGAGGGGTCGTTTTTTTTTAAAAATTAAAAACTTGTCTTTAAAAAAAGACCAGCAAAGGAGAACAAAATGATGGACGTTATTGTTCAGGCAAAAAGTTTAAAAGTCACCAGAGCTCTCCGCGAATTTATTCAAAGACAAAGCAATAAATTGCGCAAACTTAAAGATTTGAAAATTAGCAAAGTTACAGTTTATTTAGAACAAGATACTAAGAAGCCCAGTGATAGTAAGAAAGTCAGTGTGAAATACAGCATTGAAATTCCCGGCAAAGATTTATGGATAGAGATTAATGGCTATGATTTTTATGATGCCATAGTCGATGCGACCAATGCCGCCTTGCGTAAAATGCGCAAAACAAAGGAAAAAAAAACTGACTATCGTCATGTGAGCAGAGGTGGTCAAAGATTCGCTTAATTTGAGACGAGACTTGTCTTTATTTATTTTTTTCTGTTACCATTAGTCTATGGCAGATAATCAAGATCCTCTAGCTGCATTACAAAAATTATTGGAAGACCAAAAAAGTGCTACTGGTCAAAGTGACTTAAGTGATTCAAATAATAATCAGTCAAATGCAGAAGAAGGAACTAATATTTCACCTCCTCCAGTAGAAAATCCTGGTTCTAGTGCCGAGGAAATTGCCTTGTTGCAAAAGCAAAAAGAGGAAGAAGATAACCTTAAAATTCAAGAACAGTTAAAAGTCATGAATCAGGAACTCAAAGCTACGCCTCAATATCAGGCGAGACTGAGTCAAAAACAAGCCAGTGAAGCTGAGTTAGATAAAAAAAGATTGGAAGAGAGAAGTAAGAGAATTTTCCAACTTAAACATTTGGAAAACGATTAAATTTGGATCATAATTTATGCCAGGATTAGGCGCGCCACATGCAGGAGCTAAAACACAAATGCGACCAGGAGGAGGTTTCCGGCAGAGTTTTGGTTCTGGTTTCAGCGATGAGCATGAAAGTTCAATAGCGGCTAATGCTTCAGCAGCGCAAAAACAAGCCACCCAGCAATCCTCAGTTTTAGGACAGCAAGGCGTAGCTAAACAACAAGCTATTGCAGAGGGAGCGGGGCAAACGCCGCTGGCTGCAAACGAAGTTGCCAAACAACAAACACCACCAAGAGAAGTTACTAGTCTAGGTGAAGAATTAATCAAGCGTCCAATTAAAGATATTTTGCAAACTGGTAAATCTTTTTTTGAC
>CAZFIY010000045.1:0-3486 GCA_964519685.1 uncultured Pseudomonadales bacterium
GTCCGCACTATTCTTTGCAGATAGATTTCATGGAAGCCGTTGAAGGCGTCACTAAGGATGTTGAAATCGAAGGCAAAAGACAAAAAATCAAGGTGCCAGCAGGTGCTAATAATGGTACGCGCATCCGTTTTAGCGATTTTGATGTTTCCATCGATGTTGGCACTCACTCTCGTTTCAAGCGTGATGGTTATGATGTTTTTGTTGATGAAAAGATTAGTTTCAGCACGGCTGCTCTTGGTGGACAAATTGAGGTAGAAACTCTCACGGGTAAAATTAAATTGAAAGTTAGACCTGGTACACCATCTCACTCTTTAGTTCGCTTGCGCGACGAAGGCATTAAACACCTGCAAAGTCGTGGTAGGGGTGATTTATATGTAAGATTAATTATTGATGTACCAAGTAAACTAGATAGAGAGCAAAAATCCATTTTGGAAGATTTAAAAGATTTAGATCTCTAAGTTTGTTTTTTTAGACCTTGGCTAGTTTTTTTCTTTTTTTCTTGCTATAATATGGTTAGTTGTTTTGTAGGAGGAGGACTGTTGAAAGACAAGTCCTTTTTTTATAAGTCATCATCTTAAGTACTTTAAAAAGTACTTAAGATTACTAATAAAAAATAGAATAAAAAATATAGAAAGGAATAATTTAATCTGACGATGCATTTGATCACCTGAAAGGATGAATCCTTTCAAGAGATCACTGAGGAGGAAGATTAAATTATGAGTGTATGTCCACAATACAGAATGCCAATTTAGTTAGAACAGAATTTGCAGCCGCAATCACTCAGATTGCAACAGAGCGCAAAATTGATCCAGAAGATATTTATGAAGCAATTCGTCAGGCTTTAGTTTCTGCTTATCGCAAGCAAATTGGCGATCTTGATGAGAGTTTTTATTACTACGTTGATCTTGATAAAAACAATGGTTCAGCTCGTATTCTCAAAGCTCCAGTCACCAAGATGGATGAAGAAACCCTCGAGCCCTTAGAGTGGGATGAGAAAAAATCTGAAGATGTCACTCCAGCTGGTTTTGGTCGTATTGCTGCTCAAACTGCCAAACAAGTTATTTTGCAACGTATTAGAAGAAGTGAAAAAGATACCATCATTGCCGCTTATCGCGATCGCATTGGTGAAGTAGTTACTGGTCAAGTATTACGCATGCAAGGTCGCAATGTCATTCTAGACATTGGTCGTGGTCAGGCATTCATGCCACCAGAAGAGCAGATGCGTGGCGAATTTTATCGTCTTAATCAACGCTTAGCTGTTTTGATCAAAGAAATCAGCGAAACTGTGCGTGGTGAGCAAATCATCGTCACTCGTGCCAGTGCTGATTTAGTGAGTAAGCTTTTTGAGCGCGAAGTTCCAGAAGTGTCTTCTGGCGCAGTAGAAATTGTAGCGATTGCTCGTGAAGCTGGTGTGCGTACTAAATTAACTGTTAAATCAACTCAAGAAGGAGTTGATCCTGTTGGTTCTTGTGTCGGTCAACGTGGTGTGCGTGTGCAAAAAGTGATTGAAGAATTAAATAACGAAAAAGTAGATATTATTCCTTACTCTGCTGACGACAGGCTTTTACTGCAAGCTGCTTTAGCTCCGGCTGAAGGTTTGCAATTAGAAGTGAATGATAAAAATCGTATGGTTGTGGTGACTTCTCCAGATGATCAATTATCTTTGGTGATTGGTCGTGGCGGTCAAAATGTACGTTTAGCAGCCAAGTTAACTGGCTATCAAATCACCGTCAAATCTGCTGCTGGCGAAGTGCAATCAGCTGTGACTGGTAAAGAAGAATACGAAATTGATACTTTTGGCTTATCAGCCGACACCAGAGAAGTTTTGATTCAACATAAATTAACTACCTTGGCTGACCTAGTCAGATTTAGAGACAAATGGGTTAACATGAATGAAGTGACTGAAGCCGATCAGAAAATCTTATTAGTCAAAGTAGATGAGTATTTAGCTGAAGAAGCTAAGCGCGAATAATTAAACAATCTAAAATAAATTATGTTACAAAAAAGAGCGCCAATCATTACTATCATGGGTCATGTCGATCACGGCAAGACTTCGCTCTTAGATTTTATTCGTCATTCCAACATTCAAGCTCGTGAAGCCGGTGGTATTACCCAACATATTGGTGCTTACCAGATTGATTTTCAAGGTCAAAAAGTGACCTTTATCGATACTCCAGGTCACGCTGCTTTTAATAAAATGCGTCAACGTGGGGCTCAGGTCACCGACTTGGTGATTTTGGTGGTGGCTGCCAATGATGGCGTGAAGCCACAAACTCTCGAATCGATTCGTTTCATCAAAGAAAGCAAAGTGCCTTTCATCGTAGCGATTAATAAGATTGATTTACCAGATTTACATTTGGAAGTGGTTAAAGGTCAATTGGCTGAAGCTGATGTTTTACTGCAAGAATATGGTGGTGATATTGAAGCTGTGGAAATTTCTGCCAAAACTGGTCTTGGTGTCGATAAATTACTCGAAACCATTACGGTTATGGCTGATTTACTAGAACTCAAAGCTGATCCATCTGCTCCTCTTGAAGCGGTGGTGATCGAATCAACCATGGAAAAGAACAAAGGACCAGTCGCTCGTGTGATCGTGCGCTCTGGTACTCTACAAACTCGTCAGGATTTAGTGGTGGATGAAATCACTGGTCGCGTACGTTTGCTTGAAAATGAAGTTGGTCAGGCAATGAGCGAGGTTTTGCCAGGTGAGCCAGCTGAAATTATTGGTTTAAGTAACGTTCCAGAAGTGGGTAGTGTGATTAGAGATGCTAATGCCAATTATGATGAGGATTTGACTGCCGAGTTTAGTAAAACTGGTGACCTAGAAAAATCTTTTCACTTAAGTGATGAAGTTAATTGGGATGCTTTGGATGTGGATTTTATGTTGGGTGAGAAAGAAAAAATTAAGCTCGTGATTAAAGCTGACGTTAAAGGAACTCTTGAGGCAATTTTGCAAAGTTTAGACAAAGAAACCGTGGAAGTGATTGCTTGTGGTGTGGGTCAAATTACTGAACAAGATATGGAATTGGCTCGTGATGGTCAGATTTTATTGATTGCTTTTAATGTCAAAGTTAATAACACTCAGAAAAAAATTGCCAAGAGCATGGGAGTTAAAATCAAAGAATATAATATTATTTATCATCTGATCGAAGATTTGCAGCAAAGTATGCTTAAGTTGATGGATGCGACTTTTGATGAAGTGGTCACTGGTGAAGCTGAAGTTTTACAGATTTTTGAGATGAAGGGTGAAACTATTGCCGGAGTGAGAGTTAAAACTGGCGAATTGAAGAAAAGTGATCTTTTGCATCTTAAAAGAGGCGAAGAAATCATTGCCAATCCAGTTCTCAAAAGTATGAGACATGGTAAAGATGAAATTGATCGTATTGGCACTAAGAATGAAGGTGGTCTTACTTTCAAAAACAAAAAACTCGATTTTCAAATTGGTGATACCATCGTAGCCTATAAAAAAGAAAGCTAGACTTTTTC
>CAZFIY010000045.1:3496-5569 GCA_964519685.1 uncultured Pseudomonadales bacterium
TTTCATACCAGCTGCTTTTTGCAATAGATTGCAAAAAGACAGGGTTTGAAATACAATATCACTCTTATTAATTAATGCTTACTTTTCTATTTGGTTTGAAGCACTAGATAGATAAAGGCGAAAGGAAATTATGGCATTAGCAAAACAAGGTAAAGCTTCTATTATCAAAGACTTCGCCCTTTTTGAAGGCGACACCGGATCACCAGAGGTACAGGTGGCTCTTTTGACTGCTTCCATTGAACAGTTAACTGAACACTTAAAATTACACAAGAAAGATAATCACTCTCGCAAAGGCTTGCTTAAGCAAGTTTCCAAGAGACGTCGTTTATTAAATTTCTTGCTTTCAAGAAGTGAAGATAGATATCGCAAATTGATTGAAAAATTGGGTTTGAGTAAATAAGCTTTATTTTTTTTGAAATGAAAAGGCAGGTTACCCTGCCTTTTTTAGTTTTGTCAGTTGCAAAACATTTAATTTTTTTTTGTATCGTTTGTTTTTGTGCAAGCTTGTGATTTATATAGGAATAGAACACTAACAAACAGAGGAGAGATTTTTATGGCAGAAAATTTTACACCAGAAGTTGTGGCACAAACCAAGCCAATGGACAATGTGGACAGAAGAAGTGACAATTTGCTTTCATCTACTACGGGAGATGTAAAAGAACTCAAAAATGTAACTGAAAATATGGATGAGATGCAAAACGAAGGTGTTTTGAGTGAAGAAGAATTGAATAATAAAAATCAATATTCAGAAACAGAGTTAAAAGCTATGGGTGTAGAAGATAAGAAGGCTTTCTTATCTGAACTACAGGCTGTAGCTAAAGAAAAAGGTCCGAGATTTGCCCTAGAGCTACAGAGAAACTTAAAAGAGGGTAAATTGACTTGGGTTAATTTTCAGCGTGGGGAAGTTGAGCGAAAACTTCAAGAAAAAATGGAGTCATTTTCTAATAAAAAAGCTGCTATAGAAGCTGATAGAGAAGCTAAGCTTGATAAGGCTAGAGAGAAATATGAAAAAGATGATGAAAAGACTCAGCGCAAATCTAAAAATAAAGTTCGTAAGTTAGCTTCGAAACTAAAGAAAAACTCAACTGTTAAAGAGTTTCGTGAGAATGTTGGTGTGGTTGAAGGATATTTCAATTTTGCTAGAACAGATGAAGTCGGAAAGGGTATTTCTAACAAAAGCAAAGAAGTAAGAAATACTGCTGATGTTGCTGACCTGATAGATCAAATAAAGGCAGAGAATGCCCAATTAAAAGAGGCTAAGAATTCTAAACAGCAAGAATTGTTGACAGAATTGGCACTCATCGCTAATAGTGCTAAACAGGAATTGAGTCAACTTAAAGATTCTACTTTAACTGAAGTGAGAGCTCTTAAAGAGCGTGTCTCAGAACTGGAGAAACAACAGTATGATTTGGAAGATGAATTGGTTGATCTCGAAGATCAAATGACTGATAGAGAAAGACTGCAGTCGTCCATAGATACTCTTCAAGACGAACTGAGAGAATTTAGTTTTAAGGATGCAACCAAAGCTCTTTCTAACATGGAAAATCGTGCGACTAATACCCTGAGCATGGATGCTTTATCAGTTGATAAGGATAATCTCCAAGATAGACTAGATGAAGTTGGAGATGCTGTTAAAGCTTTGGAAGATGAGCTAGAAGTTGCTATGGGAGAAGTTGAAAGTGCAATTGAAACTTCATATCAGGAGCAAGCTGATATGTTGCAGAACGAAAAGGATGGATTGATTAGTGAGAAAGAGGGTTCCAATAATGAATTAGCTAAAAACCTTAGAGCCCCTTTTGTCGCAATCAGAAAAGAAGAAGATAGGATGAGAAACGAAGGTTGGGAAGTAGGTGATAATTCCACTAAATCGTTTATTATGTATAAAGGGTTGCCAGAAAAAGCTATGGCAGTTGAAACAAGAATTGCCAAATCAGTAGTTGCCTTGGAAAAATTCAAAACTGGCTTAGAAAAAAGATTTGGTAAATATACAGAACAACTAATAAGAAAACACGGAATAAAATACACGGATAATTTTTGTTATGAACCAATAATTAATGGAAAACCATCATATAT
>CAZFIY010000046.1:0-4316 GCA_964519685.1 uncultured Pseudomonadales bacterium
AAAAATCGACTGGCATCCAGGTTTTAAGATTCTTGGCTTCAGAAAATTGTTGACTGTTTCTGGCGCCGCAATACCTCAAGTAATACCAACTGGAATCAACAAAAGTATCCATGGTGTCATACTCCGGCGTCCAACCCTCGCCATACAACTTCTCTACTCTGGCTTTAAATTCCTTGGATGATTTCAGAGGTGACTCACCAGTAGGTTTAAAATCCACATCTTCAGGTAATAACCAAGGTAAATGCTCTTCTTTAACTAAATGAGCTTTGCCTTCCGGATCATAAACTACGGGAATTGGTGCTCCCCAATAACGCTGGCGAGAAATTAGCCAATCGCGCAGTTTGTAGTTGATGCTGAGGCGAGCTACTTGAGGAAAATCAGCGATCATCTGTTTGACGGCTTGCTGACTAGGAAGACCGTTATAAGCAGCTGAATTAATCAGACAACCATCGACTACTACT
This sequence comes from uncultured Pseudomonadales bacterium, assembly GCA_964519685.1. Taxonomy (GTDB): domain Bacteria; phylum Patescibacteriota; class Microgenomatia; order UBA1400; family PJMF01; genus UBA1364. The sequence goes on from CAZFIY010000046.1 coordinate 462, forward strand.
TCTCTGACGGCTAAATTAAATTTCTTGGCGAAAGCTAGATCGCGTTCGTCATGAGCTGGCACTGCCATGATCGCTCCAGTACCATAGCCGCCAAGCACATAGTCGGCGACAAACAGAGGCACTTCTTCTTGATTGAAGGGATTGATAATTAGAAGCCCGGTATCGATACCTGATTTATCTTTTTCACCAATTTTGCGAGTTTCCTCAGTTTTTTTGTAAGCTTGTGTTATGTAATCCTGAACTAGTTGTTGATTCTCCTTTTTGACAAAATTGAGTAAATTTTTTTCCTCGAATTTTTCTGGAGAAATGACCATGAAAGTGGTGCCAAAAATCGTATCTAAACGAGTGGTAAAAATCGTCAATTTTTCTGCGCTGTCTTTGATAGCAAAATCCACTTCCGCGCCCTCGCTACGACCGATCCAATTGATTTGCTGACTTTTGGTTGGCGCGGGCCAATCAACATCCTTGAGCCCTTCGATCAGCTCATCTTTGTACTGGGTGATCTTGAAATACCATTGCTTGAGATCTTTTTGAATCACTTCGCTATCGCAACGCTCGCACAGACCATTGACGACCTGCTCGTTGGCTAAAACCGTCTGACAAGATGGGCACCAGTTGACCTTACCCTCGCCCTGATAAGCTAAACCTTTACGATAAAGCTGCTCGAAAATCCACTGGGTCCATTTGTAATACTCTGGATGATTAGTAGCAATTTCTTGACTCCAATCATAAGAAATGCCGAGTCTTTTGACTTGACGGCGGAAAGTATTAATGGCAGTTTTAGTGGTCTCGCGAGGATGAATGCCAGTCTTGATAGCATAGTTCTCGGCTGGCAAACCAAAGGCATCCCAACCGACTGGAAAAAAGATTTTCTTGCCAGTCATACGTTTGAATCGAGCTTGAATATCTAAAGCCGTTTTTGGCTCGACATGACCGACGTGCAAACCAGATCCAGAAGGGTAAGCGAAGGCGTAAAGTAAATATTCTTTATCTTTGCTTTCCTCATCAGGCAAATTCAAATCGGTATCCCAAAACAAACGAGTCTCTTCCCATTTCTGAAGCCACTTTTCTTCTACTTGATGATGATCGTATTTATCTGCCATGTAAGTTATTTTACTACAGATTTATAGAGAATATGAACGAGGCAAAAATATAGTCCTATAACTTTGCATCTAGCATTTCGTTTTGAGCAAAAAATTATCAAAGTTACTAACGAAACAAAGACGAATGAGGTAAAAGATCATTTTTAGTACTTTCGTGCTCTTTCGGTCGGCAAAATATCTCTCCTTCTGGATTTTTACCCAAAGCTTTTCCAAAGTACAATAAGTTAGCCCCAAAAGTTTTTTATTGCATTTTTAACGCTTTATTGACGCAACGTCTAGTAAGCTTATTCACGAAAATGATCATTTTTAATTATAAGTGTATCCTTCTATGATTTTTTAGTTTGGGTTTTCCAAAAAAATCTCTGACCCAAAAGTCAAATTGTTTTGGTTTTTTAACCGAACAGAAAACGAAAACTTGTGAATAAGTCGAGCACAAAGAGTTTTTATTTAACAATTTATTCATCTTACCTGATATTACCAGGCTAAAATCTAACAAATATCCAAAAATATACCGAAAATCCTATATTCTTAAGCCATTTTGAAACTTGAAGAGCAATTTTCTAGCACTCTCTACTTGAGGAAAATATAATCTTAATAAAGCGGCATCGATCTCTAGAACACCTAAAAATCGACTTAAAACCGAAAAAAAAGCTGTTTTTTCTTGCTGTGTGAACGATTTCTCATTTGACCTAATACTTATCAGTCGGTCAAGTTCTTTGCTAATACTTGAGTAAAGCTCAAACAAGTCATTGAGCTGAGCCTTTTGTCCTATAACTTTGAAGTCGTCGCCAAACAACCACTTTGAAACTTTCATGACCAAAACCGCATTCTTATAAGAATTCTGCAGGTCAGCATGGATTTTTTCACTCAAGGATCCAGGATAAAGATAAACTGCCCTTGTGAGAGCAATCGCCTTATTTTGAGTCAAGTAAGAGCGTAGATAACGGAAGTTTTTATCGCTTTTGGGAGCTTCTAAAAAGATAATCAATGACCACTCACCTCGCCATTGCTCATTACTCTCACAAAGAGCCGGAAATAACTCTTCTAAATAGCTTCGACCATGAGAACTCAAGCTATAGCGCCACTTCACTTGGGTTTTATCAATACGTAACAAGTCTTTTTTATCCAATAGAAAAAGGGCTGATTGTAAGCCAGCTAAGCTTAAATGTGGTAATAGATCATGTAGTTCATCCAAATTCCACCAAACTGACTCATTTTCGCTAGGATACAAAAAAAGCAAAATTTTCTTACTGTTTTCTTTCATAAATCAATCTTTTTTCGACAAAAAACGCAAAATTTACTAAAATATTAAGACAACAAATCAATTTTTAAATTTAAGTTTTCCACAAGCAAAAATACCCAAAGCTCCAAATTGGGCTTGCTTAAACTGTGGCATAAAAACTTCTCCTTGTTAATTTCCAGATCTAAAGTGATATTTTTGTTAATTTAAAAACCAATTTAAACCCGTATTTTTAGTTTTCACTTCACATAATACACAAAAACTAAGTTAATTCACAAGTGCTAAAACTGTGGATAAACTCGAATCAAATAAATTAATGCCTCCTGAAGTAAAGCCTGATTTGATCTATTAGGATCGATTTTGAAAATGATGAAAATCCGTGAAAAGCTAAAGCGGAATAAATAAATATTTTCTCGAGTGAAAATATTTTTTGTCTAAAACAAAAACCCGAAAAAAACTACCCTCTTGATCCTTTCTCAACTAATCTCTAGACTGGTAAATGTTAACAAAAAAGCGCTTAAAAAAACTGTCTAATGATCTGGATTAGACAGTAAAAATTAAACCGGTTCAAAATGCCTGCCAAAATACCCAAACCCAGCATTCCGCTTCACTCCAATTCCAACGGAAATGGTTTTTTGCACTTTGGCAAACAGTTGTTCGAGACCAAAACAGAGTCATTGCCAACTCAAAAAACCCAAATGACTGCTGACAGCGATGTAAAAGCATCAAATGATGTCCAAAAACATCTTAAAGCTTACCTTTTGGCAGTGGCAAAGACTGGCTGCTCATCATCAACCATTCGTAATTACAGAAGCGATATCAATCAATTTTTAGATTTTGCCGACAGTGATGATCTCAATGATTTAAGAAACAAACCCAAATTACTTGCTTTTGCTCACTACCAGAGGGAAAAGGGTCTTAAAGAAAATAGCATTAAGCGAAAGTTGATCAGCATTACGCAGTTTAAAATTTGGCTCAAACAACAAGGTTTGATTAATTCTGAGATTCCCCTAGCTCACTTAGACAACAATGCTGAAAGTGAAAGCTCTTCGCAAAAGAATGAGCTTTTGGCCAGAAAAATCATCGATCAGGAGCCAAGAAAAGAACCGAAAAAAATAGAAACTCTTGAGGTAAAAAAAGCGAAGAAAAACCAAAAACCTCAAAGTCGGGTTTTTCTCTTACTAAATCTGTTGGCTTTGTTTTTATTCTTAGGCGGCTTGGCTTACTTCGCCTACCAACAATTTGGCCAAGCGATTATTTCTTTGGCTTACCCTAGCACACCTACTGCTCCTAATCGCATTTTGTCTTATCAAGGACGCTTAACTAATACCGCTCAAAGTCCTATCTCTGACCCAACAGCCATGACCTATACCCTTTATGATGACGCAACGGGTGGTAGTATTCTTTGGTCTTCCAACACTTGTACTATTGATCCAGACCAAGATGGTATCTTTAATGCCAACTTAGGAGCTGGTTCAGGCACTGGAGCTGATAATGAAAATTGTGGTAGCA
>CAZFIY010000046.1:4326-5373 GCA_964519685.1 uncultured Pseudomonadales bacterium
GTAACGTCTGGTTGGAAGTTGCAGTCGGCGCAGAAACTCTTACTCCTCGCCAACCAATCCGCACTGTTGCTTACGCCTTAAATGCAGCTACCCTACAAGGCTTACCTGTTACGGAAATTGCTACTAACAGCACTATCTTGATGATGAACAGCGCCGGTGAAGTAGTTTTAGGTACTGATAATCCAATTATCAAAGCTGCTACTAGTAGCTCCGGAATGACTATTGAGGCTAATCATATTACTATTCAAACAACCACTGGATCTAATGGCGATATTATTTTAGCTCCAGATGGAGATGGCGAAGTATTAATTAATTCGGCTGATTTAGTTCTAAATGATGGCACAATTTATTCAAATAGTTATGCTCCAGCTTCTAATTCGGCTGATATTTCCTTTATTCTGCCTGGTTCTGGCAACAATTTAAATTTTCTCGACAACAGTGGCTTAAGTACTTTAATCACTATTACCGGTGATGGCCAAATGGGCATAGGCACTGACACTCCCAATCATGCTCTAGATATAGCCGGTAATCTTGGCCTTAATACTGGTGCCTACATCAACTGGGGTGCCACTGACGGCGAAACTGGTTATGGACTACGCGATAGCGGCGGCATCCTTCAATACAAGAGTTCTGGTGGTGCCTGGGCAGATATTGGCTCTGGAAGTGGAAGTGGTGATTCCTTTTGGATTTCTGACAATGGAACTCTTTATGCAAACAACTTAACTTTAGACTTTCTAGTTGGCGGAGACTCAACTGCCTCAGCTAAGTTTGCTTTTACTAATATCGATAGCGGAACTCCAACCTTCTCGATAGCTAATCAGGCTACAATTTTTGATCTGTTTGATGGCACCATTGATGCTCTTAACATCGAATCAGACTTAATGTCATTTGACACTCTGAATGCTAGAGTTGGCATTGGTACTACTACTCCAGGAGCATTGCTCGGTTTAGCAGCAGCTAGCACTACTAGTGCCCAATTAAATCTCGTTTCATCTGCGGGCGTTGATCCCACTACTCCAAATGATGGCGATCTGTGGTGGGATGGCA
>CAZFIY010000047.1:0-2749 GCA_964519685.1 uncultured Pseudomonadales bacterium
TTAGAATCGGTCGAGGAAGTTAGATAGGTTCTGACTTCGTCCCAGATGGTGCACATCAAACCACAAAAAAACCCGCCAGAAGCGGGATTTTTTGATCTCAGAACGTAGATCCTGGTGAGGAGTAAACCTTCTGAGTTAATAGGTATTATAGCAATTATTATAAGATAGTCAAGCCTGGTTTAGTTGAGGCAAGACTACTTTTCTTTGGCAAATTCTAAGACACTAGCGTTATTTTCGTTTTCTCTGCCCATCTGGCGATCGTCAAAACGCATTTCTGCCATCCACTGATTGACAGAATTAGCCCAAGAACCATTACTTGAGGGAGTGTATTTACTCTCGATTTGTTCTACAGTCAACAAACCTTTATCAATGTAATAAGCCTTGAGTTCGCGTCCAGCTCGCTCAAAACCAGCTTCATAACTATCAAAATCAAGTGTTCCAGATTTGTGAATACCAAAGCCGAGACAATTTTTTGGTGCACCTGGATTTTGATTTTTGCATAAATTTGATTCTTGCATGGCAATGGCTGGTAAAAGCCTGAAGTCTATTTGGTAGCGATCAGCAATTTCCACCAACTTTTTGCCATAAAAATCATAAGGCTGCATGGGCGATTTATGCCTTTCCAAGAATTGAGCAATCAATTCTCCCCTAGCATCTTCACTTTCGATGACGGTGGTCACCAACATAGAAGGACTCTTGGCTTCTTGTGGACTTTGAATTTTGGGTAATTGGGCTAAATCAAATTTAGACAGTGATCCATTTTGGGCTAAGAAATAAAAACTATAAGCGGAGCTCCCGACCAAAACAGCTGCGGTAGAAATTAAAAACCAACTAAAAACAAAAAAGAATTTTCTCATCTCTTTTTTTAGTATAGCATTTGTGCTAAAATTAGCCAAGAAAAATGGTGAAGCATCAATTAAAAATCCTCTGTACATCGCTGATTTTTGCCTTTTTGCTTTTTGTGGGTAGTTCTTCTTTTGATCAAATCCAAGCGCAAACACCAAACAGTCAAATTCTTGGTATGCATTTATTACATCCTGATGAAATTAATCAATTTAGACAAATTTATAAAGATGATGCCTGGCGCTTTGTCACCATTCCTATCACCTTAAATGATTTGGGAAATCATCAACTTTGGCAAAAATTTTTTGATCAAGCTTATCAACTCAAGGTGATTCCTATTATTCGCTTATCGACGCGTTTTGATACAAGCATCAATGCTTGGAAAATTCCCAGTCGCAAAGATATTACTGATTTAGCCAAATTTTTATCTAGTTTGGATTGGCATCAAAATGAAAAATTTGTGATTGTTTTTAATGAAGTTAATCACGCAACTGAATGGGGTGGCAAAATCGATCCTCTACTCTATGGTGGCATTTTAAAATTTACTAGCAACTGGTTCCACTGGGAAGGTAATAATTACAAAATTTTACCGGCGGCTATGGATTTAGCAGCTAGTAACAGCAATGAAACAAGAGAGGCTTTTAGTTATCTTAAAAGTCTTTATGATTTTGATAATGAAATTTTTGATAAAGTCGACTATTGGAATTCCCATTCTTATCCAAATCCAGATTTTGCTGCTTCACCTATTCGAACTGGTCAAAATTCAATTCGTGGTTTTACCTATGAATTGAATTGGCTTAAAAATAAAACCGGTAAAGATTTTGACGTTTTTATTACCGAAACTGGTTGGGCTTCTTCGTATCTTACCAATTACTATTTGGATGATTATTATTTGTATGCATTACAGCATATCTGGAGCGATGACAGAGTCAAAGCAGTGACGCCTTTTTTAATGAAAGGTAGCCCTGGTCCTTTTGCCTCTTTCAGTTTTTTTGATGCTTCTAATAATCCCACTATTCAGTTTTTTTCTTTGCAAAAAGCCATCAAAAACTTCGATGTTTTAGAATTTTAAAATGCACCACATTGATCACTTTTACTGCTTTTGCTTATTTCGTAGCTATTGTAAACTACAGAAAGTTATATAACTCTGTTATCATTAACAGCGCGGGTGTAGTACACCGGTAGTATGTCTCCCTTCCAAGGAGAAGAAGCCAGTTCGATTCTGGTCACCCGCTCATAAAATAAAGAAGACCCGCAAGGGTCTTTTTTAAATTTTTTTCTTCTTTAAATAATTCCAGTTTATTAAAAAAAGTATTCCAATTACAAAAGCTGGTGCTGAAATAATCCAAGACTCAAAACCAGATAAAAACAAAAGTATTACTCCTGCCCCTACAAAAAGCCACCAGCCAATGAACTCATTTTTCCAAGCAACTACTGTTATGGCAATTAAAATAAAACTAGGAATTAAATGCATTATTAAAGCGATAAACCATTGCGATTGATCAAAAGCATCCAAAGCAAACAAACTAATAAAACCAATGAATAAAATTGCCAAAACTCTTGGTAACCAATAAAGAAATTTTTTCATAATAGTCCTTTATTATGCTGTTGCATCGCACTAGTAATAGTGTAAAACCTTTTTATTACAAAATCCAGCTTCTTCTCTAGTTCTTTAAAATTTGCTTTAATAGTAAGGATGCTAACTTCTACCATATTAGTTTTTATTGTTGGTTTGCTTTTTGTTTGGTTGGCGGCCAATATCATTACTGGTTCAGCTTCTCGTTTGGCTAAAGCTTGGGGTATGTCTGAAGGCTTTGTCGGCATGACGATTGTTGCTCTTGGAACTAGTTTTCCAGAAATCACTTTGTCTGTTACTGGTGCCATGCAGACTTTAGCTGGACAAGAT
>CAZFIY010000047.1:2759-5046 GCA_964519685.1 uncultured Pseudomonadales bacterium
TGCCATAGGTGCTTCCATGAATCAATTAATTCTGATTGTAGCCATCGCTGGTTTATTAAAAACAATTAGATTCAAAAAAAAGAATGTTTTTTTCAATTCAGCTTTTGTCATAATAGCCACTACTGCTTTTTATGTTTTTAGTCGCGATGCTTCTATCTCTCGCATCGAAGGAGTTTCTATGTTGGTTTTTTATGTTTTTTATTTATTCTATTTAAGTCGTCAAAATTTTTTAGAACACATTTCAGATAAAATTAAAAGTAAATTAACCAGAAAGAAAATGAAGTGGTTGGATGTTTTAAAATTGGTCATTGGTTTATTAATGATTGTCAAAGCTTCGCAAGTAGTTTTAGCCAAAGGTGTGGATTTAGCCATGCAATTAGGTATCAGCGAAGCTACTGTAGGTATTGTTTTGCTTGGTTTTGGAGTGAGCTTGCCAGAGTTAGTGATTGCAATCACCGCAGCTTTAAAAGGATCAAGAGATCTTTCCATGGGTAATTTAGTAGGTGGCACGATAGTTAATATTTGTGTGGCCATGTCTCTGGGTGCTTCGATTAGTGGTTGGCAAGTTGAAAGAGGTCTGGTGCAGTTTGATATCCCCTACTTGCTGTTTAGTGTTATTATTGTGGTCTTATTTATTGGTAGTCGAAATAAACTCGATAAAAAAGAATCAATTTTATTAATGTCTTTATATTTAGTTTATATTTCGCTTAAAGCAATTAATTTATGACGAATTGGCAAAGAAGTAAGTTAGATCCTAAATTCCGGGAACGTTTTTTGATTCGAGAAAAAATAATTGATGCTTTGCGTTTATTTTTTAAAAAACAAGCGTTTCATGAGGTAGAAACTCCACTAATAGTGCATGTTCCAAGTACTGAACCTTATTTTAATTCTTTTACCACTTCTCTTAAATTAATCAGTGGTCAAACTAAAAATGCTCATCTCACTTCTAGTCCAGAATATGCCATGAAAAAATTATTAGCAGGTAATTTTGGCAATATTTTTCAAATCTGCAAAGCTTTTCGCAATCAAGAAAGTTTGGGTGGTTTACATAATCCTGAATTTACCATTTTAGAGTTTTATCGCACTAAAGCTAATTATTTTGATGTTATGCATGATTTTGAACAAATGATGTTATTTATTTGTACAAGTTTAAATCTTGATCCTAAACATTTTATTTATCAAGATAGAACTTTTAATTTAAGCTCTCCATATCCAAGATTTAGCGTAGCGGAATTATTTCAAAAATATCTAAATTTAAACACAAATGAACTATTTAATTTAGAAATTTTACGTCAAAAAGCAAACACGCTTGGCTATGATTTATCTGGTTTAGTTACTTTATCTGATGATTTAGCTTGGGAAGAACTTTACAATCAATTGTTTTTAAATGAAATTGAACCAAAATTAGCTGAATTTGATCAACCAATAATTGTTTATGATTATCCGGCTACTCAATCTGCACTCGCCAAGCGTAAAACAGATGACTCTCGCTTTGCGGAGCGTTTTGAAATTTATTTAGCTGGCATAGAATTGGGCAATGCTTTTGGAGAATTAATCGATGCTCACTTGCAAGAACAAGGTTTGAAAAAAGATTTAGCTTTGCGTCATGAACTAAATAAACCAGAGCAAAAAATAGATCAAGATTTTCTCAATGCTTTGGAGTCTGGTTTACCAGAATGTAGTGGAATGGCAGTTGGCATCGATAGACTGATTATGTTTTTTGCAGACGTGGACGATATAGATGAAATTTTACTTTTTCCTATGAGTGAGCTCTTTCTTGACTAAAATGATACGCCTGGCGTAAAATAGCCTGATCTATGTCAACCATTAAAGCCGGCAACATCAAAAAAGGTATTTATATTTTACATAAAGACCTTCCTCATTATGTAATTAAAACCCAGTTTGTTTCTCCTGGAAAAGGTTCTGCTTTTACTAGAGTTAAAATGCGCGATATGCGTAATGGCGCTAATTTGGAATTTAATTTTAAGTCTCATGACAACGTTGAAGAATTAGATGTCGAAACCAAAGAAATGCAATTTTTGTATTTAGATGGCAACGAAGTTGTTTTCATGGATCCACGTTCTTATGAACAATTATCTGTGCCAAAACATATTTTGGGCGACAAAGTGCAGATGCTAACTTCTGAAATTAAAGTTTATTTAACTATTTACGAGGAGCAAGTGATTGGAGTGATTTTGCCACCTAAAGTTAGAATGACCGTGGCAGAAGCTCAAGATGCTGTCTCTGGTGATCGTCAAACTGCTGGCAAAAAACCAATAGTGATGGA
>CAZFIY010000048.1:0-4745 GCA_964519685.1 uncultured Pseudomonadales bacterium
TGTTCATCTTTTTTGACTAATTCGAAACGGCGTTTGGTAGATTTAAATTGATTTAGAGCGGTGACTATTTGCTCACTTTCAAAACCCAGTTGCACTAAACAAGCCAAGGCCGCGAGGGCATTCATTAAATTAAAATTACCTGGGACTTGTAGAGTAAAATTAAAGTCTTGTAGTCTGAAATCGCAAGCCTCACTTTCGCCAAAAGTAGTGATTTTTAGGTCAGGGCGACCGAGTTCTCTAGCGAGTTGAACTAATTCTTGATTATCGCCATTGATAATTAGATGACCATTGCTTTTAATTTGACTGAAAAATTTAGCGAAGGTTGTTTTGGTATCTTCAAAACTTGCGTAAACATCGGGGTGATCATATTTAAGATTAGTGCAAACGGTGGCGAAAGGCTCAAGAAAAGCAAATCTGGGAGTGAATGCTTGACCTTTTTCTCTGGCGTGAGGGTCGATGACATATTCATCTGCCTCAGCGACGAAATACTTAGCCTCGTTTTTCCACTGGCCAGTTCTTGGCATACCGATGATCTCACCCACTCCCACGGAAAAAGAAAGTTCCTGCGGAGTTAGCTGATCTAAGACGAAGGTAATCATTGCTGAAACACTACTTTTGCCCCCTACTCCACAAACAGCGACGCCGTCTTTTTGATTAAAAAATTCGGCCAGAGCTTGAGCTTGGGTGTAAACAGGAATGCCAGCTTGCAGGGCAGCTTGGACTTGAGGGTTATCAATGCCTTGATGGGCAGCGGTATAAACAACTGCATCAATTTTTTCTTGGGCAAAATCTGGAATGTTACTAATCTCATCAATTTTTATCGCCAAACGACTGAGGATCGGCTCGGTTACAAAATCTTCTTCAATGTCGGAACCGCGAACCGTTTTGCCTGCGTCCAACAAACATTGAGCGATGGAAGTCATAGCGACTCCCTTGATACCAACTAAATAAAAACTTTGTGCATCGAGTAATGCCATATTATTGCAAAGCCTTTTTAACTGCCTTTTCATCACTCCAGAGAATTTCGGTGGTGCCGTAGCACATACTACATTCTGGTCCTTTGCCAAAAATAGCGACTAAATCGCCTCTTTTGGCTAATTTTTGAATGGCAAAAGCAATCGCTTCTTGGCGATCTGGGATAGATACAATTTTGTTATGACCCTCTGTAAGAGCTTCTTTCATTTGGCGAATAATCGACCAAACATCCTCAGTACGTGGATCTTCGGCGGTAAAAACCAACAGGTCAGCGAGTTCGACGCCAATTTGCCCCATCATTGGTCTTTTGATAGCATCACGCAAGCCAGCGCAACCATAAACTGCGATTAATCTACCAGTCATTTGCTCCTTCTTCATAATCACACGCATTGCTGTTAGAGCGCTACGTAAACCTTGCGGAGTGTGAGCAAAATCAACCACTACCTTAAAGTTTTTATTATTTTCAATAAATTGCATTCTGCCTGGTACTCCTTCAAAACTAATTAATGATTGACTGATTTGATCTTTATCAAGGCCTAGCTCTAGCGCAATAGTGCTGACCAGACGAGCATTATTTTGGTTAAAAGCCTCTGGAAAACGTTCTTTAATGGCTTTTTCAATTTTACTAGTCAACTTGTTTTCTTGGCTATATTCTAGAACATGATATTTTTGGTTCGGGAAAAACTTTTTGAGGCGATAATATGATTGATCGTCAGCATTTAAAACTACAGTTTTTGCTTTTTTTAAAACAGTTGCTTTAGCCTCTAAGTAATTTTGGTAATTGAGATGATAGTCAAAATGGTCTTGATCGATATTAGTTACTCCTGCAATCAGGGGTTTAATTCCAAATAAGCGATGTTGATAGGCGCCTTGAGAAGTAAATTCTAAAACTAAATACTCAGTTTCTTTTTGCAACATTTTTTTCATGAATGAAAAAAGTTGATCTGGACTGGGGCTAGTGACGTGAAAACCAGTTTCAAATTTTTCGCCATCGATATAAGCAGCAACCGTAGAAATTAGAGCGACTTTTTTACCACTTTCTCGAAGGACGTGATAAAGCAAAGTAGAGGAAGTAGTTTTACCATCAGTACCGGTGATAGCAATGATCTTGAGTTTTCTGTTGGGAAATCTAAATTTAATAAGAGCGGGTAAGCCCTTGGCGAGACCAGTTTTGAAAAAATGATAAGGTCTCTTGAGGCGATAAATTAATTCACTTGGCATTACCCCATTATGATAACAGATGTTTGATTTTTTATACACTTCTTGTAACTTCAGCAAATTACAATTTTTATGAGTCTATGCCTAATCGAGTTTTTAGTGCGGTCAATAAAGGTCTTGAAACTATCAAAATTGAAGTGGAAATTAAGACTATTTTTGGCAAACCTGCTTTTATCATCATTGGCTTAGCCAATCGAGTAATTGATGAATCCAGAGAAAGAATTACCGCTGCGCTTTCACAGTGTGGGATTAGAATTAGACCCAAAAAAACTTTGGTCAATTTAGCGCCAGCTGATTTGGATAAAAAAAGTAGTAGTGTGGAGCTAGCGATTGCGGTGGCAATGCTGCAACTTTATGGTGAAGTAAAATTTAAAACAGATCAGGCTTTGTTTTTAGGTGAGTTGGCTCTTGATGGACGCTTGCGCAAGATTAAAGGTTTTGTTTCTATTGCTTTAGCCGCCAGAGAATTAGGTTTTAAACAAATTTATTTCCCCCGAGCCAATTTAGGTGAGTTGCCAGATATCAAAGAGTTGGATTTTTATCCTTTAGTGTCGCTGCAAGAATTTTTAGCTTTCTCTCGTGGGCAACTACAACTTAAAAAAGCGGTCTATCGATTACAGGTTTCATCAGAGTTAAACCAACAGATTGATTTCGCTCATATTTTTGGGCAAAATCAGGCTAAAAAAGCTTTAGAAATTGTGGCGGCTGGTCGACATAATTTACTAATGTTTGGTTCGCCGGGTTCTGGCAAAAGTTTGTTAGCGCAGGCTTTATTATCGATTTTGCCAGATTTAAGTGAAGAAGAATTTTTAGAAATTAATCGCATTTATTCTCTGTGTGGCTTACTTAAAAATTCTTTACTGACACGTCGCCCTTTTCGTTCGCCTCATCAGAGCATTGCAAAGGTGGCTTTGATTGGTGGCGGATTTTATCAAACTCCAGGAGAAATTAGCTTGGCTCACAGAGGCGTTTTATTTTTGGACGAATTTGCTGAATTTAAACATCAATTAATCGAAATGTTGCGCCAACCACTTGAAACCGGTGTCATTGAAATTAGTGGTGGCAAACAAAGATGCGTTTATCCAGCTAATTTTAGTTTAGTGGCTGCCAGCAACCCTTGTCCATGTGGTTTTGCTGGCAGCCAACAAACTTGTCGTTGTACTCCGCATGATTTAAAACGCTATCAAGCTAGATTTTCTGGTCCGATTCTGGACAGAATTGACTTAATGTTGAGGATTGAAGCAGTGGAGATTTCTACTTTGGCGACTAAACAAGCGGAAAGTTCTAGTTCAATTAAAAAACGAGTTACAGAGGCGGTTAATTTCGCGCAAAAACGCTATTTAGCTACACCTTATAGCAGTAATGCGCAGTTAGATTCACAGGCAGTTTTATCTCTCTGTCAAATAGAGTCGGCAGCCAAGCAAATGTTAGATTTGATGGCGAATTATAAGAAACTTTCAACTCGAGGATATTTCAAGATTTTCAAAGTAGCCAGAACCATTGCTGATTTAGCACAAAAAGACACTATTCAAAAAACAGATGTCTTAGAAGCCTTTAGTTATCGGGATTTTTTTATTTAGTTAGTAGCCGATTTGGCGGCGACTAATTTAAAAAAATGAAGAATGTGGTTAGTAAGCCGGATTCTGTTTCTCGACAATGATTTATCTGATGCGTCAACATTATGACCATAAGGGAGTAGTACCAATTGGGTCAAGATCGTGACTCGCAACGGGGAGGATTGCCATTTCACTTTTGGTGAAATATCCAAAAGCTTGATCGTTTCACCCGACGCTACTCGGCTCGTCTCTGTTGCTCTAAACTGGCTTGCCAAATAGTTAGTATCGCTACTCTTATTTAACAATCCCTGATTTTCACCAGGCACCCTACTACTGCTGTTGTCCGGACTTTCCTATCCTGGCGAACCAAGATCCATTGTCCTGCCACATTCTTCCCCTTTATTATACCGCGAAATTTTGCTAATCTGTGATCTGAAAGGTAAGATTTTATGCCAGACGATCAAAAACAAATTAGTGCTAGTGACGAACTAGCTTTGGATGCCCTCAGCCAGGCCAGTAAATCTAGTGAAAGTACTGACGCTGATGACGAAATCAAACAATCCAACGAACTAGCTGAAACTCTCACTTCTCTTAATAATTTAATCGAAAAGCATGCTCGTGAATTGACTCGTATTGATGGCGAGCTCAAAGAAAAACGCCAGAGTCTTAAAAATGTTTTTGACAATGACATCCAGCTAACAGAGGCTCGTGAAGAAGTCGAAAAACACACTCAGGCCATGAAAGAGCGTCGCACTCAGTTGCAAAATGACCCTCAGTCCACCTCTCTTAAAATTGACGTGGCAGAACTTAACCAACAAAAAAAAGAACTAGAAGAAACCTTGAGTAACCACTTGGTGAATTATCATGCTTTGACTAATTCCACTAGCTTCGATACCAGCGATGGCGACCAGTGGGATTTTGTGATCAAGGCGAAGATAAAGGCGAAGAAGCTTTAATTCGATTAAAAAACCCGCTCTTTCAAGCGGGTTTTTAAAT
>CAZFIY010000049.1:0-4599 GCA_964519685.1 uncultured Pseudomonadales bacterium
TGCTCAAGGTGGTTTTACTGTTTTTAGTAAAGGTGAATGGCTATTTATTGAATCCTTGGGCATAGTTTTTGCTTATTTGACTTTATTTTTAATTGCTCTTTATGCTGTGACTTATTACTTTTTCAATAAAAAATATGGAGGAAATGGAGATGAATAATAAGCTTAAAGTTTATCGAGCGATGCATGATTTGACTCAAGAACAATTGGCTGAATCAATTGGAGTAAGTCGTCAAACGGTGATTGCTATTGAAAGTGATAAATATCTTCCTTCTCTAACTTTAGCTTTTAAAATTTCTCGATTATTTAAAGTTCAAGTAGAAGATATTTTTTTGGAGGAAGGAAACAAAGATGAAAATTAAGAATATCAAAAACAAAGTGCTTTATTTAATAGCAATTGGTGTTAGTATCTTTTGTCTTTTCTTTATGATTACTGGAATATGGATTGGTCACGAAGCTAAAAGATTATGCCAAGAGGCTAAATGGGAATATCAACAAACTGATTGTGTGGATGCTCTAATCATGACTTTGGATGATGAAAAACAAGGTTACCGCACCAGAAATCACGCTATTTGGGCTTTGGGTCAATTTGGAGATCATAAGGCCTTGGCTACTTTGCAAAAACATTACACTGGCAACATTCCAGACAGAGAGCCACTAGATGAAATGATTAGTCAGTACGAGTTGAGAAAAGCTATTGATTTAGCTAACGGAGGAACTAACATCATTTCTTGGATGTGGAGATTTTAATCGCTTTGAATGGCATTAAATTGTTTGAAGCCCATTTCTTCAGGCATCTCTTCTGCGGAGTCAGTAATGAAGAAAAGCAGGCGATTGTCTTCAACAATTTCTTTTCTAGTAGTGTAGCGGTCAATAATCTCATTAGTGTCCCACCAGCGCTCTAGAAAAACATCTAAGTCGAAAACTCGATTTTGATTGGCAAAGTCTTTGTAAGGATCGACCAGTACTAGCTGTTGGAGCTCTTCATCATAAAAAGAAATAATACTGTAATGTCCATAATCTGCTTCTTCTTTACCTTCTCTTTCTTCTTCTTCAAGTGATTGATAGAACAAACCTTGCCATTCAACGCCGATAGCAATTTCTCTTTGCAAGAGATACTTAATGTCTTCTACAGAAGAATAGTATTTGTACCAAAAAGTTAAGTGAGGGGCGATACGATTGCAGGCGACTGCAATTTGATCGATACGCATGCCATGTTCATCAATGGTGTTTTCGGCCCTAGCTGCTTCGACGATAGTTTGTTGACTAGTGGTAACACCCATGCTTTCTAGTAGCATTTGCAAAACTGCTGCTCCACAATGCGACTCAGAAATTTGAGTGATTTGGTGTATTTGCATAAAGATTAAATTTTCTCAGCATATTTACACAATAGACTCTTGAGTAAATGTGTAAATTCGATGTTATGAGTATAAAGTACTTCTGTCATCGGCAAACCTTTATCTGGTCCCAAGGCCGTATTTGGATTACAGTCGATAAAGTAAGCTGTTTTAGTCTCTTCATTATAACGAATGTCAAACTTGGCGTAATCACGATAATCTAATGTTTCAAAGGAACGCAAAACTAAAGGAGTGACGCGATCAATGACATCTTGGCTAGGAATTTTGTAATAATATGATTTAACATCGTCGTAACTTTCTAAACTAGTAAAATCGTGCTTACCATCTGGTTTGAGACGAAATACTTTTTGAGCTAATAAAACGTGTTTTTTGTGACCGTCATCATAAGCGACGGCTGTAATTTCAGGACCATCAATGAATTGTTCAGCAATTACTGGAATTTTGTAAGCCTCTAACATTTTAGCGATTTTTTTGGTAGCAGCATCAACCGTTTCTTTAACTGCTTTATTATCAATGCCAACACTTCCACCGCTTTCATTAAGCTTGATGATTAATGGCAAACCCAAGTCAGCAGGAATTTTAGAACGCATGTCTTTGATAAATTTATAAGCCGGAGTGGGAATATCATGAGCAATTAACATTTGTTTAAACATATGTCTGTCGTTGCCTAAAACCAAACCCTTCAGACCAGCTCCAGTGTATTTAACATCAGAAAGCTCTAATGCTCCAGGAACGGCTGGTTGAAGTCTTTCTTTGCCTCTGACGGTGTCGACGAGATTAAGTACTAGATCGGGTTTATCGACGAGAATATTAGTCAAAAAATATTGGTTAGCTGCGTAACCTTTGACAGCGATGCCAAGTTTAGCTACTTCTGCAATGACCTCTTCAGCGCGATCTTCTACTTCTACTTCTGCTTCATAGGCACCTTGTGTCGGGAAATCGTCTCGTTCTACATGAGAATAGGCGACTGCTACGAGCTTCATTTTTTTCAAAGCTTCGTCATCGATGAAGAATGGGGTTTGGAAAATTTTTTGAGACATGTATTTATCCTTGCAGATTTAAATGTCTTTGTCTAGGTGAAAACTAGTTGATATAATATCAACATGAGCATTGAAAGTGAGCGTGACAAAGATTTGCGTCGCATTCACTCCATTAACACAGGAACGCCAGGACACGAATGGTTTAATCGTGAAATGGATAGTCTTAAAGAAACTCAAGAAATAGATCCAAGTAAACTAAATTTAGAAAATGCAAAAGATTTTTTAATTTTCTTGCGTGCTCTTGGGGAAGGAGAGGAAAAATCACTCAATTTTTTAAGCAAGATCCCCAAAGAAAGAATTCAAAATTTGAAACAAAAATATGCTAATTTATCAGGATTTTTAATTTTATTGGATCAATAAAAATATTGTTGTTAATTTAAAAACAATATTGCTCCGTTGAGAGTTGTCGCAAAAGTTACCCACAACAAATAAGGAATCAGTAGATAAGCCGCCCATTTGGAAAGCGGATAAAATTTGTAAATAGTTGCGATTATGAGCGCCCACAAAACAATGATGGTAATCAGTCCCAACAGTGGAGATTTAAGACCAAAAAATAAAGGTGACCAGATAAAATTTAAGAATAATTGAGCTAAAAAGATTTTTAGAGCGATCTGAACTTTTTTCTTCTTAGTATTTTGTTTCCAAATTAAATAAAAGGAAACACCCATTAAAAAATACAAAAGTGTCCAGGCTGGTCCAAATAACCAGTTGGGTGGAGCGAAAAAAGGCTTATTAAGTGTGGCATACCAGACTGGAATAGCAGCGGCGGTAAAAGGAGTACCTAAAATACCCACTAATTCACAACCAATAACAGATATGGCAAATTTGGCAGGATTTTTCATAAATCCATTATGAAAGTTTAATCTACAAAAGTCAAAGCTACACCGCTTTTTTCAGCACGACCAGTGCGACCAATACGATGGACATAATCGGCATAAGTTTCTGGCAAATCATAGTTAATGACGTGAGTGACATTATTAATATCTAAACCGCGTGAAACCACATCAGTAGCTAGCAAAACTTGCACGCGATCTTCACGAAATTGTTGTAAAGCTTTTTGTCTTTGACCTTGAGTTTTATTACCATGAATTGAAGCGACTTTAAATCCCCTGTTATCTAACTCTCTACTAAGTCTTTCCATGCCGAATTTAGTACGACCAAAAACGAGTACTTTTTGAAATTCTTTTTGATTTAATAAGTCGTGCAAAACTTCTACCTTAACTCTGCCTTTGAGTCTAACCACGTCTTGATCGATATTGATTTTATTTTCTGTTGATTTAATGACGACGTGAACAGGATTTTTAAGGAAACCTTGCATGATGTTTTCTACTTTTTTGTCAGTGGTAGCAGAGAAGAACAAAGATTGTCTTTTCTCTGGCAATTGACTGATAATAGCTTCCATATCATGGACAAAGCCCATGTCTAGCATGCGGTCCACTTCGTCTAAAACGATAGTGTCAAAATGCACAAAATTGATTTTTCTTCTTTGACTTAAATCTTTTAAACGACCTGGGGTACCAATGATAAAATTTGGTTTTCTCTGTAAACGCTCGATTTGACGAGTAATTGAAGAACCACCAATACAAATCGTAGAAAAGATTGGTAAGTTGTGACTAAAAGTGATTAATTCATCTCTAATTTGCAGGGCTAATTCACGAGTAGGAGTGACTACAAGTACTCTAGTGTTTTGATTTTTCAATGCTTTATCAATTAAAGGAATCAGGAAAGCAGCAGTTTTACCTGTGCCAGTATTAGCAATGCCCACTACATCTCTTCCTTCCACAATATGAGGAATGATTTGATCTTGGATTGGAGTAGGGGTTAAATAGCCTTTGGCGGCTAGATTAACCTTAATTTGTTCATTAACGGCAAAATCAGCAAAAGCATGTTGATTTTGATATTGTTCTACAGTCGATTCTATTTGTTCATCGACAGTAGCTTTCTGAATAAACATAGAAGGATCGAAGCTGGCGATTTTTCTTCTGCCACCACCTCCACGATTTCTATTGCCATTGTTTCTATTTGAAAAATTGGAATTAGAACGACGACGATTATTTCGATACATATTTACTTCTTTCTTTAGTCTTTCAGCGGTCAAAGACAAGAAGCAAATATTTTTTGCGTGCTCAAACCAATTGAATTATTTTAACTACGAACAGGCATTATAACAGCTAGTCACTTTAATTACAAGTTATAGGATATCT
>CAZFIY010000050.1:0-4341 GCA_964519685.1 uncultured Pseudomonadales bacterium
ACTTGCATGCTTAAGGCACACCGCCAGCATTCATCCTGAGCCAGGATCAAACTCTTAAAAAAGTTTGATTTAGCTCTAAAAAACTTTTAGTGAAATCATCACTAAAAGCCAAATTTACTAAAAAATTGACGGACTTTTCCTAAAAAGGAAAAATCCTTGCACACTTTCTATCACTATATTTATTTCCAATTGGCTGTTTACTTGTTAAAGATCAATTTGCTCTAGCAGACAAAAAAAAGAAAGAAAAACTTTCTTGTTTCTCGTACTTCCTCTAGACGCTGAAGAATTTTATTCCATAAGAACAAAATTGTGAAGTGGGAGTTATTTTAAGGGCAAGCTCTCTAAAAGACAATAGTCAATCTGCGGGATTTACTCTATACTTTTTAGTATGAGTAGTATTAAGCACGCCATTCTATTGACCATGAGTGTTTTAGCGGCTTATTTGTATCTGCAAGTGCCCTTTTTAAAACACTACTCTCTGCAGGTTTTTGCCCTTTGTAGCGCTTTATATTTGATTTTACAAAAAAGACAAAAAGGGCGTTTTTATTTAATTTTACCAGACAGTTCATCAGCTAATTTAGCTTTAATTAACTTTGCTTTTTTGTTGTTAACAGGAACTAGTGGCTCATTAGCTTCACCTTTTTTTGCTATTACTTTCGTTGAGCTTTTTTTTATCGCTTTAGCTGCGCCCACCAAAACCTCTTTATTGTTAGCTTTGGAAATTATGGTTTTTCATTTTAGTCTGAGTATTGCCAGTAGTAATAATTTTGTATTATCCATGGCTGAACTCTCTAATTTAATTGCTTTACCAATTGTGACTGTTTTTTATCTTTTTGCCAAAAGTCAGTACGAGAAAGCTTATAGTAATCACCTCCTGGTGGATGCACAGAATCGAGAATTAAATCGAGCTAAGCGCGATGATCAGGCTGTGGCTGATTTTGTAACATCTTTAATTAACAGACGTTTGCCAATGCTGGAGTTTTTACTCAGCTTCCCTGAGAAGAATAAAATAGCTATTAATTCTGAGGTGCAAATTTTGAAACAAGATTTAAATATTTTATTACGTCAAATTGATCAAAACGATGTTCAACACTCCCCCAAAGCAAAATCGCTGGAGGATGAGGAAAATCAAAAAATGGAAGTGCTTATTAAAGAAGTGGAAACTGAAGTTTTAATTCAAAAAGAAGATGAAAGTTAAAGTTTTTTTCTTGGCTCTATTATTATTGTTTTCTTTGTTGTTTTTTGATGTTTTCCCCAGACAGGCTTTTGCAGAGGAAATGAAATCCGATTCTTATAAAATTCAGTTTGGCAATTTCAACATGGGTTCTGGCAGGAGAGATGGAGATACTTATATTCTCTCGGATACCATGGGTGGTTTAGCGTCTGGACCTTATGGTCAGTATGGCAGTAGCAACTACTTTATCGGCAGTGGTTTTCAATATGTTTATCAAATTGATTATTTTTTCTTTAGTATTTCTAAATTAAGTATTGAGTTGGGTGAATTATTTCCTGGTAGTTTTAAAACCGATTCTCACGACATCAGCGTAACTACTAATGGAGCCAGTGGTTACAGTGTATATGTTTTTGAGAATCATCCACTCAGACATATTAGTGTTGATTCACCTGGCTCAACGACTGATATTAGCGACACTAATTGTGATGCGGGTTGTGATGAAAGTACTGCTGGTATCTGGAATAATCCAAACAATCCCGGTTTTGGTTTTAATGTCACTGCCAAGGTATTGCCAAACTCAAGCACTCCTGGTTATAGTTTTAACATTGGCGATGATGACGTGGCCGATGATTTTATCAATAGTAACTATTTTCGCCAGTTTGCCAATAATGAGGCTGGAGAAAGTATGCAATTGATTATGGGTTCTAATAATGTTGCTCTAAACAATGAGGCAACTGTGACTTATAAAGCAGCTATGTCTGGTGATCAAGCTGCAGGTAATTATCAAACTAGCATTGTTTTTGTTGCAGTGCCCGGATATTAGCCACTTAATAAATATGAAAAAATTTGTAATTAGTTTTTTATTTTTTCTTTTACTAGCAAGCTTTCAGCGAAAGACTTTCGCAGCGTCAGCTTTGGATCTAAAAATTTATCCCCCAGTAGCTTATTTATCAGTGAAACCAGGGGCTGGTATCAATCATCAAATCAAAATTAGTAATAGTGGTCTTTACACCCTAGAAATTACTCCTGCATTAGTAGATTTTCATAGCGATGACAAGACTGGTTTGGTAATTTTGGAACAAAAAAGTGATTTTAATTATTTAAATCTTGATGGTGATCCAGATAAATGGGGCAAAAGCTTTTTGCTTAAACCTGGTGAAGAAAAACCTTTGAATTTTGTGATTGCTCTACCCTCGGAAGCGAGATATCAAGAACATTATTTGTCGATTTTGTTTCAAACCAAACAACTGTCTTATAGTAGTGTAGCTAACGAAAACACTCTAGTTTCAGCGGTGGTGGCAAGCAATGTGGTTTTGTTGGTGAGCGCCGATGATCAAAATCGTGGCGAGTTGAGTATTGAACAGTTCTTTTTACCAAAAATCGCCGACAGTTTTGTGGGATTTAGTTTTTCAGCTTTGGTTAAGAACATCGGCGTTAATGCTACTCCTATTGAGGGTCACATTAAAATCAGTCATTGGCCTAATCAAAATGTAGAGACTTATGAATTGTATCCAGATATGGTTTTGGCTGGCAACAGAAGACTGGTTAGAGCCATGGCGGAAGAAGATTTAAAAACTTTAGAAAAAATGGAGGAAGCCAAAGCAGTTGCTCTTGCCAATGGCGAAGATTATGAAGCTAAAAAAGCTAAGTTCATCAATGAAAAGTTACGCGATAAGTTCTTTTACAAAAAAGGATTTTTAATTGGTGCCTATGATTTAGAACTCAAAGTTGGTGATGATTTTTTGCAAAAAAGAATTGTTGTTTTACCTTTTTCTATTTTGTTGATTGCGATTTTTTTACCACTTCTCTATTGGTTCTTTACTTTACTTAAAAAAACTTTTACTCATTCTTCTAAAAAGCCCTAGTTGACTAGAGGAGTCAAAGTAAGTTATTCTTAAATCAAGATTATGAAGTTGAAAAAATATTTGTTTGTATTCCCCTTATTATTTTTGGTTTTTATTTTTGCTAAGAAATACGTTGTTTTTTCTGGCGAATTTGAAAACACATCAGCTACGCTTAATAATGCTAGGCTGTCTTTTTTAAGTGCACTAGAAGGTGCACAAACTACTGGTTCTTCTTTGGTAACGATTGATACTACTAACTATCCATCTGAATCGGTTTTACAGTTACAAAATCGTGATGATGTCACAATTAATGATAGTGTTTATACGGTAGCTACAACCATTGATGACACAAACGACAACACCTTCAATCTCACTGCTGGCTTAGATGTTAGTGATATTACTGACGATGCTACTGTTTATTCTTCGCAAACTTCTTCTCTGACCGTGCGCTTAAAAACCATTAGTGCTTTAAATGCTGGTTCTTTTCGCATTTTAGTACCAGCCGTGGCTGTCGATGGTAGTGATCACAATGATATTCCAGACACAGGTGGTTTTGACTTTGGATCTGCTACTCCAGCCTCGATTACTTGTCCTACTATAACTGCCTATGGTACTTTTACAGCCACTAGTACTCCTGCAGATACTTCAACTATAGTGATTGATACTGTTCCCTATCATTCTTTTGTTTGTAGTTATAGTGGCTTGGGAGAAGTTGGTACGGACTTCGATGGCACCGATGCAGATCCGTTTGTAATTTCTAACTTGATTAATCCAGCGCCAAAGACAGACACTAATAATCACACCTTGGGCCAAGCAGATACCTATACCGTCATTATTCAACATTTAGATAGTTCTGATGTGGTAATTGATCAAACTGTTACTAAAATTGGTGTAGTAGATGCAGTCAAAGTTTCTGCTTATATTGCTCCACAGATTACTTTTACCATCGCTGGCTTGCCTGATTCTACTAGTGTTTGTGGAATTAGTACTGACGTATCAACTACTGCGCTAACTGTTCCATTTGGTGATTTGATTGTTGGCACTTTTACTAATGCTGCTCAGAGATTGACGGTGACCACTAATGCTATTGGTGGCTATTCAGTTACGGCAGCTGAAAATGATCAGGTTGGACGTGAAGCAAATGCTTGCGCGACTGACGGATCAGCTAGTATTACTTGTATCGTTGACGCTAGTGTGACTGGAGCCAGTCACATTGCAGCAGCTGATTGGACAGATGCCTCAACTTATCCAGGGTTTGGTTATAGTTTGGCCCCAACTCCTAGCGGAGGTGGTTTTACTCCTGCATTTTATTACAATGAAAGT
>CAZFIY010000051.1:0-4254 GCA_964519685.1 uncultured Pseudomonadales bacterium
ATACGCAGTTGGGCTGTTTTGGCAGCCTTTGCAAGCTGGTCAAAATACACATAAAATGGCCCAAAAAAGAGTAGTTGAAGCTGCTGGAATTGAAAACTACACCGTAATGACGGGAAACCAAATTAAAGAACTTTGTAAAAAAATAAGTAAAGAAGAAAAAAGAATATTTCTTTTAACTATTTTTGGATGGCTATCTTCACTTTAAATAATCTAGATGTCTTCTGTATCTAAGCCTAGGCTTTGATAGTAAGTTTTTAAGTCAGGAAAACCTAATTTTTTTGCTTCTGCTTCTGCTGCTTCTTTGGCTATACGGCCAGCTTGTTGAGCTTCGGTGGAAGGAGCCAATGTTTCTGCATAACGCAAAACATTGCAAGCCGTTTGTTTGGAATTAATAGTCCCATCTGAGTTTTCATCAGCACCATCCATTTCGGTAGAAGCAATTTTAACAGCATCAAGATGAGAATGACCCTCTTCGATTAATTCATCATAAAATTTTTGATTATATGATTTTGGCAATGGCTCAGAGAATCTTGGCATAAATATTTTGGCGACCTCGATCGGGATCGAACCGACGATCTTCTCCGTGACAGGGAGACATGTTAACCACTACACCACGAGGCCTCTTCTCGAAGTTCTTATTATAAACAAAAATGCTTTCTTTGTCAGCAGTTATTTTAGATATAAAAAAGAAGACAAATTTGCACAAAAATGCTACAATAAAAACTCATTAATATATAAAAAAGGACATTATGATAATCGTCTTAATTGTTTTAGCTGTAGTTTTCTTCTACGTGATTGGAATCTACAATTCTCTACAAACTCTCAGAACTCAAATTAAAGCCAGTATTCAAGAAATCGGCAATCAATTGAAGCGCCAGGCAGGTCTTATTCCTAATTTAGAAGTTGCTGTTAAAGGTCAGCTTAAACATGAACAAGGCATTTACAAAATGTTAACTGAAGCTCGTCAATCAGTCGCTAAAGCTGATGCCTCTGGTTCAGCTAAAGACATTGATCAAGCAGTAGCTAAAATTCAAAATTTAATTCCACAAATTCAAGTAGTGGTGGAAAGTAATCCAGAATTAAAAGCCAATGAAGCTATTACTAAATTCATGGATGAATTGACTGATACTGCAGATAAATTGACTTATGCACGTCGTAGCGTAATTGATTTATCTCAAAGTTTCAATGAAAAATTAGTTGTTTTTCCTTCTAACTTAATTGCTAAATTATTCGGTTTTCAAGAAGAAAAAGGCATTGTCACTTCAACTACTGGAGCTCACATGGAAGTCAGTAGCGAAGAGGAAAAAAGCCCCAAAGTAAACCTCTAAGTTTATGACTCACTATCAGTTAGTTGCGCAAAACAAGCAACGATCTTTCTTTATCATCTTTGTTTTTATTGCTTTCATCGTAGGAGCTTCTTATCTGATGGCAGAAGGTTTTGGTTATTCCTTAGACATTGTGGCTTGGGCTTTAATTTTTTCTGGAGCAACTTCTTTCTTCAGTTATTTTTTCTCAGACAAAATCATTCTTGGTATTTCTGGAGCGAAAGAAGCTAACAGAAAAGAATTTTTTGATTTTTATACTGTCACGGAAAATATTTGTTTAGGACAAAAAATGCCCATACCCAAACTTTACATAATTGAAGACAGCGCCATGAATGCCTTTGCCACAGGTCGTAATCCTGAGCACGCTGTGATTTGTGCTACCACTGGCTTGTTAAGTCGTTTAAATCGTAGCGAAGTTGAAGCCGTAGTCGCTCATGAAATGAGTCACGTTAAAAATTACGATATTTTACTTATGTCTGTTGTGTCTGTTTTAGTTGGATTGATTGCTTTGCTAGCTGATTGGATGATGAGAATGTCCTTTTGGGGTGGTAATAGAAAAAGAGATAATGATAATAATGGGCAATTGGGAGCCATCATTGCCATCGTGGCGGTAATTTTAGCTATTCTTTCACCAATTATTGCTCAATTAATTCAACTAGCTATTTCTCGTCGTAGAGAATTTTTAGCTGATGCAAGTGGAGCTAGTATAACTAAAAATCCTCAAGGACTTATTAAGGCTTTGAGTAAAATTAGTCAAGATACTGAGCCACTGGAAGTCGCCAATAACGCCACCGCTCACTTGTACATAAGTAATCCACTTAAAAACACTAAGAGAACTCATGCTTTTGCCAAACTTTTTAATACTCACCCGCCTGTCGAGGAAAGAATTAAAGCACTTCAAGAAATGAGAGCGATTTAAACTCGAGAATGTGCTAAACTAAGCAACGATGTCAGTCAATAATACTCAAGTAAAACACATTGCTCAATTAGCCAATATTCCTGTTGGAGAAGAAGAAAGTATCAAATTAGCTGATGATTTTAGCGAAACTCTACAAGTAGTGGATCAATTAAAAAAAGCTAGTGTTTCTAAAGTGGAAATTACTCATCAGGTCACTGGCTTTAAAAATGTTTTTCGTGAAGATATTGTTAAAGAAGAACAAAGTTTTTCTCAAAAAGAAGCTTTGGCTAATGCTCATAAAACTCATAATGGTTATTTTGTCGTACCATATGTTTTACATAATAAGGATAATTAAAGATGAAATTAAATGAATTGACTCTTAAAGAAAGCATTGATGCTTTAGATAAGAAAGAAGTCACTCTTGAAGAAATTTATCATGATTTAGATGTGGCTTATCAAGAAAAAAATAAAGAGTTAAATATTTATTTAAGCGTTGATGATGAGGCTTTAAAAAAAGCCAAAGAAGTTAAAGATAAACCACTTCGTGGTTTACCAATTGCTGTCAAAGATAATTTTTGTACCAAAGGTTTACCCACTACCGCTTCTTCTAAAGTTTTAGATGGTTTTTTACCTCAATATGAATCTACTGTTACTAAAAGATTAAAAGAAAATGGTGGAGTCATTTATGGCAAAACTAACATGGATGCTTGGGCACATGGTTCTTCTACAGAAACCAGTGATTATGGTCGTACCCTCAACCCTCGCAATCCTAAACATCTACCCGGAGGATCTTCTGGTGGTAGTGCCGCTGCCATAGCTGGAGATTTGGCTATCTCTGCTATTGGTAGTGAAACAGCTGGATCTATCAGACAGCCCGCTGCTTGGTGTGGCGCTGTTGGTTTAAAACCAACTTATGGTAGAGTCAGTCGTTTTGGTGTAGTTGCTATGGCTTCTTCTACTGATAGTCCAGGGCCAATTGCTAAAACTGTCGAAGATGCTTGTATCTTACTCAATACCTTTGCGGGACCAGACGAAAAAGATGGTACCAGTAATCCAGAAAAAGCTCCTGATTTTACCAGTTTTTTGGGTCTTAATATCAAAGGCATGAAAATTGGCGTCATTTATCAAGATGTTAAAGAAATTGCTGAAACTAACGAAAAACTTCTGAAAGAACTAAATATTCTCAAAGAAATGGGAGCAGAGATAGATATTGTTCAAGCCATGGATCCTCATCATGCTATTGGCGTTTATACCGTGGTGCAGAGAGCTGAAGTGAGTAGTAATTTGGCTCGTTATGATGGTATTCGCTATGGCAAAGATCGTTCTAATTTTGGAGACGAGGGTAAGAGACGCATCATGCTTGGTACTTTTACTTTAACTAAAGGTTATGCTGATCGTTACTACAACTTAGCACAAAAAGTACGCACTCTTTATTTAAATAATTACAAAGAATTGTTTAAAAAATATGACGTTTTAGTTTCGCCCACTTCACCTTCTTTTGCTAAAGAGGTCGGAGCTTCTTTTAGTTCACCAATGTTTGGTGAATTAGAAGATATGTTGCTTGAAGCCAGTTCAATCACTGGTTTACCAGGGGTTAGTGTTCCTTTTTATCGCGATGAAAAAACTAATCTTTATCTTGGTGCTAATTTTATTGCTCCTATGTGGAGAGAGGATTTAGTTATTAAAGTTGCCGATGCTTTTGAAAAAAACAGCAAATGGAATTCGTGGAGAAATAAATAATGCCATATAAACTCGTTTGTGGACTAGAAGTTCACGCTGAACTTAAAACCAAATCTAAAATGTTTTGTTCTTGTAAGAACGATCCTTTCGGTGCCAAAGAACCAAATATTTACACTTGTCCAGTTTGTCTAGGCATGCCAGGAGCTTTGCCTGTGGCCAATCGCCAGGCGATTGAGTGGACAATTAAATTGGGTTTGGCACTTAATTGTAAAATTAATTTATTTTCTAAATTTGATCGCAAAAATTACTTCTATCCAGATCTACCTAAAGGTTATCAGATTAGTCAGTATG
>CAZFIY010000052.1:0-4195 GCA_964519685.1 uncultured Pseudomonadales bacterium
TTGATACATCAAGATATATTTTGATGTATTTTGATATAGTATTTAAACAGGCCTTAGTCTAGAACTATAGGATTCTTTTTCTTTGCATTTAGACCAAAAAGAAAATTGCCTGTTTACAAGACTTTTTTTCTTATATAAACTTGATTATGGTAATAAATGGTAAATAGGCTTATAAGATAATAAAATGTTAATTGGAAAATATTATCACCACCTGGAAGCCAATGGACGTCTCTCGCTTCCAGCTAAGTTTAGAGCAGTTAATAAAGATTGGATTGTGACAAGAGGTTTAGATGGTTGCCTATTTTTATTACCAGAGAGCAACTTTAAAAAAGAATTGGAAAAAATTGCTCAAGGCTCTTTGACAAAAAAAGCTAACCGTGACTTGCTGAGATTAATGACCAACGAAGCGCAAGAAGTTACCGCTGATGAAAACGGTCGAGTAAATCTGCCCGATTACTTGATTGAGTTTGCGCAATTAAAAAATAGCTTGGTGATTGTTGGGAGTCTCAACCATGTAGAAGTTTGGGATCAGGAAAAATATCACCAATACATCGATCAAATTGAAGATCAAGCCGAAAACATCGCTGAAAGTATTATTCTAGATGACTAAAGATAATTCACAACACCAAGCAGTTCTGATTAAGGAAGTCTTAGAAACTCTCAGCCCTAAAGCTGGCTGTTATTACATTGACGCCACTTTTGGTAGAGGAGGACACAGCAGAGAAATCTTAAAAAAAGGAGCCAAGGTCATTGCCTTTGACTTCGATCAAGAAAGCATCGACGCGGCGAAACAGCTTTTTGCCAAAGAAATTGACAGCAAACAACTCATTTTGATTAGAGAAAACTTTAGCAAAATGGACGAATGCCTGTCGAACCTTAAAAAAAGTTTAAACCTAGAAATCAGTGGCATTTTATTTGATTTCGGCACTTCCACTAACCAACTTATGTCCAAGGATCGTGGCTTTAGTTTCGATGCTAAAGATGAAATCTTAGACATGCGCATGGATGAACGCTTAGGAGTTAAAGCTTGTGACCTTTTGAAGTTGTTGGATGAAAAGCAATTGACCAAAATGCTTTTTGAGTATAGTGGCGAGACTGATGCACGAGCCATCGCTCATAAAATCGTCGAGCAACGCAAAAAAGATCCTAACAGCTTAGATAAAGTTGGCACTTTGACAGATATTGTCGAACAAGTGAAGAATCGTCGTTATGGTCATAAAATCCACCCCGCCACCAAAACCTTTCAGGCATTGCGCATTATTGTGAATGATGAAATCAGCAATATTGAAAGCGTTTTGCCCAAAGCTCTCAAGATCATGCAAGAAAGCAAAGCTTTAAATAAAAGAATTGTTTGCATTTCTTTTCATGAAGGTGAAGATCGCTTGGTTAAAACTTTTTTTAAACAAATCGAGATGGATAATCTCGGCAAACTTATTAACAAGAAAGCTCTCGGAGCGTCAGAGGAAGAACTTGTCAGTAATCCTCGCTCACGTAGTGCGAAATTAAGAGCTCTAGCTCTATAAAGAAAAAATGAAAAAGAACTTGAAAATTTATTACGGATTATTAAGCACTGCAATTTTAGCTCAGGTAATTATGACTGTTTTCAGCTTGAGTCAAAACATCGGCTATGGCCAAAAAATTAGTTTTTTAGAAAATAAAAAACATCGTTTAGAGAATCAGACCAACGTGCTTAAAACAGAATTGGCTCAAAAAGTTGCTATTTGTAAACTAGAGGAAGCAGAAAATCATGATTTTGTCGCGATTGCTAATGTCATTGTAGTTGATAGAGAAACTACTAGCTTAGCCCTTAGATAAAATCACTCATGAGAGAAACCGAGCCAATTATTCATCATACGAGAAAAAATATTTTTTTTGTCTTTTTTTATTTGGCTCTGGGCATCATCTTGCTTAGACTTTTTTACTGGCAAATCATCAAAGGTCAAATTCTCAAGAGAGAAGGCGAGTCGCAAACTTTGCGAAAATTGGAAAATAAAGGCTTGCGGGGACAAATTTTTACTAGTGATGAATATCTTTTGGTAGGCAACGAATTAGTTTATGACCTGAAACTTGATAAACAGAGTTTTCAAGGAGATGCTAGTTATTTAGCTTACAAACTCAGTGAAATTGCTATCCAAGATAATTGGCAAGCAGAAAGTTTAGGCGATTTAAGCAGTCAAGACAGAGAGGCTTTGAGGAAAAATTTAGAGCAAGAAATTTTAGCTAAATTTTCTAGCAGAGGAAATTGGCCTAAATTACTAGATAAGCTCAGTGAAACAAGTAAAAAAGAAGTGGAAAAGTTAAATAGTCCTTTTTTGTATTTTGATGAAAGCTATCAAAGATTTTATCCAGAAGCCTCGATGGCTGCTCATTTGACTGGTTTTGTAGGCAGAGATGAAAACGCTAATGAAGTGGGTCGCTATGGCGTCGAAGGAGCTTTAGAAGATGAGCTCAAACCACGCTTTGAAAATAATTTATTAAAGATGGATGCCTTGGGTTTTTTATTGGCTGGACAAAAATATGATAGTAAAAATCTCAATGGTCGCGATGTGACTCTAACTATTCGTCGCGATGTGCAAAACCTAGCCGAACAAAATTTGAAGCTTGGTATAGAAAAATATCAAGCTGATCGCGGTGAAATTATTATTTTAGAAAGTAGAACTGGTAAAATTTTAGCCATGGCCACTTGGCCAAGCTACGAACAGTGGCGTTATTTTAAATATCCTGGAGATATTTTGAAAAATCCCAGTCTCACTCGACTTTATGAACCAGGTTCAACTTTTAAAACTCTAACTATTGCTGCTGGTATTGATAGCGGAGCTATTCAAAAAGAGACTGTTTGTACTAAATGCGCTAGTCCCAGACAAATTGCTGGCTATTCAATCAAAACCTGGAATGATGTTTATCATCCTAATATCACCATGATTGATGGTTATGCCAAATCAGATAACACAGCGATGATTTTTATTAGTGATTTACTCAGTACTGATCGATTTATCAATTATCTGAAGAAATTTGGCATTGGCAATAATATAAAAATTGATTTACAAGATGATACTCGCACTCCTTTCCCAAAAAAAATTGGGCCAGTAGAAACGGCCACCATCTCCTTTGGACAAGGAATTAGCACTAATAGTTTGGAGCTTTTACGTGCGGTTAATGTTATTGCTAATCAGGGTAAAATGCTGGAACCAATGATTGTAGAGAAGGTCTTTGATCAACAAAATCAAGTCACTATTAGCTCTCCACTTAAAGAAGGGGAACAAATTATTTCTAAAGAATCCGCCAAGACTGTGACAGAAATGATGGTCGAAGCAGCTCTTCATGGAGAGGCACAATGGATTGCCTCAGACAAATACACTGTGGCAGCCAAAACTGGCACTTCTCAAGTCCCAGATCCAAACGGTGGCTATAAGGAAGATGAAACCATTGCTAGTTTTATTGGTTTTGCGCCAGCCAGTAATCCACGTTTCACAATGTTGGTAAAATTAGAAAATCCCAAATCTAGCCCCTGGGCTGCAGAAACTGCCGCTCCATTGTGGTATAAAGTAGCAGATAAATTAATGATTCTTTTAAATATTACGCCTGACAAATAGAAAATTCACTAAATTTTATTTTTCAGTAATTTTCATCAACTTTTGTAAATCCTCTTGGGTTTTGTCTGGAGAACCATTGAAAATAATAGTTACTTTAGTTTGTTTACGAGAACGAATTACTTTTAGAGTAGATTTATTTTTAAAATATTCTTGTAATTTGTTTTCCCAAACTGCTACTTGTTGGTCGTCCTGATTGAGTGGACGTCCGCGACCCTCGTCTTTTTTATCAGTCACTAACTCATTATTTTTAAAACGTCTAGCTAATTCTTCAGTACGCCTGACAGAAGCATTTTCTTTGAGTACTATTTTGTAACAAGCAATCATATTTTCCTGAGGGCTAATGCTCGCCAGAGCTCTAGCATGTCCTTCACTGATATGACCACTTAATAAACCATCGCTGACTGCGTCAGGAAGACTTAACAACTTGAGACTATTACTGATATAAGCAGGGGACTTACCAATTCTTTTGGCCACTTCGCTAGTTGGTAAATTAAATTCCCTCTGCAATCTTTGAAATGACTGAGCACGCTCAATTGGATTTAAATCATAACGTTGCACATTCTCCACAATCGCCATTTCCAACATGCCTTGCGGACTAGTCT
>CAZFIY010000053.1:0-4011 GCA_964519685.1 uncultured Pseudomonadales bacterium
TGCTTCTCGAGAAATAGTTAAGTAATTCAGACCAACGGCTGATAAAAATTGTAAGCGAGCCTTAATCTCTTTAAGAATCGGATCAGCAATCTGTTTTTCTTTTGCGGAGAGGATTTTTTGCTCTGGATCGGCAATTTGTTCTATCCATTTCAGTGAACGATCGATGGTTAGTTGACTAAATTGAGCGATATTGATGTGATCAATCGTGACTGATAAAACTTCCGCTTTGAGTCTGGCGCCATTACAAAGTGGACAAACTTCCTTGTGCATAAATTGCCCAATTTCACGACGAATAAATTCACTGTCTGTTTCACCATAGCGACGTTCTAGATTTTTGATAAAACCCTCAAACTTGCTTTGGTAACTGGTCATATTGCCAAAACGATTTTCGCCAACTACGTCATAAATTTTTTCACTGCCGTAAAGTAAGACTTCTTGTAGCTCAGCTGACATATCTGCCCACTTGGTCAAACGAAAATCGGCACCAAAATCTTCAATGACGATTTTGACTAAACGCGCAAACCAGCCCTCATTACCCATCATGCGCGCAAATGGAATCACTGCTCCTTCACTCATGGTTAAATTGGGGGCAATAATTTTGTCAGTGTTAATTTTCAAAATTGAGCCAAGACCATGACACTCTGGACAAGCTCCTTCAGGAGCGTTAAAAGAAAAAGAACGTGGCTCAAGTTCTTTGAGGGAAATACCACAATCACTACAAGCTAAATTTTCGCTGAACAGAAAATCTTCAGTGTCCTGAGGATTCTCTGGAAAAGCAAAACTGGCGTCATTGACCCAAGTGAAAATTACCAGACCATTGGCCAGCTTCAGAGCTTCTTCAGCAGACTGATTGAGACGACTTTTGAAAGTGTTAAGTTCTTTTGGATCTTTAATCTGTTCACGGCTAATGACCAGACGATTAACCAAAGCTTCGATACTGTGCTTGTTAGTTTTGATTAAATTAAGCTCTTGATCAAGATTATAAATTTGCCCATCAATTCTGGCGCGGTTATACCCTTTTTTGACTAAGTTTTGTAGCAATTTATCAAATTCCCCTTTTCTCTCTTTAACCACCGGTGAGAAAATCATAATTTTCTGAGGCTGGTTTTTGGCTAAATCAAATTTTTCTTCAATGCGCTCTAAAACTTGATTGATAATTTGGTCAATGCTTTGAGTGCTAATTTCTTGGCCGCAGTTAGGACAATGAGGATGGCCGACGCGAGAAAATAATAAGCGACAGTAATCATAGATTTCAGTAATCGTGCCTACAGTGGAACGTGGATTATGGGAGGTAGTTTTTTGATCAATGGAAATGGCTGGTGACAAACCATCGATTTGATCAACGTCTGGTTTATTCATCACCCCTAAAAACTGACGAGCATAAGAACTAAGTGATTCGACGTAACGACGCTGACCTTCAGCATATAAAGTGTCAAAAGCGAGTGAGCTTTTGCCAGAACCAGATAAACCAGTGAAAACGACTAGCTGATTTTTGGCAAATTCTAAATTAATATTTTTTAAATTATGTTCGCGAGCGCCGGTAATTTTGATGGTATTTTGTGACATGATGAAAGTTATTCTATTTCGCTAATTTTATTTCTAATAATGGTAGCTAATTCGAAATCGAGTTCATTAGCTGCTTTTTTCATTTGCGTGCGTAGTTTTTTAATTATTTTTTGTTTTTCTCCAGGAGTTAATTCTTCAGGATTAATCGCCATTAAATTCAGTTCTTCTTTGCTAGAAATCTTGAGAAAAATCCCCTTGCGTCCTTGGCGTTCTTGTTCTGCTTTGCTTTGGCGTTGCAAAAGTTTTTCTCTAATTGGTTTATTGATTCCTGTGGGAGTAATGCCATGTTTGTCGTTATATTGTTCTTGAACCAGACGACGACGCTTGGTTTCATTAATGGCGTAATCCATGGATTGAGTAATTTTATCGGCATAAAGAATGACTTGACCTTCGACGTGACGAGCGGCTCTACCCATGGTTTGTACCAAAGAAGTTTTGGAGCGTAAAAAGCCTTCCTTATCAGCATCGAGAATAGCAACCAAACTAACTTCTGGTAAATCCAAACCCTCGCGCAGTAAATTAATACCCACCAAAACATCATATTTGCCAGCGCGTAAATCATCTAAAATATCACTACGATCAAGAGTTTCGACGTCTGAATGCAAGTAAGCCACTTGTGGATAAATGATTTCACTTAGTTTGAATTTTCCTTGTTTTTGCACCAATTTTTGGATTTTTTCTGGATCGTTTAAATAATCGGTGAGTGCTTCAGCCATTTTTTTGGTCAAAGTGGTCACCAAAACTCTTTGGCCGAGTTTTTTTCTTTTAATAATTTCCAGAGTTAAATCTTCAATTTGATTGCCGGTGGGGCGAATGTCAATGATTGGATCAAGTAAACCGGTTGGACGAACTAGTTGCTCCACTACTTTATTTTGACTTTGTTTCAATTCCCATTCTCCGGGAGTAGCAGAAACATAAATGGTTTGTTGCTTCCTGTTTAAAAATTCATGCAACTGTAATGGTCGATTATCGATGGCACTGGGTAAACGAAAACCATATTTAATCAAAGTTTCTTTTCTAGATTGATCACCAAAATACATGCCTTTGATTTGTGGCAAACTAATATGACTCTCATCGATAACGGTCAAAAAAGAATCATGAGCAAATTTTTCTTGATTGTATTTGAAATAATCGAGTAAAGTGTAAGGTGGTTCTCCTTCATGGCGGCCGTCAAAGTAGCGAGAATAATTTTCAATGCCATTGACTGAACCAAATTCTTGAATCATTTCTAAATCGTAATTAACTTTATGTTCCAAGCGATAAGCTTCTATTGCTTTACCTTCTTTTTGCAATTCTTCTACTCTAGTTTTTAGGTCTTGGCGAATTTGCGCCAAAGCTTCTTTTTGACTACTACCATCCACCGCATAATGTTTAGCTGGATAAATCAGAGCCATATTATTTTTATAAAATTTATTAGCTGGTTTTTCGATAATACTGCCTGAAATAGGGTCAATATCTCTAATGCTTAAAATTTGATTAGCTAAAGTCTCGATTCTAATGGCATTATCTTGATAAGCTGGCCAGATTTGGATAGTGTCACCGCGTAAACGATAAGTGCCACGCAATAAATCAGTTTCGCTGCGTTCATATTGCAGATTACTAAGTTGAATCAATAAACTCTGTCGATCAATCATTTCTCCCTCAACGATTTCCAAAATGAAACGGTTGTAATCGACTGGAGAACCTAAACTATAAATACAAGAGACTGAAGCAACAATAATCACATCTGGTCTAGTCATTAAGTGAGTGGTGGCAGCCAGGCGCAATTTATCAATTTCTTCGTTAATGGTCGCTTCTTTTTCGATATAAGTGTCACTGCTGGGCAGATAAGCTTCTGGCTGGTAATAGTCGTAATAAGAAACAAAATAAGAAACCGCATTTTCTGGAAAAAAATCTCTCAATTCTTGATAAAGTTGAGCGGCTAAAGTTTTATTGTGAGCGATGACTAGGGTTGGTTTTTGAGTTTTTTCGATGACGTTGGCAATGGTAAAGGTTTTGCCTGAACCAGTTACGCCAAGTAAAACTTGATCTTTGACTTGATTTTTCAAACCATCAGCGAGAGCCTCAATCGCTTGAGGTTGATCACCGGTTGGTTGGTAGGTGCAATGAAGCTTAAATGGCATTTCAAAAAGTCAGTTATTATACCGCAATTTAGCTTTAATAGACAGTCTGAGGTTTGCTTTGCGTGTCTGGACTTTTGGAGTGCTTTTCCTTATAATTCCCCTGCGGTTTTAACACACAAAAGTGCTGGTAGCTCAGCTGGATAGAGCAACTGCCTTCTAAGCAGTAGGTCGTGGGTTCGAATCCCACCCAGCATACTTTTTGTTTTTGAAATCAAAAAAAATGGTGGCTGTAGCTCATTTGGTTAGAGCGCCGCTCTGTGGAAGCGGAGGTAGCCGGTTCGATTCCGGTCAGCCACCCAGATTTTTTTCTCAAAAATGCTAG
>CAZFIY010000054.1:0-4011 GCA_964519685.1 uncultured Pseudomonadales bacterium
TTAGTAATGTTCTTATTTGTCATTCCCCCACTTTATTTGGGGAAAATCATTGGTGTAGCAGGTAATACTCTTTGGAGTGTTGATAAAATTTTATTAGGTACTGGCGTGGGGATGCTGTTGTTTTATGCAGGGATGAAACTAGATCAGTATTTACGCACTACCAATGAGGGTAAAGTTTATATTTATTATCAAAAAGTGATTGCGCCGGTCTTGGCGCTGACCTTGGGTAGTTTTGGCTTATTTTTAATTACTATTTAATACGAAGGAAATATGAAAAAAACTCAATCGGTTCAAATAGATATCAATCAGTTTATGAGTAAGGTCAAAGCCATGGAAAAAGGTCATCAACTAGATCTTTCTTCTGACGAGGATTTATCGATCGCAATCATGAATTTGATTTCTATGGAAGAGCACTTTTTCTTTACTTATGGCAAAACTAAAAATGCTAAGTATTTAGATATTCTCAATGAAATTCGAGAAATGCGTAAAAGTGCTCTTAAGAGAATTATTAAGGATTATGAAGGCGAAGTATGGTGTATTAGCAAACATTTGTTAGCGGCTTCGATGAGGTTTATGGAAGTAGGAACAAAGGCTTTGACTAAAGGGGATAAAAAGGATAGTAAAGAGATGTTTGATAATGCTTATAAGTTGTATTCTTTGTTCTGGGGTTTGAACTTGAATTTAGTGGGAACCAAAGATTTGGCAGGGGTGAAACAGAGTAAGGCAGCAAAGATTTCCTTTATTAGTGAGGAGAAGAAGCCAGTAGAAAAAGCTAGCGTGGGAGTGTTTGAGAAGTTAGGGGAATTGGTGAAGAAGGCGGTGGATTGCTGTAGGGAGTAGAGAAAAGGGGTTTTTGAAATTATCTTTCTTGACTAATTAGTATAGAATTGAGCTATGCAAAAAGAAATTACTGCGGAAGAATACAAGCGGGTCTTTGGTCGAGTTATTGGTTTACCAATCATTGATGTTTTTAAAGCAGCTGGCACAGAACTTTATTTCATTTTACGAGACAAAAACAATAAAGAACTGACGGTTACTATAGATGGTGTTTGGAATTATGACAGTGATGATTATCTATTCATGATTGAATTCAAAAATGACAATGAGACTGCTTTGCAGCTATATAAAAGAATTGAAATCTTTGTTGAAGAAAAATTAAAAAATAAAATTAAAAATATTTCTGATTTTAGATTTAGTAAAACAGCAAGAACAGTGTCAATAGTATTTAATGATCAAAGTATTATAAATGTTTTACCAAATAGGTTTGGATTGATTTCGATATCAGACCATCAAAAAAAAGAAATTGTCTTAGCTAAACAAACTGGTGATTATCAGATGTCTTTTTTTCATGAAATTGACTAAAAGTAAAAGAGGGCAGATTTCTCTGTCCTCAGTTAGTGAACTGTTATCGGTTGTTACGATGATAGAGATTTATATCTGTGATTCAATTTTAGCAAGAGATTCTAAATCTGCTGAGTATCTCCAATGAATGTAATGTATGGGTTTATTATTTTTGTCTAATTCAACTTTGGTAAAGCTTAGACTGTCAACGTCTTTTGGAAGGTTCACACAAATTTTGTAATCGTCATTTGCTTCAAAAACTAGTTTTTCATTTTCAAATTTAATGGCAATCACAAATTTAATTGGGAAATTATTAACTATATTCTCCATTCTATCAAAGTATTCTTTTTGTGTTTCATTTTTCCCGACATTTCTAGAATTGACAATCTTTTCATTTTTTTCAATATACCAATTGCCTTTAATATTAATTTGATAGATTCCTCTAACATAGGGCTTTTCTTCACCATTTTCTCCAGAAATATAATCCTGATAGCTCTTCCCCATGTCGATAAACAACCACCCAGCAGACGGATGAATTACTCTCCACCACGGTAGAGAAATAATCTCTTGAAAAGCATCGACAAACTCTTGAGTAGAAATTTTCATTTTAGACATAGCTCATTATAGCATCAAAGGTTTTAATAAGAATTTAGCCAGCCCTTTGTGGGGGCTGGCTAAGTATTTTTGGTTATGAATACTTGTGCCGATTGTCTGCCCACCAATCTCGGGCTTTGCGGTACACGCCATCATAGCCATCTCTTTCTCGTTCCCATTTATCCCAATGGCTGTGATAATAGGTCGAGAAATCATCCAGGGCATCATTGCCCCGCCAATCGCTGCCTTTGATTCCTGCATCTCTGGCAGCTTTACGAAAAGTTTCGTTTTCGTACGACATGTGAAAAACCTCCAATATAAGATTTCGAAGTTTCGGAGCTTATTCCTAACTTCGATTGGGAATTCACTTGCAACCGATAATATACACCTATATATATACTTTAGTCAAGTAATAAAGAGAATAAGACCTATATATTTAGTCAAAATAACTATTTATTTGAGATGAAAAAAATAACGCTATTTATAATTTTTTTTCTTCCATTGATTGCTGCCAAGCTTGGTAAAGTGGTAAGACAGCGTTTTTAGCCTCA
This sequence comes from uncultured Pseudomonadales bacterium, assembly GCA_964519685.1. Lineage (GTDB taxonomy): Bacteria > Patescibacteriota > Microgenomatia > UBA1400 > PJMF01 > UBA1364. The sequence continues at coordinate 2,487 of CAZFIY010000054.1, forward strand.
GGAAAGAAGATTTTATTGTTAAAATCACGATCCATTTTGGCAAAAAGCTTTTTCTTTAAGTGCGTAAAGTTTTGTTTATTTGTTGCTTTTTGACTCCAAGCATAAAAAATTCGCAAGTAAAATCCTCCTTGGAAATGACTCATGGCATCGGCGGTGGCGAGGATTTTTCCTTCCAAAGATGTCGGTTGACCAAAATTGTCACAAGAATGTGTTTTGCAGCCTTGTGCAACTAGCTTGATAAAATCTTGAGGAAACTCATTTTCAGTTAGTAATTTATGTGCATACTCAGAACCATATAAGTCATGATTTTCACTATGATTATCAGCTCGACCAATATCATGCAAATAAACCATTAAAGTTACTGCATCGCGATTGGCAGCTGGATATTTGTCACATAGTTGCATGGCTAATTTTTCTACAACTAAAATATGTTCTTGGTAGAACCACTTTTCACAATGAGGGGAATTTTTAATAATACTGGCTAAATAATTTTTGAGCTGTGCAACTGTTTGTTTTGGCATAGGGTGAATGTAATTATACAGGTTATTGGGCTTTTAGATTTGAGGGCGAGTTGTGTTTTCGAAAAAAAAGTGAGTCAAAAAGTACAATCACAAGTAAATCAGATTTTTTAATCTACTTAGATTCCATCATTACGCCTCTAGACAAGCAAACACGATTACTATAGATTTTTTTCGCTAGATGTTATATGATTTTGTTTACAAAGACCTACTTACCAAACTGTCACCGGACGGTGGCGTGCCTGGGACAACCAGGATAGGGAGTAGGTCGATTTTTTTTATTCGAACTCCCAGAAATCTTCAATTTTATTCTTGATAATCTTCATGTAAGCATTATTGTTTTTGGATCTTTTATCAAAAGACCTTCTTATTGCTCCAGCTACCATGTCAGCCATCTGGATCAAAACATTTGATCTAGAATCAACCAAACTCATATTCTTCATAATTTTACGCTGTTTACTATTCAGCTCTCTCCTTAGATAAGTTGTTAAATTTTTCTTAAAAAAGCGATCTCCATGACCATCTAAGCGAATTTTTGAATCAAGTAGTGTGTTCTTACTATGAAATAAAACCTGCTTGATGAAATAACTATAAAAAGAATCCTTCGATGTGTGTAACTCTTCGCTGCGAATCAATTTTTTATCTACGACAATTGCTCTAACTCTAAAATCAAATTGATTAATTGTTTTCAAAAATCCTTGTTTGATCTCATCTCTTGATTTGGAGAATTTAAATTCAACATCGTCTGGAAATTTTAGTTGTCTTCTATATTTTTTGATCGCCACAGCAGTTTCTTCTGCAACCAGCTCATCATCAAAAATGACGCAGGCAATAACAAAATGAGAAGAAGCTCCTTTTTCCAAGGCAAAACCAGGATCACCGGAATCATCTATAAAGATAATCATATGTTGCGCCCTCTTCGAGGACTAGTCACGCACTTCGACTCTCAAAGAACCAATTAAACGTACTCGCTTGACGGCGGAGGGCGACTCGCTCTTCGAGCACTA
>CAZFIY010000055.1:0-3827 GCA_964519685.1 uncultured Pseudomonadales bacterium
AAGATGCTGTCTCTGGTGATCGTCAAACTGCTGGCAAAAAACCAATAGTGATGGAGAGTGGCTTAATCGTACAGGCTCCTCTATTTATTAAAACTGGTGACACCTTATTAATCGATACAGAAACTGCCGCTTACGTTTCTAGAGTCAATGATTAATTCAAAGCTATAAAGTTTTTGTTTTTTGATATAATAACTTGTTTTCTTTAACATGGGTCCGTAGCTCAGTCGGTTAGAGCGACAGCCTTTTAAGCTGTGCGTCGTGGGTTCGAGTCCCACCGGACTCACTTTACCCCATTTGCACTCCCTAATCATTCAAGTTATAATTTTGATATGCCCACTGATACTCGTTTACTTTATATTTTGTCTGATTTAGCTTACATTGCTAAATCAGTTCCTGGTAAAAAACCCCATGATTTTACGCTTTCTGACTTTCGTCAAATCAACGGTGAGTTTTTAGATGAGAATAATCTTCTGGAAAATAATCTAATTAAACTTTTTTCCAAATTAGAAGCCGGGAGTTACAAATTAGTTTTACCAGACTTTTTATTTACTAGTACTATCGTCAATTTAGAGTTGGATAGTGAAGAAGCCGTCAAAGAACATTTAAACAAGAAATTATTACCAGAATTAAATATCAATAGTGAAGATTATTATCTGGATACCACGGTTCTGAGTAATTATAAAGGAGCTTTCAAAGTTCAGCTAACTGCTCTAGAGAAATCAGTAGCTGCTCCTCTGACCAAAATTCTTGAAAGTCACAAAGATATTAAAATTGAATCTATTTCTCCACTGAGTTGGACTAGTAAATCAATCATTAGTCTAGAGCCATCAGTAGCAATTCTGCAGATGGGTAATCATTTATTTTTGGCAGAACATTATATTGGTGTAGACCAGTGTTATTCCGTGGAAATTGCAGACGGCGAAAACTTTGCAGAAACAGTTAAAACTCTCAAAGGAGTTGAGCCTAGCTTACAAACTGTTTATTTATTAACAAATAGTTTGGTTGACGATGCGATTAAAGAAAAATTAAAAGAAACCCTTCCTGTTCAACAATTGGCAGATTTGGCTAGTGAAAATGAAAGCATGCCTTCTTACGTAAGACAAATTATTGAAGCTTCAGCCAAGACTTTTTCAATTCCAGAATTCTTATTACCTCAATTTAATTTAGATAAAAATTATCAAGCTCAAAGCACTCCAGCTAATGAAAAAAGTGAAATGGAAGACGACTTGGAAGATGATTTAGACAACATGGTGAAACCAGCAGTGGTGGGTGAAACTGTTCTGCCGGCTCCAGCGACTATTTCAGCCGCTCCAACGGTTGAAGTGGCAGTAGAGAGCTTGGATGAAGAACCAGTGACGATCCCAGAAAAAGTGGAAATTCCCGACAAACCAGCTAAAATAGAAGAAGTCACAAGCGAAAAGGTAGATATGACAGAAAAACAAACTCCTGTGGAAGAAAAAGAAGTCGATTTTAGTCAATTTGCTAACTTAGCTCTCGATCCTTCAGTTTTTGATAAAAATCAAGTTTCCACAGAGACTAAACAAGCAGACACATCTGATAAAAAAACAACTGAAACTGTCAAAATTCCAGAAAAACAAGTGATTAAAAATCAAAACGATGGTTCGTCTGTAGCTAAAATGATTTTAATTGGTTTTATTAGTTTTGTAGTGACGATTGCTTTGGGTGTAGGAATTGGTTTGGCTTATCTGCAATGGACCAATCACAAAACTGATAACAAACCAGTAGTAGAAGTAGAGCCAAGTGTCACTCCAGAGGTGACACCTACCTCTACTCCAGTGATTGAAATTAATAAAGCTGACTACAAAATTCTCGTGGTCAATGCCACTACTAAAGCTGGTTATGCCTCGACGATCGCGAGTAAAGTCAAAGAGGCTAAATTTGAAGATGTTAGTGCTAAAAATGCCAAAGGCATTTATGAAGCTGGAGACTATCTTCTTGTCAAAGAGGATAATGCTAGCAATTCAGCCTTACTTAAAGAATTAGAAACAGCTACTTCCCTCACCCTGAGTTTGAAGACTGACATTGAGGATGAAGACAGCGCTGGTACTTATGACGCTGTCTTGGTACTTGGTCAGTAAAATTCAAGCTATTGCCAAAGACGAAAATTTATTTATACTAAGCAACTGTTATGTCAGACACAATTACGATTACTCAAACTGGTTACGAAGAGTTGCAGCAAGAGTTGCAAGAACTCAAAACTGTGGCTATGCCTCGAGTAATCGAGCGTATTGCTAATGCTAGAGAACAAGGTGATCTTTCCGAAAACGCTGATTACCATAGTGCTAGAGATGAAAGAGACATTTTGCAGGCTCGTGTTAATGAAATTGAAGAGATTTTAGCCAAAGCCGAAGTAACCGCTGTCAAAAGCACTAGCACTGTATCCTTGGGTTCTACTGTGACTGTGGAAGTAGTTGGTAAAAACAAAAAAATTACTTACCAGATGAGTGGTGAGTATGAATCTAATCCAGCTGAAGGTAAAATTTCTGTTGAATCTCCAGTCGGCAAGGCTTTATTCTCCAAGAGTAAGGGTGATAAGGTCGAAGTAGAAACCCCGGCGGGCAAAATTACTTACAAAATCTTAGAAATTAAATAAGACAAATAAAAAACAAGAAAAGCCCCGCCAAAAGCGGGGTTTTTTAGATATAATAGGGTTTACAAACCAAGAACTTTAACATAAGACACGTTAGACGAAAATTATTAGCTTCTTTAAGTTAACGATCTTCTTCTACACTCATTGCAGTCGCTGTCTATAAACATGATTGTTTATTGATGTTTGGCAATCAGCTTCTGCAAATGGTCTTATGTTAAAGTTCTTGGTTTGTACAATACAATAGGAATTTTATGGAAAAAACACAAATACCACAAAGCAAACATTGGCTAGATAAAGTGGTTGATGGTATTTTGAAGTGGCAAGAAAAAACTGGCATCAAACAATTACATGTTGACGATATGAAAACTCCTTCTGGGCGTGTACACACAGGAGCTTTGCGTGGAGTTTTGCTGCACGATCTAATTGCTCAAGTCTTGCGCGAAAGAGGCATTGAACCAAATAACACTTATGTTTTTAATGATATGGATCCGATGGATGGTTTGCCAGCTTATTTAGATGAGGCGCAGTTTGGACAACACATGGGAAAACCTCTTTATAAAATTCCTAAACCAGATCTAGATAAATGTGGCATTGATTTGTCGCAAACTTCAGCTGCAGAATTAGCCGATCTTCAAAATGCGAAAAATTTTGCACAGCTTTATGCAGTAGATTTCATGCATGCTTTTCGTTCTCTGGGATGTACTCAAGAAATTGTTTGGAGTCATGAACTTTATGAATCTGGCAAAATGGATGAGATTATCCGTTTAGCTCTAGATAGCGTTACGCCACTTAGAAAAATCTATCAAGAAGTTGCCAAATATGAACTGCCAGAACTTTGGTATCCGTTCCAGGTTATTTGTCCAGTTTGTGGAAAAGTTGGGACTACCTTAGTTACCGGCTGGGACGGACAAGAGGTTACTTTTGAGTGTCAAGAAAATAAAGTTACTTGGGCTAAAGGATGTGGACATAAGGGCAAAATCAGCCCATTTGGTGGCAATGGCAAGCTTTTATGGAAGGTTGATTGGCCAGCTCATTGGACTGCCATGGGCGTCAATGTAGAAGGGGCTGGTAAAGATCATTCCAGTGCCGGTGGCTCTCGAGATATGGCTAACGCTCAATGTGAAAAAGTTTTTAATATTCCCGTGCCTTTCAATATTCCTTACGAATGGATTTTGATTCGTGGCGCCAAAATGAGTTCCAGTAAAGGTGTGGGCAC
>CAZFIY010000056.1:0-885 GCA_964519685.1 uncultured Pseudomonadales bacterium
ATCAAAACCGCAAAAGATTTTCTATGAGTTGGCAAAGGCACTGGACCAATGATTTTGGCTCCGGTAGACAAAGCTGTTTGTAAAATCTTACGGGAAGCCTCGTCTATGACGCGGTGGTCGTAAGATTTGAGTCTCACTCTAATCTTGTATGAGTTTTGATTTTTAGTCATACTATTTTTAATTTATTGCTTTCTTTAACTTGTGATCTCTTAAATCACAAAACGCGATTATATCTAAATCTTCTCCTCTTGTACAGGGGAAAAAATGTTTTTTAGTAATTTTAGTTTGTGGCAAAATTTACTAAAAAAATAAGTTCCTCTCGCAATTCTCGAGAGGATTGTATTGTACCAGAAGGAAAGAGATGGAGCAAGCCTTATTAAAACTACTAAAGTATGCAAGTTGTCCTCCACATCCACTCCAAACACTCTCAGTCGCAAAAACCCCGCTCTTTCGAGCGGGGCTTTTTATTTTAAACTTAAGATTTAAGATTAGTCTAAAATCTTGGTCACAGCACCTGCACCAACAGTCAATCCACCTTCACGAATAGCGAAGCGGAGACCCTCGGTCACAGCCACTGGCACTAAGAGTTCGACGGTCATCTTGGCATTGTCACCAGGCATAACCATTTCAACTCCATCTGGAAGTTTGATTTCACCAGTCACATCAGTGGTTCTGATGTAAAATTGAGGTTTATAACCAGAGAAGAAAGGTTTGTGACGGCCACCTTCTTCTTTTTTCAAGATATAAACTTGAGCTTCAAATTTCTTGTGAGCGGAAGCACTACCTGGTTTGGCTAAAAGCTGACCTCTTTCGACGCCATCTTTCTCAACACCACGAAGTAAAATACCAACATTGTCACCAGCTTGACCTTGATCAAGTTGTTTG
>CAZFIY010000056.1:895-3822 GCA_964519685.1 uncultured Pseudomonadales bacterium
CAAGCATTTTTCTAAACATTTCTACGCCAGTGACAGTAGTGGAGGATTTTTCACGAATACCGATGATGTCGACGTTTTCACCGACTTTGACAATACCACTCTCAATACGACCAGTGACAACTGTACCACGACCTTTAATCGAAAAAACATCTTCGATATACATACTGAAAGGTTTGGCAATGTCACGAACTGGTTCTGGAATGTATTCATCTACTGCATTCATGAGATCCATGATTTTGGCTTGAGCATCAGCATCACCTTCTAAAGCTTTAGCTGCACTGACACGAATCACTGGAGTGTTGTCACCATCGTAACCATATTTGGTTAAGAGATCACGCACTTCAACTTCAACCAAGTCTAATAGTTCAGCGTCATCAACCATGTCACATTTGTTCAAAGCAACAACGATCTTTGGCACGTTAACTTGATTAGCTAATAAAATGTGCTCGCGAGTCTGAGGCATAGGACCATCAGTAGCGGCTACCACTAAGATAGCACCATCCATCTGAGCAGCACCAGTAATCATGTTTTTGATGTAATCAGCATGACCTGGAGCATCGATGTGAGCATAGTGACGTTTTTCAGTTTCATATTCAATGTGCTTAATATTGATAGTGATACCACGAGCGACTTCTTCTTGACTGCTCTCAACATCAGAATAAAGCATAGCTTTATTGGTTTCACATGGAACCATTTTTGATAAAGTTTGAGTAATGGCTGCAGTTAAAGTGGTTTTACCGTGATCAACGTGACCAATGGTACCAATGTTAACATGTGGCTTACTTCTGACAAATTTTTGTGCGTCTGCCATATTTTTGTTCTTTCTTTAATTTATTTTACTAATTTATAAAATTTCCTAACCGAACTTGTATTTTACCTTAAAAAAATAGGCAAAACAAGTGATTATGTTTCAAATTATCTTTTTCTAATACCTTTTCTCTCTTCGATAATTTTTTCAGTAATATTCTTTGGTACTTCTTCGTAATGACTTGGCAACATCACACTACTAGCACGACCTTGAGTCATGCCACGCAAAGTGGTTACATAGCCCTGCATTTCTGCTAAAGGAGCTAAAGCTGTAATAATCACTACATTACCTCTGGTGTTAGTGCCTTGAATTTGAGCGCGACGTGAACCAAGATCACCAATGATGTCGCCCATAAACTCTTCTGGGCTACTAACTTCTACCTTCATTACTGGTTCAATTAAAGCCATACCTGCTCTGGAAACTGCATCTCTCATACCCAGAGAACCAGCCATTTTGAAAGATAACTCACTAGAATCAACTTCATGATAAGAACCATCATAAAGAGTGACTTTAACGTCAACCATTGGGTAACTGGCTAAGAAACCTCTATCCAAAGATTCTTTAATACCTTTATTAGTAGGTTCAATGTATTCGCGAGGTACTGCACCACCAGTAATAGCATTAACAAATTCATAACCAGTACCACGATCTTTAGGCTCAAGTCTTAATAAAACATGACCATATTGACCACGACCACCAGATTGTTTAATGTATTTACCTTCACCCTCAGCTGTTTGAGTAATAGTTTCGCGATAAGCCACTTGAGGTTTGCCAACATTAGCATCAACTTTAAACTCACGTTTCATACGATCAACGATAATGTCTAAATGTAATTCACCCATACCACCAATGATGGTTTGTCCAGTTTCGTGATCAACTTCAATGCTAAAAGTCGGATCTTCTTCAGAAAGTTTGGCCAAAGCCATACCCATTTTTTCTTGATCAGATTTGGTTTTTGGCTCGATGGCCAAAGAAATTACTGGATCAGCAAAAGTGATGCCTTCTAAAATTACTTTATTATTTTCATCGGAAAGTGTATCTCCAGTCTTAGTATCTTTAAGACCAACCACAGCAATAATTTCACCAGCCTGAGCTTCTGCGGCTTCTTCACGATCGTTAGCATGCATCAAAAGTAAACGACCGACTCTTTCTTTAATGTCTTTACTAGAGTTATAAACATAAGAACCAGCTTTGATAGATCCAGAGTAAACACGGAAATAAGTGAGTTTACCAACGTGAGGATCAGTTTGAATCTTAAAAGCCAAACCACAAAATTTTTCTTCTGGAACTAAACGACGTTGTACTTTTTCTTCCTCGTTACCTGGAACATGACCTTCAATATGGTCTATGTCAGTAGGAGAAGGTAAATACTCAACCACAGCATCCAAAAGTGGCTGTATACCAGTATTTTTAAGCGATGATCCGGCGAAAACAGGGACTAACTTATAGTTAATAACTGCTTTACGCAAAGCAGTTTTTAATTCATTAACGCTAATTTCTTCCTCAGCAAAAAACTTTTCCATTAAAGAATCGTCGGTTTCAGCGATGGACTCAACTAATTTTGCTCTTTCTTCTTCAACTTTAGCTTTATATTCTTCTGGGATTTCTTTGATTTCTGGTTCGGTAGCAGCCTCATGATCTTCCCAAAAATAAGCTTTACGAGCAATTAAATCAATCACACCCTGAAAGAAACTCTCACTACCCATGGGTAAAACCATAGGTGCAGGCTTAACTCCAAATTTAGTGCGAATATCTTCAACAGTAGCGTTGAAATCAGCTCCTAATTTGTCCATTTTATTGACGAAACAAATACGAGGGACATTATATTTATCAGCTTGACGCCAAACAGTTTCTGATTGAGACTGTACACCTTCAGAAGCATCCAACACTGTGACGCCACCGTCTAAAACACGTAATGAACGTTCCACCTCAGCGGTAAAATCAACGTGTCCTGGAGTGTCAATAATGTTGAAACGATATTTAGCTTTGGGAAGAGTAGTTTCAAAATAAGGCTCCCAAAAACAAGTGGTAGCAGCAGAAACAATGGTGATGCCACGCTCTTGCTCTTGAGCCATCCAGTCCATGGTGGCTGCGCCCTCATGAACTTCACCAATCTTAT
>CAZFIY010000057.1:0-3743 GCA_964519685.1 uncultured Pseudomonadales bacterium
ATCATCAAGGCTAATCGAGCTATTATCAGTTTCGCTGTCGTTATAATCATCAGAATTAATAGTCTCATCGTCGTCCATTACTTCTCCATTAATAGCTACAAAACCAAGAGATTCAAAAAATTTTCTCTGAACGTTTATTGGGATATTTCCATCAAAATTCTTTGCCCTAATTAAAAAACTTAATAAATCACCAACCTTTACACTTTCATCTCTATTAAGTTTTTCTTCAACAATTCGCTTAACTACTGAAATAACATCGTCTACTGTATATTTGCCAACAAGATACTCCTCTAAAACTTCTTTTAATTTGGCTAAAAGAGCTTCTTTTGCATTATCATATTTTTCGGCAAAACGATTTTTCTGCTCAGACATAGATCTATTATATTTTTTTTTGAACAGACTTTCAACAGGAGTAAATCTTTAAAAAATTTATTAAACATTACCCAAAACTGTTTTTCTCAAATAAGAATTTATCCCAGCCACTTTAAGTGCACTAGAGAAAAAGTCTATCCAATTTAGTTTTTGATTAGATTCAGTTTTTTCTTTAATAGACAATACCTTATTAAATTCAATTAAATGTTTCTTTATTAGAATTTTAAATAATTGACGTTGATTTTGTTCGGTCCATTTGCCTGAAATACTATTTTTTGTTTCACCAACAAAAAATTTATTCAAAATTATTTCTTTTTGTTCAAGAGACATATTTGACTTAGTTAAAGCCAAAACTTGCTCTGCACCCAATTGTTTAATTTCGTTTACATTAATTTTAGAAAAAAATTCTTTAGTTGGAAAAGAATCAAAATCAAGTTTAGATGTTCTCAATCTTGAAGATATTTCAAAAAGTAATTTTACACTCGATTTTGAATCAATTCTTTCTAAAATATTTTTATTAAACGACTTTAATAGGCCACCAAATAAAAAACTATTAAAACTAGCTGATTCTGCTTGGTTTTGCATAATATCAAGAATCAATTTAATTCCTTGAAACAAATCTATTTTATTTGACATTTGTTCAAATAAAACGTTAGATAATAATAATGCCGAAATTGCTTTTCCTCCTGATTCAAATCCTTTTTTAAGTATTTCTGATATATATTCAACATTATTGGTATTTTTTACCTGTTCTGATATAAAACTAAATGATAAATATGAACTGCCAATTGGCAAGTTAATTAATTTAGATAAATTTTTTGGTTGCTTATCATTTGAATCCAATTTGGATAAGAATGTATTTATAATTTCAGCAGATTTTGACGAGCCAAGATCAATTAAGGCATTCCAATTTTTATTATTATTTTCTAAAAGAAAGTTAAGTTTGGCGTCTCCATTTTTTAAACTATTAATTTCTTTTAATAAATTTTTAGGTGAATCTTCCTTTTTTTGACTATTTTCATCATTTGATGCAACTTTAATCTCTTTTAGAGTCGCTTGAGTTGATAATTCTGAATTTATCATTTTATAACTCATTATATTTAACAAAAACAAACCAGTCCATCCTCTCCTGCTCTTTCAAGCTAATTGCAATCAAGTTATAATGAAAGAAAGATGGCAGAAATAGATAAAAAGCAAAAATCAGAGAAAAAAATTCCTCTCAAAGAACTAGCTGGCGTAGAAAATCTGAGTAAAAAAGATACTGCTTTAGTATTATTTACTGTCAAATATTGGGTTAATGATTTTTACAATCAATCCACTGGTCATAAAAAAGTAAGTGCAAATTTTAGAATTCTTAATTTTAGTGGAACAGAATTTGATTTAAGCACTGATTTAGATATTGCTAATTTAGAAGCCAATCTGAGCAAAGAGCCATATTTGTTTCTATCTGACCTCGTAAGTTTCATTGAACAAATTTATCATCCAATTCCAGAATCTTTTGGATTTGATAATGCCAAACGCGTAAATATTTCTAGTGAGCTGGGTAGCATGTGGACTTTAGTGGGAGTTTCTCCAAGTAAAGATAAAAAAATTAGTATAGAAGATTTAGAAAGACTTCAAGATGTATCTATACGCAGACTTATTGTAGATCGAATAGATAGAATTATTGATATTTTAGAACTTGAACCAAAACCAACAGAAAAAACAGAGTTAGAAGAAAAAAATAAAACAGAAGAAGAAAATACCGAACAAATAAAAAAAGATGCAAAAAGAGTTGTAAAAGAAGAAGCTGAAGAAGGATTGGATAGTGACGGAGAAAAGCAACAGGATTCTCCAAAACCTCCAGAAGAAAAAACACCTCTCAAAATCGCCGAGCTTGATCCTCAAGCCAAGCTTTATATCCAATCGCTCTCTATCATCACTATTAACCAAGCTCTAAGTAAATATTTTAACGAGGCTTCATTGGCCAAAGTTGGTTTGCCTCCGGGAACAGTGGTTACTTTTGATCAATTGCCATTTGATGTTCGACAAAAATTAATGGATCGAGCTTTCTCACAAGTGGAAAATCTATTACTTAGTGGGCAATTTTCACTAGATAAATTAATTAGCGAACCAGCACAAAGAATTAATTTTAGTAGTCAAGCAGCTTTAGGATTGTTAATGGATGTGCATGGCTTGAACTTACTCAACAATGCTGTCAGAGACATTGCTAAATATGGTGAGAAAAGGATAAAAGAAAACGAAAAAACTCAACTCACCGAAAAACAATTAAGTGAAAAAGTCAAAAATGAAAAAGACAACGTTCTAAACAGCAAACAAGCTGAACAACTCCTAGAAAAAAATAAAAACAACCCAGATTTTGCCAGAATAATTGAATCCGAATTAAGCATTATTAATAACGAAGATCAATTAGATGAAATTTTCTCTAAAAAAATTCAGGAAATAACTAATTATCAAGATAACACTAGAATTCGTTTAGTTATTGAAAATGTTCGCCCTTTAATTGAAGTTTTTATTCAACAAGGTCTTCCTCCAGAATATTTAATTCCTGATCCAAGAAATTTTGATTATAACCGTTTTGTTAATGTTTTTGGGAATAGTTTAGATAGAAATGTTTTTAATGCTCACAAAGAAGAACTTGCCAATTTAATTATTTTTTATTGGAAACGCAAAAGAGCCATTTGGGCAACAGAGGTTCGTCAAGAATTAGCTTTGGAAAAATATACTCCTGAAGAAGCGCAGAAGCTTTTAGAAGAAATTAAAAAAGATCCACAAAAACTAGCCGCCCTACGTAATTTAGGCACACTCAACTTAACTTATGGAGGAAGGCAAATTACTGAAGAACTAGCTGGTTTAGTCAATTCAAGTAGCCCAGAAATGGACGCTTTTCAAACTCAACAAAAAGTTCTAATTGAAAAATATTTAGAAGCTGAAATCGCTAAATTATCCAAAGTAGAACAACAAAAAACTCTTAAAGTCTTTTTTGATTTTTATACTCCAGGAGTTGTATATCAGGAATACAGTATAGAAATTTTTCAAAATCAAATTGCTCCACAAATCAATCCCATGGATTTTTACATGTTACAAATGGCCGAAGAATTTGGGCCAGAAGCTTTTACGGCAGATGGCGGTGGTTATGCCCAAAGAGCTTTTGCACCAGGTGCAAATTATCAGGGCACTGATTTTATGGATGGGGCTGTTGGCCAAGCAGGTAAAAAATTAGCCACTAAAGCTTTGAGCGAAGGTTTGTATTTAGCTTTAGATGCTGCCGGTGGTTGGGGTGAAGCTCTGCGCGCTGCTGAAGCAGCCGCTCCAATTATTAGACAACTCAAAGAACAACTCATTGAAATGGGTTTAGAAAAAGTTATTGA
>CAZFIY010000058.1:0-3683 GCA_964519685.1 uncultured Pseudomonadales bacterium
ATTTACTCTGTCAGTGTCATCGGTAGCCACACCAGAACTAGAAGCACTGGAGCGCGCGGTTAAAGTACCAACATGCAAAAGAGATTGAGCTACACCTTCAAAAAAACCTTGATTATTGCAGCTGGTATCAACCACCATTTCTAGTGGTAAACTCTGGTTGTAACGATTAAAAGGAGTGGTGTAAACAATTTTAGTCAAACGTTTATTAGTTAAAATCGCTAAACTTTTCTGCCATAAACTATAAACCCACCAAAAACCAATTACCGCAAAACTACCTACTACAATTAAAACTAAGGGAAACAAAAAGACCATAGAACTAGTGGTAAAAATACTTCTAAAAGCCAAAGAAAAAACATAAAAAGCTAAAGAAATTGCTACAGCAATCAATAAGACAAAAAACATTTTAGAGAATAAAAAAAGCGGGTGCTCTCTAGTGACATAAAGAATTCTCTCGTCGGTTGCTTGACCAGGAAAACGATGACTGTCGTAAGGAAAAACAAATTTTTTGGCTTGAAAAATTGATGACATGGGAAAATTATAACATTAAAAATCATCGATCACAGCAGTTGTGATAAATGATTTTTTTGTTTATACTCGAAGACATCGATGTTGAAAATTTTTCAAAAATATAATAATTTAGAAAAAAAACAAAAAATAATTATTTATTCTGTGTTTTCAGCAATAATCGTTCTGCTCCTTAGTGTTTCTGCCGTAGCTAGCTATCATTATTTCTCAAATAAAAAAATACAAAATTCTCAAAATTTAGAAGATTTTATTGATTTTGATCAAGAAATTAATTTAGATCCAAACAATGTTCAAGAAGAAGATAAAAAAACCCTCAATGTTTTATTAGCTGGTTATGGAGGTGCTGGACATCAGGGTGGTTATTTAAGCGATATAATCCAAATCGCACATTTTAATTTTGAAAAAAAACAAATTAGTTTTATTTCTATCCCGAGAGATCTTTATTTAACTAACAAAGACCAAAGGGGCTATAAAGCCAATGCCCTGATGAGCACGGGCATGAGCGGCGGAGGCGGTGGCATTGAAGCTGGTTTAGAACTAATGCGCACCAGCATTGGGCAAATAATTGGACTGCCCATTAAATATGCTATTGGAATTGATTTTGTAGGATTTAAACGCGTCATTGGTTATGAACTCAAAAGCATTGAAGTAAATGTCAACCAAACACTAGAAGATGCTTGGTATCCTATTGAAGGCGCACAACTCGATCCATGTGGATACAGTGCGGAAGAAATTGCTAATTTAACTGCAACTTATAGTGGATTTGAATTAGAAAGTAAGTTTGCTTGTCGCTATGAACATCTTTTATATAAACAAGGTAAGGTTGTGATGGAAGGACACGATGCGCTCGCGTATGTACGCTCGCGCCATAGTTCTAGTGACTATGATCGCAGTCGACGTCAAGTTGAAGTCTTAACTGCCATTCGAGAAAAGTTATTTAAATTAGAAGCTCTCAAGCAAATCCCTAAATTTTATGAGGCTTTTTCTAAGCACGTTACTACCAATCTCGATCTAGAAAGCGCTAAATACTTAGCTCCACTATTAGCCTATGCTAACGAATTTGAAGTAAAAACAATTAATTTAACCCCAGAGAATGTTTTGCAAAGTAGTAAATCAAGTGCTGGAGCATTTATCGTCATTCCCAAAGCCGGTATGAACAACTGGTCAGAAATACAAAAGTTTATCAGAGAGCAAATCTAGTTATTTAAATCTGGAGTAGGACTTGCTTCCTTGTTTTCCGTCACGTCTATGTTTAGTTTTTGAGCAAAGTATCCAATAATGTCTGGTGAGCCAATTAAACATGCTCCCTCTGCATATAAAAATGGCACTGCAATATTACTTGTGTCTAAGCCACAACTGGCTGCTACTTTGGCTAATTCAGCAGCATTTGCTCTGTTGTCGTAAACTTCTTTTCTAGAAAAAGTCATTTTTGTGTCGATCTTATTGGCAACTAACCATTCCTCGACAATCTCACAATGTGGACAAGTATTACCATAGTAAAGAACTGGATCAGAATTTTTTAGCTCTTCAATCTTTTGTTCTGCAACTTTCTTTTCTTTATTATTGCTGCCAATCACCACTAGAGATAAAAGGCCGGCTATTAAAACTACTGCGACAAGGGTGATAATTTTTTGTTTCATATTTCGTTGTTAAAGCTTAATATAAAAAGATTTAATTGGCAATCTTTAAAAACCCAAAGATTCCTCAACTAAAATCACTTTGATTCTAGATGGGGAAGTTTCTTTTTCAATGATCACCCATTTGCCAAACATGCTCCCCATCCCATAAGCCTTCATCGCTCTTTTATTTTCTTTGGGCAGAACATATTCTCTGATACGTTTCATCGCTTCATCAAGATTTTTGGTAATTTTTTGTGCCCCAATTACTAAGATTAGTTTTTTAGCGGCAAAAGGCATGGCGCCAACCCTACTACCAGTAGCATCGACTGCTAATAGAGTGCCATCTTCCGTCACTGCATTAACACTAGAAATAAAATAATCAGCAGTTACAGATTTGCGACGCATTTCTTGCCTTTTTTGCTCATCATTTTCTTGGCCAATTTTTTCTTGTAAAGAAACAAGTTTGGAATCACTTGAATTTAAATAGTCCATTAAACCGATTTCACTTAAGGTGGTCGAAGAACCAGTCATTACTTCGCTACCATCTGGTAAAGAGTTTTTGACTGCCTCCAAAGCTTCTTTTTTTGAAGCTACAACTTCCACTTCAAAATTTCTGCCCTTCATATTAAGAGCTAAAGCTTTTAATTCTTTTTTATTGTATAAACGATTAAACATAATTTTTTTCCTTGTTAATATTTAGTGATTGTTTTATAATAGTTCATTAAGTTACAAAAATAAAGTAGGTACTAAAAAGTAACTTATAAAGTAATAATGAAAAAAAACAAATGTCCTCTACAAGAATTTCTTAATGAACTAGGTGGAAAATGGAACTTGGTTATTTTATGGCATCTGACAGAAGAAAAAACTGGGTTTAACGATCTCAAAAAAACCATTGGTCCTATTTCAGCAAAAGTGCTTTCTGAAAAACTTAAAAGTCTGAAAAAAAATAAGCTCATCACTCGCAAAACCCTTGGAGGTAATCCTCCGCACGTTAAATATGGGCTCACTAAAAAGGGTCAATCACTATTGCCAATCATTAAAATTTTACATGATTGGGGAAATAAGAATCTTTAGATCTTCTTATCACTTTCCGATTACTGGCAAAGAAAAATTTTCTTTCAGCCATTTTTTATAAAGTTCAATATTCTCATAATGATCAAAAGCTACTTCTTCTTCATCTGGCAAGTTATTTAAATCAAACCACTGCAAACTTAATACTTCTTCGTCGTGACTTTCTCCATCTTTCACATCGACGTTTGCTACGAAAACAAAGCTGAAATTTTGCCGGTCTTCTTTTGGGCGATTGGGATCATCATTAATGCGCAGTAAAAATAAGTCTTTAATCAACCAAGCGGTTTCTTCTTTAACTTCTCTTCTTACTGCTTGTTCTAAATTTTCGTCTCTTTCTACAAAACCACCAATTACACCCCATTTACCATATTCTAAAATTTTTCTACCACCAAAAGTGCCTCTTTTATTGAGTAAAATTTTTTCATCTTTAATTAACAAAGTGTCTACACAAACATGTCTTAGAGAAAC
>CAZFIY010000059.1:0-1744 GCA_964519685.1 uncultured Pseudomonadales bacterium
TAATAAATAAAAGATTGGTAAAACAATCACTAAATAAGCAGCTAAATCGTAGTGACCACCAAAAGTCGATTGCACACGGGCATGCTCAGTTAAATATAAAACCATACCTTTACTGAATTCACGATTCATGGTCGAAAAAACTGGCCAATACCAGTATCTTTGGCCATAGCCATAAATTGTGATCGCTAAAACAGTGAAGGCTAAAGTATAAAAAACTAATTTAACGTCTTTGACTTTTTTAATCGAAGAAAACATCAGGAAAAATAAGACAAAATACTCGGTGTATCTGAATAGATGCAAAACTGATTTGCTAACATGAATCAACTCTAAAGGAATAGTTTTAATGAGAAACATGGCAGATAAAATAGAGAGACTGGCAACGCCAAGATAAGCAAAAATCCAGGGCGTAACTTTATTTTTGAAATCAATTTTTTTTCTAAATATTTGCACCAAATAAATCAAAAAAGCTAAAAGCACCAAAATATCTTCTACTCTCACTCTGACGATATAACCAGGAATAGCTTCAAAAAGAGGAATCTTTGGGTAGAGAGGAATAAAAGCCAAAAGAAAGCTAGCAATGATAAGTAAAAAATTCATAATCTTATTTAAGCAGAGCTCTAGCCTCTTTGTAAATGGAAGCAGAAATTTCTTTGCCTCTTATTGTGTAAATCATTTGGCGCAAAAAGGCACCTAGCCAAAGAATGGTTTTGAGAATGGGTAATTGCCAAATTGGCATGTGTTTTTTCCAAATGTAGAGATAACCTTTAAATTCACCATGAATGGCATTTTTTGATGAAGAACTGGCGCAACCAAAATGAGTAATTTTAGCTTTAGGATGAATGGCAATGTCCCAATGATGATTGCGAGCACGCATGCAATATTCCTGATCTTCACCATACATAAAAATATTACCGTCTAGCATGCCAATATCATCAATTAACTCACGACGAATCATCATTGCTGTGCCAGCAATCCAATCTTTAGAAATTAATTTAGGAGTATTTTCATCGTAACTCTGAAAAGCAAAATCACTCATACCAGTATGCTGAGTGGAGGGAAAAAATCGTCCAAAAAAAGGAATATCATCCAAAAACAACATTTGTGAAGCAACGGTACCTAAACTTGGTAACGAACCACCTTGATTTTGAATACTACCATCTGGATTGAGTAAAGTTGGGGCGATGATGCCTAATTTATCCAATTTACCACTGCTTGCTAAGTTGGCAGTTGCTTCTGAAATACCACCTCGCTCCATCGCTTCTACTAACAGACTCAAGCCTCCTTTGTGAGTAATTGTGTCTGAGTTAAGTAAAATAATATATTTGCCTTTGGCAACTTCGGTAGCCTGATTATTAGCACGAGCAAAGCCTAAGTTTTCATGATTAGCAAAAACTTTGTAATGAGGAAACTTGAGTTTCTTTAAAAGAGCCTCACAGGCTTGAGGCGATCCATCTTTAGAGTCGTTATCGACCACAAAAATTTCAGTTTGGTCTTTGAGAATTTTAGAAGAATTAATTTCTTTAATGGCAGTTTCTAGAGTTTGAAGAGTGAGATCTTTGGTGTTGTAGGAAACAGTGATAAGAGAAAGAATCATATTATTCCTTTAATTATTTGTAGTTTACTGGAAAAGTCTGGGGCGACCTAGCTTGTAATTTAAATTTTTACTTTGACGCTCGCCAATTTCTTTGGCCGGCACACCGGCGACGATTTTCATAGCGGGAACATCTTTGGTGACTACGGCTCC
>CAZFIY010000059.1:1754-3681 GCA_964519685.1 uncultured Pseudomonadales bacterium
GGCACGAGGGCCGATAAAAACATAATCACCAATATTAACTTTTTCTTCAATAGTGGCCATATTTTCGCTATGAATGTCATGTTGACTGGTCCAAATCATTACTTCTGAAGCGATATCAACGTGATTGCCAATTTCTAAGCCACCTTGAGAGTTTTTAAGTTGTTTACGACCATCTAAGGTAGATTTTTCACCAATTAAAGTGCCTTGGCCAATTTTAATGCCACTTGGATAATAAATGCGAGCACCCATGTGAATGGTAGATTTATTGCCAATTTTCATGCCAGCGAGACGATAGCAAAAACGGCGAAAACAATGGCAAGGAATATAGCCGACAAACCACCAGAGTAAGCCAGTGACTAATTCCAAGTGAATGGTTTTAATACGAATTAAAACTTTTTCAATAATTTGTGAAGTGGAAAGGGCGTTGCCGTCTTTGTCTGTAATTGCCATGAGTTTAGTATACATCAGCAGGTGGTTTTATGCCAAAATGAGCATAAGCTTTCTTGCTGAGCACTCTACCAGAAGGTTTACGTTTAATAAAACCAATTTGTAATAAATATGGTTCCAAAACTTCTTCAACCGTGCCAGGATCCTCATTAATAGAAGCAGAAAGAGTTTTAAGTCCCACTGGTCCACCATGATGTTTCTCAATCATGGCCATAATTAAACGACGATCGTTTTCATCTAAACCCAATTTATCAATTTCAAAAATGCTTAGAGCTTGATGAACCAAATCTAAATCAATGGATTTTTTCTCCATAATTTGAGCGAAGTCGCGCACTCTTTTGAGCAATTTTAAAGCAATGCGTGGAGTGCCTCTGGAGCGTTCAGCAATAGTTGTTCCAGCCGAGTCTTCTAAAATGGCACCGAGTTTTTGACTGGCAGATTGTAAAATCGACCCAAGCTCTAATGGTTTATAAAATTCTAAGCGATGAATCAATCCAAATCTGTCTCTAAAAGGACCAGTTAATAGGCCAAAACGAGTGGTAGCACCAACTAAAGTGAATTTGGCTAAATCTAAACGCACAGTGCGCGCTGAAGGGCCTTTGCCAATGACAATATCTAGAGCAAAATCCTCCATTGCTGGATAAAGAGTTTCCTCGATGGCTTTGGGTAAGCGGTGAATTTCATCAATAAATAAAACATCACCATCTTCTAGATTAGTCAGAATTGCGGCCAGATCGCCAGTTTTAGATAAAGCAGTGCCAGAAGTAACTTTGAAATTACTACCCATTTCTTTGGCAATTAGTTGAGACAAAGTAGTTTTACCAAGTCCAGGAGGACCATAAAATAAAATATGATCAACAGCTTCATGACGTTGTTTGGCAGCTTTAATGGCGATTTGCAGGGATTTTTTAATGTTTTCTTGACCAGTAAATTCTTGCCAATCCTGAGCACGCAAGGAAGTGAAAAGCATTTCTTCATCACTGGCGGAGATAATAGGATTAGTTTTTGTTTTAGGCATTTATTAAATTATTTTTTACTACTCATTTTAATTACAGTTTTGATGGCAACTTGTAAATCCATATTTTCCAGATCGAGCTGAGAAAGAATAGTTTGGACGGCATTTTCTTCGAAACCAAGACCTAACAAGGCATCCATCACATCCTGAGCTTTAGGAGTTAAAGTGCTTAAATTAAGCTCTTTGAGACTACCTAATTTAGTTTTAAGTTCGATGATAATTTTCTGGGCTAGCTTTTTTCCGACTCTTGGCACACTAGTAAAAAAACTAGTTTGAGCTTGTTGAACTGCTTCAATTAATTGATCAGTGCCAGCATCAGCTAGAGCCAAACCAGTTTTGGGGCCAACTCCAGAGATAGCGATCAACATTTTAAAAATGGCTAAATCTTCTTCGCTCTTAAAACCATAAAGTTCAAAACGATCTTCTTTGATGTGACTGTAAATATAAAGAGCAATATTTTCGCCA
>CAZFIY010000060.1:0-3233 GCA_964519685.1 uncultured Pseudomonadales bacterium
TTGCTCTATCAGTAGCGGTCTTAATCGGACAAAAGTGCACCTTAACATTGGAGGAGAAAATAAATTCTTTGAAGGTGAGAGAACTGCGGTTCAGCTTTTTTGCTAATAATTTGACTATTGTTAGCAGTGAAGCTGGATCAAAGACGCCCTCCCTTCGGGGATTGGTGTCACTGGTCGAGCAAAAATTCAACCCCGGCGCACCGGGGATTCTTTTCAAAATGCCCCGCGCTGGGGCAAGGAGACTAACGATGAAAAGTTTTAAGTTCTTTGTTTTTGTTTTGGTAGCGGTCACCTTATTGACCGCCTGCTCGCCGGTATCGGCTGAGCAGTACAACGCTCAGGCCACACAAGTGGCCGAGCTGAAAAACCAGCAGGCCACGCAGGTGGTCTTGTTGGAAAAAATGGTAGCAAGCCCCACTCAGGGGGCTACCGCTGCGCTCGAGCCGACTGCCACCACCTCAGTGGTGGAAACTCAGGCGGCAACGCCTGAGGCAACTGCAGCTCTAACCGCAGTCCCGCCAACCGAAGCAGCACCCGCTGTTGTTGTCTCGAATAGCTTGGAAAGTCCCAAGTTATTCGATGCCGGAGAACATCCGGCTGGGGAATCGACGCCGGGGTTTTTTGATATCGGAGTAAATCCGAATCAAATAGGCATAGTTTTTGGCTGGGACCTGAATTGGAATGAAGGCTGCGAAATAGTCATATTGCCCCCAGGGTGGTATGAAAATTTCCAGATGTTGGATGGCAGATACGAAATTTACGATCTGCCCTCGTCCGATATTGCCGGCTGGACCGAAGTTTTGGTCAGCCAGCGGGTCGCCGAGCAGGCCACCCACTACGGGTGTCCTGCTGACAAAACTCCGCCCACATGGGCGGAGTAATCCATCCTCCAATCCCCGCGAGCTTCAAAAAAAGCTCGCGGGAAACCTTAAGTCCATAATAGTATTTATAATTGTGAATTTAAGGTTTCTTATCTTTTTAAAATATGAAAACTATAAAAGAAAAAACACTAGTTTCAATTCTAATGCCCGTCTATAACGCTGAGGAATATCTCAGTAAGACATTAGAAAGTATCAAATCTCAAACATATAAAACTTGGGAATTGTTTGCTATTGATGATTGGTCAACTGACAAGTCTTACGATATTTTGCTAGATTTTGCCAAAAAAGATAAAAGAGTTAAGGTTTATAGAAATGGTAAGCATCGTGGGGTTGCTGGAGCTGCTAATTTGGCCTTATCGATGATTAAAAGTGATTATGTAGCTCGTATGGACGCTGACGACCTAATGCATCCTGAGAGAATTGAAAAACAATTAAAATTCCTCAAAAATCATAAAAATGTCGTTGTTGTTGGTTCACAGTGTGTTTTAATTGATAAAAATGATCAAAGAATTGGTGAAAAGAGATTTCCTCTAAAAGATAAAGACATCTATAAGATGATTTTTCGCTCAATCCCTCTTCAACAACCTTCTATGATGATCAATAGAAGTCTTTTGCCAGAAGATTTTATTGCTTATGATCAAAGTCAAAACACTGCAGAAGAAGTTGAGTTGCTATTTAAACTTTTTGAACACGGTGAAGCTGCTAATTTACCTGATTTTCTGCACTTCTATCGTTTACATGACAAAAATACTTCTCTTAAGGATCCAAAAAAGACATTTTATTTAACCTTTTTAACACGTTTAAAATATGCACATAAAATTAGTTTAAGTGATTTGTTTTTTAATTTTTTACAATTAACAGTTGTTTTTATTGTGCCCAAAAAACTGATTTTTCCTTTGTATAGCTTGTGGCGTAATAAAAAGCTGTTGAATTTAAGTGTTCCTTCCATTGCTGGTCTTTTCAAAATATAATCTAGCGTAGATGAAATCTATAAATAGGTTTATTTTTCCGTTTTTATTAGTGGTTCTTGTTTTTATTCTTTTTTTATCAAATTTTACTCTTGGTACTTTTTTAATTGGTTGGGATAATTTACAAACGGACTTAAATGCAACTCTTAATCTTGAGAGAGCCTTAAATGTTTCTTGGCAAGAATATCAAGGACTTGGATTGCTTGGAGGAATGGGGCACGGTGCTGATTTAATTCGTCAAATAATACTCATTCCTTTTTCTCTAGTCTTAAATCAAAATTTATTGCGATACTTTTGGAATTTTACCGCTTTAATAATTGGAGTCTTGGGTTTTTATTCTTTACTTGTTTATTTGACAAAAAATAAACAAGTTTCCTTTTTAGGAGCTTGTTTTTATCTTTTAAATATTGGAACTTTACAAAATTTTTATGTTACCTTTGAGCCGTTTTCTTCTTTTTTTGCATTTTTTCCATGGTTAATTTATTTTTTGTTTAAATATTTAAATAAACCAAATAAAAAAACATTATTTTTATTTGGTTTATTTTCTCTATTAGGTACGAGTTTTGCTTATGTGCAGACCATATTTTTAGTTTATTTAATTTTATTGTTGATCATTTTATTGTTCTATGTTTTAAAAAAAGAACTTGTTTCTAAAAAGAATAAAATCCTGGATTCTTTAAAAATTTTAATTGTAGTTCTACTTACAAATTCTTTTTGGCTTTTACCGGTGTCATTATTTACTTTGAAAAATAGCGACATGACGATCAATGCTAAAGGCAACTTGATGACCACTGAGTCTGTATTTTTACGTAATAATAAATTTGGAAATTTTCAGGACTTAATTCAACTAAGAGGCTATTGGTTTGATTTTACTGATTTTGATCAATGGGGAAATACAGTTTTTTTACTCGAACCCTGGAAAACTCACTTTCAAAATCCACTAGTTAGTTTTATTTCTTTTATTTATTTTGCCCTTATATTATTGGGAGTGAGTTCTGTTTTTATTTTAAAAAAGTTACCAAGTGAATTAAAAAAATTACGTTGGTTATTTTTAATATTGTTTTTGTTTTGCTGCTTTATTCTTCTAGGTTCTAATCCTCCATTTGGTTTTCTTTATGATTTTTTACGTGATAATATACCTCTTTTTAGTCAAGTTTTTCGTTCTTCTTTTACTAAATGGATTGTCCCCTACAGCTTGTTTTACAGTTTATTGTTAACTTTTGGTTTAGCCTTCATTTTTTCAAAACTTAAAAACATACTTCTTCAATTGCTATTCTCTTTGCTTTTTTTTGTTTCACTGATTTTTTATTCATGGCCGTCTTTTCAGGGACATTTCTTTTATGAAAGATTGCGTGTGCAAATTCCAGAGGCTTATTTTGAGCTT
>CAZFIY010000061.1:0-726 GCA_964519685.1 uncultured Pseudomonadales bacterium
CTAAGGTATTAACCACATCTCTGCGACCAAAAACTTTGTGTAACTCACGACGAGCAGCCAAAGTATTTTGTGAAGCCACCGAAATTAATTTATCAGCTAATCTTCTAACTTCCTTAGTTCTAGCTTCACTAGTTTTAATTTCGCCATGTTTAAACAAGTCGCGCAAAAGATTCTTCAATAAAGCCTTACGACTTTTGACATCTCGATTGAAGTGTTTAGCTTGTACTCTATGTTTCATAATTAACTTTCAAAAAATTAATCGGTTAAGATAACTCCTTTTTTACTAAGAGCTTCTTCGATCAAATCGATACTTTTGCCACCTAAATTTTTTACTCTAGAGATTTCATCTTTGGGTGATTTGGTTAAATCAGCTACAGTTTCAAAACCACCTTTGCGAAGAGCGTTTGCTATTCTGGTTGGCAAATCAAGTTCTTCAACGGTTAATTTCATGGTCTCAACTTCTTCTGGACTCATGTTGGTCAATTCTTCTTCTACTTCTTTAACTACTGGATTAACAATTTGATTAAATTGTGCAATAAGAATTTCAGCAGCTTGCTTGACAGCTTCTAAAGGAGAAATGGAGCCATCAGTCTTAATGTCAAAAACAATTTTATCGAAGTCGGTGCGACGACCAACGCGAGTGGCTTCTACTTTATAAGAAACTTTAATCACTGGTGAGAAAAGAGCATCGATTGCCATTTGTCCAACAGTTTCAGTTTCAATTTC
>CAZFIY010000061.1:736-2055 GCA_964519685.1 uncultured Pseudomonadales bacterium
CACCAGACTCCACAACCATTTCAATATCCAAAGTTTTACCTTTAGCTAAAGTGGCTAGATATAAATCTTTATTAATCACTTCAAAACCAGCTTCACATTTCACATCAACAGCGGTAACTTCTTTAGCACCTTTAACATTGAGGCGTAAAATACCTGCTTCCTCAGTTTCAGCTTTCACTCGAATCTGTTTAAGATTTAAAATTAATTCAACCACATCTTCGGTCATGCCTTCATAAGAAGTAAATTGGTGAGTGACCCCATCAATGGTTACTTTAGTAATAGCTGTACCAGGTAAAGAAGTTAATAACACTCTACGCAAAGCATTGCCTAAAGTGTGACCATAACCACTTTCCAAAGCTTCAATAACTATAGTGGAACGAGAAGCATCAGCTTCTACTTCAACTACGCTAAAGTTTGGATTCATGACTGCGCAATTTTTGATTTTATTTGACATATTTTCCTTTGTTTCATCTCTCTCCAAAAAAGGAGAAATCCGTTTCTGTAATTTATAATTTTATCTATTGTAATACTCGACGATTAATTGTTCTTCGACTTTTTCAGTGATATCTTCTCTCACTGGCAATTTACTCACATGAGCAGCTCCGCTTTTGCTTTCCAACCAAGCTGGAATCTTAACTTCTTGTTTCATAGCTTCCATTACCACCGGAATCTTGGCAGTTTTAGATCTCATAGCCAAAACATCACCCACTTTGAGCTGATAAGAAGGAATATTCATTCTTTTACCATTAATAGTAAAGTGATTATGGTTAACTAACTGACGAGCAGCAGCTCTAGTTGGAGCCCAGCCTAAACGATAAACCACATTATCAAGTCTTCTCTCTAAGAAGCTTAACATAGCGGTACCAGTAGCAGCAGGATTCTTACTAGCCTCTTCATAAATAGCACGCAATTGTTTCTCAAGAATGCCATAAATATATTTCAATTTTTGCTTTTCTTTGAGTTGCTCACCATAATTAGAAAGCTTACGACGACCTTTAGCTCCATGTTGGCCAGGTCTATTAGCCAAACGACGAGCAGTTTTGAGAGCATTGGTCTTAAGACCTAAATCTTCACCAATTTGCCTCTGTAGTCTTTGTTTTGGGCCAATATATCTTGCCATATTAGTGTCTAGCCTTTCTTGGTCTAGTGCCATTGTGAGGCACTGGAGTGAGGTCAGCGATCATGGAAACTTTAATGCCTTGAGCACGAAGAACTCTTAGTGCCACATCTCTTCCTGGACCTGGACCTTTGATGAAAACATCCATCTTGTTCATGCCGTAGTTTTTAGCTTTATTAATCGCATTTTCTAAAGTTACAGT
>CAZFIY010000061.1:2065-3197 GCA_964519685.1 uncultured Pseudomonadales bacterium
GGAGTAGATTTACGAGAGCCAGAAAAACCAGCTTCACCAGTACTTGCCCAACATAAAACTGCACCCTGCTCATCAGTAATACTCACTAATGTGTTATTGAAAGTAGCACTCACATAAAGTCTTCCTGAAGGAACAACACGAGTCACTTTCTTTTTTTGATTTTTCTTAATTTGTTTAGCCATATGATTAAATTAATTATTTATTACTTATTTACTAGATGCTTCAACTTTAGCTGCTGCTTCTTTACTTAAAGCACCAATGGTTTTCTTAGCACCTCTTTTGGTACGAGCATTAGATCTGGTTCGTTGCCCTCTGGCTGGCAAGCCAGCAGTGTGACGTAGTCCACGATAAGCATGAATTCTCTTGAGGCGAGAAATATTATCATTAATTTCTCTTCTCAAGTCACCTTCAATCATCATTTGATCTAAAGCAGCTTGAATTCTGTTAATTTCTTCTGAACTTAATTCGTTAGCTCTCTTATCTGGATTAATTTTGGTTTTAGTTACAATCTCATCAGCTATTTTTGGACCTACGCCAAAAATATAACGTAGTGCGTATGGCACTTTCTTATGATCTGGTAAATCTTGTCCTGCAATACGTGGCATATATCTTATCCTTGTCGCTGTTTGTGTTTAGGGTTACTGCAAATAACAAACAACACCCCTTTGCGTTTTACAAATTTGCAATTGATGCACATTTTCTTTAATGATGCTTTAACTTTCATAATAATAACAATAGCCTCGCAATATACCTCATACAAGTGACTTTTTGAAGAGGCAATTGTGCTTATTAAACTCTGCTTTAAAAGCCTAATTTATACTTTTTCTTTACTACTTCGATAGGTTACTTTGCATTTGGTTAGATCATATTTTGAAACATAACCTTTGACGTAATCTCCAGGCATGACTCTAATACGATAAAGACGCATTTTACCGGCTAAAGTACCAAGTAAAGTACGACCCACCATTTGTTCAACTGTAGCCTCAATAACTTTGATTCGAAACATAGTGTTTGGCAGACAATCTGTTACTTCACCCACTATTTCAAATCGATCGGTCTGGCTATCGGCACTATGAAGCGTAAAATCAACTTGTCTTTTGACTTTAGAACTTCTTTTATGATCTTGTACTTT
>CAZFIY010000062.1:0-3081 GCA_964519685.1 uncultured Pseudomonadales bacterium
TAAAATCATGCCTTTAACGTTGACGTCGATGATTTGTTCGGCTTCATCGTCACTTAAGGCAATGGCTTCTTTGACATAACCAAGTCCAGCATTGTTTAAAACCAAGTCTAAACTGGAGATTTCTTTTTCTAATTCAGCAAAAAGTTTAGCGATGTCTTCTTTTTTACCTAAATCAGCAATAAAAGTACTAACGCTAGCGCCGAAAATTTTGACTTCTTCTGCGACTTTTTCTAGTTTGGCTTGATTGCGAGCCACTAAGATTAAATGATTTTTAGAACCATCGCGTTTGGCAAATTCCAAGGCGACAGCTTTGCCGATGCCGCTTGAGGCTCCGGTGATGAGAATGTTTTTGGACATATGCGTCGCGAATTGATTTTTTTGCTTCAGCGATCTCTTGAGTAAATACATTTCCTCAGGTGATCGAAGTTCAGCAAAAAAATAATTCGCTCCTTTCTTAATTTATTTGTATGTATTTACTATACCTCATTTTACTCGTCGCTCTCTCCGTCGCCGATAAATCCATTTCTTTGTAGTGACCAGAGTCGCTGATAGATGCCGTTGTCTTTTTCAATCAGTTCTTCATGTGTGCCAACTTCGGCAATTTTGCCTTCGTCCATGACGACGATGCGATCAGCTTGCATGATGGTGGATAAACGGTGCGCGATAATAATGCTGGTACGAGGGTTTTCTTTATCTCTAACCAGATCCCAGAAGGCTTTTTGAATAATTTTTTCGGAAGCACTGTCTAGAGAACTGGTGGCTTCGTCCATGACGATGATTTTTGGTTTTTCTAAGAGCACTCTGGCGATGGCGAGACGTTGTCTTTGGCCACCGGATAATTTAATGCCGCGTTCGCCGACGATGGTTTCATAGCCGTTAGGTAAGTCTTTGATAAAAGCATCGACCTGAGCCGCTTTGGCGGCGGCAAAAACCTCTTCTTTGCTAGCTTGGTGATCAGCGTAGGAAATATTGAAGTAAACGGTGTTATTAAAGAGCAAAGGGTCTTGTGGGACGACACCGACCATTTTGCGTAAGTCAGTTTTGAGGAGTTGATCAATGGCGACGCCATCAATCAGAATTTTGCCTTGAGTGGGATCGTACATACGCATCAAAAGTTTAGCGATGGTGGTTTTACCTGCGCCAGAAAAGCCGACCAAAGCAATGGCTTCTCCACTCTCAATTTCCAGAGAAAAATCTTCTAAAACTAATTGTTTGTTTTCATAAGCGAAACCAACTTGATCGAAAGTAATTTTACCTTCAATTTTGGCGATTTTTTGAGGATTGCTTGGTTCTTGAACTGAGACTTTTTCATCGAGTAAATTTAGATAAGTGCTGATATCGGTGTGTCTTTTGGCTAATTCGCGGAAACTAAATAAAAGATTCATCATTTTAGGAAAAAGCGTCATCGAAAAAGTGGTCACTAAGAGAAAATCTGCCAAAACAATTTGGCCACTACGCAGGTCTTTGATAGCGATAAACATAATGCCGACTAAAGCGATGTTGATTAGGTTGCCAACGATACCATCGAAATAACGGAAGGTGAAAAAATAGTCTTGGAGGCGTTTGCTCCAGTCGACGAGTAGGTCTGAGAAGCGTTTTTGTTCAAATTTTTCATTAGCAAAATATTTAACGGTATCAAAATTGACGAGATTGTCTACTCTAGCTGAGGAAACATCGTCATCGGCGTCATTAAATAATTGACGTTTGCGAATGTTGATTTTGACCAGAAAATAAGCGACAAAAACGGTGATGATAATCAGGCAGATGACGAAGAGTAAATAGTTGGAACGCAATCTAGCGAAAGCAGTGAACATGACGATAAAACTGACGGTGATGTTGAGAAATTGGCGGTTGATGATGTCGTAGTAGGTGTAAAAAGCGTCGTCGCCTCTTTTCATTAAACTGATTAATTTGCCGGAGCTTTTGTTGGTATGGTAAGCAAAGTCTAAGTTATGGATATGAGTGAGAACGGCTTTGGCGATGGCAGTGGAGGTGCTGACCATGTTTTTGTCGGTGATAAAGTAAGCGACGTTGTCGAGGAGATTGCTACTGACTAGGACTAAGCCGAAGATTAAAACTAGGTTGAAGGCTTGGTCAAGTTGACCGTCTTGGACGGCTTGGGTGAGCCATTTGACAAAGAAAGGGGCGAGGTTGTTAAGGACCATGGCAAGGATCAAAGGGATGGTGCCTAAAATGAAGGGCCATTTGCGTTGCCAGATGAAGGAATAGAGACGAGAAAAGACGGACATGAAGATAGTATAGCGGATTTGGGAGAGAGGTGGGAGAAGGAGGAAAAATAAATTATCTTTTATCAAGATGGTTTTTTATTTATTGTACAATGGAATTTATGGATAAAATAAAAAAAATTAATTACCAAGATTTTATAAAACAACTTGATTTATTAATTGAAGAAAAACTCAGCCACGCTGATCTTTACTATCAAAAACTAGACCTTCATTTTGGACCATATACCTTAGATGGAGAAGAAAGTTTTGGAGATTATGTTTTGTATATGAGTGGTTTCTGGGAAATTTTAGATTCTGGAAAAGCAATACTTGTCGAGAATGATTCTGAAGAGAAAAAAATAAAATTTTTTGATGAGCAATTAATAAATTCAAAAGTTAAATCAATTAAGACTTTTGAAAAACCTAAAGAAATTTTTATTGAATTTGATAGCAAAAAGATCATTCATTGCACTGAAGAAGACAATGGTTGGGTTGAAATTTTAAGTAAAAGTGGCGAATTATTTAAAATTAAAAAATAAATGTTTATATTTGCTGGCACTGTCTTTGACAGCGCCAGCAAATAAGTTAAAACTACAAACTTATGTTTTGATTTGAGAAGGCGGCTGGACTTGAACCAGTTTCGGCATCTTATTCAGATGTGCCCCATTAAGATCGATCTTTACACCTTCTCGTCCTATATTATAACAGAGAAGACTTACCATCGATTCTTATTTGTTGGGTTTTGGCCAATTGTATCTTTTCCTAAAAGTTTAGCAGCTTGATCGGTATGATGAGCAGATTTTTGAATAAAGCTTCCGCTTGAATCAGTGTCATAGCTATAGCGCTCTTCTTTACT
>CAZFIY010000063.1:0-3009 GCA_964519685.1 uncultured Pseudomonadales bacterium
CAAAGTAATAAAAATAAAAAAGCTAACAGCGTGGGCGCAGCCGAATAAGAAAAGGCAGTCGCTAAAGCGATAAAAAAAGCACTTGCCATCAGTAAAATTTTGACAGGTTTTTTTTGCACTAAATAAACAGTCAAGCTATAGAAAGCTGCCAAGATAAAGGGAGTAATAAAAGACGGGTTCCAGACGAAACGACCTTGGATAATGTATTGCGGATGTACAGTAATCAGTAAAAAAACCAACAACAAAGATTTCTCTAAGCGCGGATAAAAACGCAATAAATATAGACCCAAAGCAAAACTCACTAGATAAAAAACACTATAAGCGATTAAGCTGGCGTAGGGTGAGTGACCAGAAAGTACATAAAAAGGATAAAGCAAATAAAAATAAATGGCACTTTGGTTAAATGGCAAAGCACTAGTTTGCGGGCCAAGCAAAGGTGGCTTGCCAGATTCTTGCCACTTGAAAAGAACTAAAAAGTCTCGACCAATATCATTGAAAAACAACAGAGAGGTTTCAATTTGATAAAACCTCGTCCAAAGAAAAATTAAGCTCAAAAGAAAGGCGACTAAGTAGAGATTGCGAATTTTTGGCATATTAAAGTGGCTTGATTGACAAAGCTATTTCTCGCATAAATTCACTAATTTGCCAATCATTAATATAGAGCAATTCCAATTTCAAATAAGTAATCTTAGCTTCTTGTCCTTCTTCTATGGCAGGATGTTTCAAGGTATAAAAATAGGCTTCAACATTTTGACCTGGAGCAGTATCTTGTTTTTCTTTGGCCTTGTAATAGTCAATGTGACCATAGGGAGTTTCTATTTCTTCAGGCTCCACAAAATCTAGTTCTGCAAGATATTCTTCTTGAGTTTTTTGCCAAAATTCATCATCA
The DNA here is from genome assembly GCA_964519685.1 of uncultured Pseudomonadales bacterium. Lineage (GTDB taxonomy): Bacteria > Patescibacteriota > Microgenomatia > UBA1400 > PJMF01 > UBA1364. Next base: position 890 of record CAZFIY010000063.1, read on the forward strand.
AATAAACTAGGATCTTCATAAATAGTTAATTCGTAGAAACCTTTGGAGAAAGCCATTCTAGTAAAATCAACAGGATAAGGATTAATGGCAAAAGTTTTAGTTTGACGATTGTCATCGGTGAAAAAAAGAGAGATGTGCCAATCTTTGGGGTATTTAAAAGTAAAGTCCCAATATCTAGCTTCTGACCATTCTTTTTTATTTTCTTGCTCAGCTTTGTAAGTATCGTATTCTTTTTGTAAATTCTGTTGAGTTTTTTTGAAATCATAAATTTTGAAAAGTAAAAAACCAGCCAAAAGCATGGTTAAAAAAGTCAGCAAAAAATAAAAACTGTTTTTATCTTTCATGATGATGATCATAGTCTAAATTAAAATCTCTGGAAAAACAATTATAGTCACACTTCTTGCAACCTTGCGCCCTTAAAATTTTATTAATGAGTAAAATTAAAGTCGGCGTTTACATCGATGGTTCTAATATTTATTATGGTGGTCGCAGTGCAGACTGGAAACTCGATTATGGAAAACTCATTAAATTTATTGAGAGAAAATATGAAATTACAATCATCAACTATTATAATTCAATTGGCTATGAGAAAAATCCAAATGGTAAATATTTAAAAGACAAAAACGGCAAATACATTCTTAATCAAGCTACTCTAAAATTTGAAAAAGTCTTAAAAAAACTTGGAATTAAAGTAACTTCTAAGCCTTTGAAATTTATTCACGGTAATGAATCAATTGCGACTAATAAATTGGATGGGGATCTGCGGTGATTCTGATTTTGAAAGATTGGTAAAACAAATTGTTTCTATGAATAAGAAAGTTCGTATTTTTTGCTTTGGCTCAAGAATCTCGCATGAGTTAATTATATTGACTAGAAAAACTAATCTAGTCACATACACCAAGCTAGAAAGTCTGAAAAGAATTTTGGAACGCTCAAAATAATCGTTGACAAAAATACTTAAATAAGCTAATATTTATTTAACTTCTTTCCCCGCCTTCACCGGCGGGATCTTTGTTTAAATAGGAGTTTTTACTCTTTATTTCATCCTCTCAAACAACTTCAGCGCCTCCGCCACAGCCTGATCCATATTCAAATAGCGATAAGTCCCCAAACGACCAACGAAGTGAATACCAGCAGCTTCTAATTTATTAGCCTCTCGCTGATATTTTTTAAGCAGCAAATGATTGCGTTCACGAGGTACTGGATAGTAAGGTTCACCATCCCAAGTGGGATATTCTTTGGAGATAATGGTTTTAGCGATGGGTTTCGCTGGCGGGTAAAAATATTTGTATTCGATGATACGCGTAAAAGGGTAGTCTAGGGAAGGATAGTTGATCGCAGAATTGCTTTGGTAGAATTCTTGATCATGCTCTTCGAAATGAAAATCTAAAGAGCGATATTCTAAATGGCCATAAGCATAATCAAAATATTGATCGATGGCACCGGTATAAAAAATCTGGTCAAACTGTTTTAAATCATTTTGCTCGCGAAATTTGAAAAAGTCAGTCTTCAAACGTAGCTCAATTTTCGGATAAGTTAACATTTTTTTGACCAAAGCTTCAAAACCACCGACTGGTAAGGCCTGATAACGATCAGTGAAATAGCGGTTATCGGTATCGAAACGCAGAGGATTGCGCTTAATGACCGCAGAATCTAACTCACTAGGATCCAGGGCCCACTGCTTGAGACTGTAATTTTGGAAAATGGCTTCATAAAGTTTTTGACCCACTTGAGACAAAACATAGTCTTCGCTACTGCTCACATCTTTGAGTTTTTTAGTTTTTTTAGCCAAGAAAGAGTGCATTTCTGCCGCATCTTTTAGCTTCTGATGAAAAAATTGATTAATAGTATTTAAATTGATTGGCAAATTCAACAATTGGTTTTTAACTTTGACTAAAACCTGATGCTCGTAAGGCTGCCAATCTCCAAATTTCTGCAAATAATCCCAAACTTCTTGACTATTAGTGTGAAACAAATGAGCACCATAATTGGAGACGCGAATACCAGTTGCTCGATCTAAATGATCATAACAATTGCCCGCTAAATGCGATCTTTGATCAATCACTAAAACAGAATCACCGTGATTCGCGAAACGCTCCGCCAAAGTCGCTCCAGACAAA
>CAZFIY010000064.1:0-751 GCA_964519685.1 uncultured Pseudomonadales bacterium
AGGCCATGCTACCTCTGTAAAGTTCGCCGTCTTCTACTGATTTGACCGTTAAATCAGTGCTAACAATGTCTATGCCAGTGTGAATATCATTTACGTAACGAGAAGAATATGAAGTGTAGCCATAACCCTGAGTGACACGAATGGGATTATTCAGTGGCCAATCCCAGTTGCCAGAACCATTTTTAGCTGGATCAGCATTGTCCCAAATGAGACTGGTATTTTTAAGTAAATCAAAAGGGTTGCGACGCATGCTGTTTTGGCTTATCTCAAAATGAAGATGCGTTCCAGTGGAACAGGCTGATTTTCCTGCAATTACTGAAGCGATTCTATCACCCTTTTTTATTTCTCCTACTTTTGTTTCTTTACCCAAACCAGCCACAATATTTCTAATGGCATTTAGTTCTGCTCTGGCTTCAGCTAACTTTTGTTGATAAACAGCTTCGTTATTTTTTGTTTCTTTTAATAAAGTGTCTTTGCTTGCTTTTTGTGTATCCAAGAGATTTTTTTGATTCTGTAGTTCTTGACGTTTTTTTTCAACCTCTGCTTGTTTAGTTTCTTTAAGATCTTTTTGTTGATTATAAGTTAAACGCTGTAATTCAGTCTTTTTCATCAGGTCCAAAGTTTGATCCTGAGCTAAATTCAAATAACGGTATTGACTGACAAAGTCATTGAAAGATTCTGAGGCAAAAAAATTGGTTTTATAAGGCAAACGACTCTGTTTATAACTTTGTCTAATTCTTTTGATGAGAAT
>CAZFIY010000064.1:761-3002 GCA_964519685.1 uncultured Pseudomonadales bacterium
CGATTAAGCGAGATGCTTAATCCTTCGATTCTTTCAGATAATTCATTAATTTCTTTTTCTAAACTAGCAATTTCAGCGATAGTTTGTTGGACTTTAACACTTTGGATTTTGATTTGGCCATTAAGAATGTTAATGGCGGATTGTAGGGTGTTGGCTTCAGCCTGAGCCCTGTTAACTTCACCTTGTAGACAGCTTTCTAATTGTTCTAAACATTTTTCGTAGTCACCATTGCTTTTGTCTTTACTATCACACTTATATTGTTGATCACAATCTTGCGCATAAACCCAAGACAAACTAGACGCCAAAAACAGCAGAGAGAATAGAAAGAGGCTTAGAAATCTTCTCATGATTTATTTTTTTAACATGCGTGCCACAGCACTATAGCTTGCGATGATGCCAAGTAAGATAGCCAATCCAAAACCAGCCATAAATTGGTAGGCAAAAAATTGCCAGGCGATGGGTAGGTCGATGATGCCAGTGAGAAAATTCTCGAGCCAAGGATTGATGTAGAGCATAATCGCTCCATAAAACGCAAAAGCTAAGATGCTGGCCACGCTACTAGTGACCATTGCTTCTAATAAAAATGGGCGACTCACATAAGTATTGGAGGCACCGATAAATTTCATAATTTGAATGTTTTTGCGTTTCGCAGAAATTTTCATCGAAATGGTAGTCATGATCATCAAGAAAGAAATGATTGTCAGTGTCGCCAGTAAAAACAAACCGATAATGCGCATAGCGTTGGTCCAGCGGACTAAACTATTGATGACATCTTCTTGCAGGGCGACATCTTCCACCATGCTTTCTTCTTTGAGGTCGTTCTTGATAGCATCTAAACTTTTGGCATCGATGGCAGCCACTTCCACACTAGCAGGCAAAATTTCTTCAGTGACGAGCTCTAATAAGAGAGGATCATTTTGATTTTCCCTCTGATAAATTTGTAGGGCTTCCTGTTGAGTGACGATTTTAACTTCTTTAACGTAAGCTTTTTCCTTCATTTTTTGACTAATTTTTTCTGCATCTTCAGTTTGAGATTCTAATTTTAAAAAGGCAATCACTTGAGGTTGAGTTTCAAAAAAAGAGAGAATCTTCTCGCTACCAATGCTTAGTAGAGAAAAACAATAAGCGACAAAAAAAGTAATGGTCAAAATGAAAATAGTCAGAGTACTTTGATATGGTGAGCGACGAATAGCGACTAGGGCAGAGTTAAGTGCTTTCATGTTTTTCCTCTTCTTTTTTGTTTTTTTTCAGATCAATTTTTAGTTTTAGCTTGGGCAAACTTAATTTATGGCTCGTTTTGGATTTAGGTTTTTCCACTTTTTCTGTCTTATCTTTCTCTTTCTTTTCACCCAACTCTTTTTCCAATTTCGATTGCTTGGCTTTAACTTTCTCTCTTTCCTCATCTTTAATTGGTTCTACTGCTTCGACTTTTTCATTCTTTTTCTCCAAGTGTACGACTTTGGAATCCTTCAATTCATCTAAAACTAATTGATCGTGAGTAGCAAAAAGCAAAGTAGTGCCAAGTTCATTGATTTTTTTCAGTAATCTAGTGATTTTAAGAGTGGCTTCTTTATCCAAATTACCAGTTGGTTCATCAGCAAAAATCACCTTGGGAGCAATGGCCAAAGCTCTGGCAATGCTAACTCGCTGTGCTTCACCGCCAGAAAGTTGCCTAGGGAAGAAAAGAGCTTTGTCTGCTAAACCAATTAAATTCAATAGGTCGGTGACGCGCGATTCGATTTCTGTGTCATCTTTACCACTAATATAGAGGGGTAGAGCAATGTTTTCCCAGACGTTCATGTCTTCAATCAGTTTATAATCTTGAAAAACTACGCCAATTTGGCGACGCAAACTTGGAATTTCCGATTTTTTAATTTTATCTAAATGCCAATCGGCAAAAGTAATTTCCCCCTTTGAAGGCAAATATTCTCCAATCAACAGCTTCATTAGGGTGGTTTTACCTGTACCTGATGGGCCAGTGATGACTAATAAATCTCCTTCATTGATTTCTAAATCTAAATCAACGATGGCAGTGGGTTTGTCAGCAAAAGACTTACTGACAGCTTTAAAAACTATCATGGGCATGAGGTCTATTTAAGCATGTTTACTTTAAAGTTTGAATAGGAGCTTCTGCTTGTGTATTGACGACTTCGACTCGGCCGACATCCATAAACCAACCGGCTTTTTCGGCTTTGTGAGTTTCACCATAGAGTTTCACCTCGAAACCGACTAATTTGTCTA
>CAZFIY010000065.1:0-2910 GCA_964519685.1 uncultured Pseudomonadales bacterium
TAACAGTTATAGGATCACCAATTTTACCAGTAACACTAGATTTGAAAATATTATGAGGAATGAAAGTTAGAATAAGTTTATTGTCTTGTTTGTCAAAATAACTCCAGTGACACCAATAAAAGTCGCAGCGAATACTATTTTTTAAAATATTTTTTCAAGATCAATTAACGGTTGAATATCGATTGCATAGACTTCTAATAAAGAGTCTTTCATAGTTTTTTGGTCTGGAAACTCTACTTCGTAAATGCTGACTTTTTTAGTTAATTCTAAATTTTAATGCTTCTTCAATCATTTTTCGTAAATATGTTTTCGACATATCTGTTTCTGGATGACTGCTTTCTTTTGAAGTGATGTCCGGTCTAGTAATTCTAGTATTTAAACCTCTTAAATCACTGCCTGTTGCCAGGATTTGTTTAATGGCAGTTACTGAGCTTGGCCGATTTAACCTCTCTACTGGTAAATTGTTTTCAGTTTTACTACCCAGCACAGCTCTTAAACCAATTTTTTTATTAGGAAATCTTTGTTTAATATTATTCTCAATTATTTGAAAATAATCTTGCGAAAAACTTTCTATTAATTGATTCATGACTATTTCTTTGCCCAAAATTTCAATAAATTCTTTTGGTACTTGCACTAATTCTGGGGGATTGAGCTCAATCATTGGTTTTTGTTCAGAATTTCTTGCGTTAATATTTTCTGACATATTTTTTTATTATAATTGATGTTTAATATTTTCTATATATAATTTCAATTTATGAGCGAAAAACAAACTCAATGGCAGTGGGGAGACGAAATAAATCCTAAAGATAATGAGCCAATTGAAGAAGGAGAAGGTGCTCAAGCATATTCCAGTGTCGAAGCACTAATTAAAAACGAGCCAGAAGTGGTTGTTGAAATAATTCCAACGACAAATGATTTTGATGAAAGTGAATCTGTACCAATGAGAAACATCTCAGTTGGTTTGTATGGCAATACTACAGACAAATCTTTTGAAGAAAAAGTCTCTCAAATTCAAGCTTTTCTAACTAAAAATGGTGGTACTTGCGAAGTGATTAGAAAAACCGTCAGTAAAACAGATGCCGATATTTTGGTTGAATTTCGTGCCACCATCCCGGAGTGGTTTGCTAATCAACATCATGCTTTTGATAGCGTATTAAATAGCACTACCAATGGTTTCGGTGTAGCTTGGGTAGAGGACACAACTAAATGAAAATTTTTTATATTTCCCCTTTGGTTGCAGATCGTATCTTGAAGAAGAAAATTATTAAAAACTAATTTTTTAACACAGTCATTCTATGTAATTGGTTAAACCAGATATACGATACAAAAAAAGTTTTCTAGAGGCTTTGTCTGAATATCAAAGCGAGAAGATTAATATTAAGCATAATCGAAATCGACATTACAATAATTTGGACAAAGATGATTTGATAAAGGATTTCAACGCTTACATTTCGAGTGAATTAGCCAAAGAAAAAAGCCTTAATATTCCTGCTGGCTATGTAGCGGAGTCAGTTTATTGGTTGATAGATCATGAAGAATTTATTGGCAAAGTTAATATTAGGCATCAGTTAACTGAAAAACTAAAGCAAGCTGGAGGTCATATTGGTTATGATGTCAGACCTTCCAAAAGAGATCTTGGCTATGGCAATAATATTTTACGTTTAGTTCTTAGTGAAGCCAAAAAAATAGGCATGAAGCAAGTTCTTTTAACTTGTAATATAAATAATTTGCTTTCGAAAAAAGTTATTGAAAATAATGGTGGAGTTTTTCAAGACCAATTAAACGATAATTTACGTTACTGGATTAAATTAAAATAATGAATTTATTTGCTCATAGCATTCTGCAATAAAATCTGTTATACATCACTGCGTATCAAAAAATAACATGTCAGAAGAATATCCAAAAGGTTGGGAAATTTTATATTCACAAAAAGAAATTGCAGATGCAACGAATAATTTGATAGAAGAAATCTTCAAGATTGATGGTATAACGGAAAAACCAGTGGTTCTAATTCAAATTTTAGAAAGTGCACGAGTTTTTGCTCAAAATCTCCAAATAGGTTTAGCTGCTAAAAATATCAATGTTCGAGTGGAATCTATTAAAGCCAGTAGCTATAAGGGCAAACCAGGCGAACAAAGTAGGCTCGAAATAAGTGGTTTGGATCAAATCAAATTATCTGGTGATGAAATGGTTTTTGTAATTGATGACATGGTTGATTCTGGTAACACCATGAAAGAAACAGTTGAGCAAGTCAAAGAGATAGTTAACAGTGCTCCAGTTTTCGCTACAGTTTTACTACAAAAAATCTGCTCTATTTTTATTCCAAATTTTGCAGCTATTAAAAACTGCCCAGATCGTTGGGTAGCTGGTCATGGCATCAACGGTAATTCTCCAGAAGAATTAGGTGAGCAAGACGGCAGAGATTTGCCAGATATTATTGCTAGAGTTCAGAATTCTGAGTTATAATTAAAAATATGAAAAAAGAAAATTCTTCTACAGAATGTTGTCAAGATAAAATATTTTCCAAAGGTCGCCATGATCATTGTGGCAGTTCCAACGCTATTTACGGCTTAGGAGTAGTTGGTGCTTTGTTTTATTTTTTACAAGGTGCTTCTGGTTTTACAGCTGTAATAATGGGAATCGGTAAAGCAATTTTTTGGCCAGCTTTATTGATGTTTAAATTACTTACTTATTTACAAATGTAATTTTTCAAGCAATTCTGAAGTAATGTATTATTGACATAATGTAAAGTATTTGTTACATTATGTTTTGCTATGAATAGAAAAATATATAAACAATTCAGAATAATAGTAGCGTTTTTTGTAGGCATGATTGTGTCCATTGCTGTCACTAAAGATAGTTATCTTTTAGCTGCTGCTGGAGTGTTTACTGGTATCATATTTATGTTTT
>CAZFIY010000066.1:0-2728 GCA_964519685.1 uncultured Pseudomonadales bacterium
GTGGCTTTTGTGGCCGGTTTTGGTGACGTTGGTAAGGGCAGTGCTCAATCTTTGCGTAATAATGGCGCTCGAGTGATTGTTGGCGAAGTTGATCCCATCTGTGCCCTGCAGGCCGCTATGGAAGGTTATGAAGTTAAACGCATGGAAGAAGTTTTAGGTGAGGTGGATATTTTTGTGACTGCCACTGGCTGTAAAGACGTCATTCGCATAGAACACTTGGCTAAAATGAAAGACACGGCCATCGTCTGCAATATTGGTCACTTTGATATCGAAATTCAAGTCGATGCTCTAAATAAATACAAAGGCATTAAAAAACAACAAATTAAACCTCAAGTAGATCTCTATACTTTTCCTGATGGTCACCGCCTGATTCTGTTGGCCGAAGGTCGTTTGGTTAATCTCGGCTGTGCCATGGGCCATCCTTCTTTTGTAATGTCTAATTCTTTTAGCAACCAAGTTTTAGCGCAAATTGAGCTCTTCAATAAACCACATGAAATTGGCGTTTATCGTTTGCCCAAAGAACTAGATGAAAAAGTCGCTGCGCTTCACTTGGAAGCCATCGGGGTGCATTTGACTAAATTAAGTAAAGAACAGGCGAATTATTTAGGTGTCAAACAAAAAGGACCGTTTAAGGCGGAGCATTATCGATATTAAAACAAAAAAGCCACCTTTTAAGTGGCTTTTGCTTTATTTATAAAGCTGGCTATGTGTTCCTAGGGCAATAAATAAAACTTCATTATCGCTAATCGGCATATAGATCGCCCGCCAGTCACCAGTGATATTGATGCTGTAATAGCCAGCGTATTCACCAAGCAGTGAATGGTTGTGAAGTGAAGGATGCAGGGGATTTTGGCTGAAAACTTCTATCCGTTGAATTAATTGAGCTTTGATCTTTTTAGGAGATTTTTTGATTTGTTTAATAAAGGATTTACTGTAATTGACGATCATCTACCTTCTTTTTAAGAAACTCTAGAGATTCTGTTTCTGAATTAAATTTATGATAATCACCAACTTGTAAATCTTTTTGCACTTGTGCCATCTGCTCAATTAACCAAGCTGAAGGAACTTCTCCTGTTGAGAAAGTTACAGTTTTAGTGCGAGTCACATTCTTGAGAAAAGCTTTAATTAGAGAACTAAGTGAAAAACCTAATTCTTCAGCTACTCTTTGTGCCGATTCTTTAAGTTCTTGATCAGTTCTGATTTGAATGACAGTGTTATTCATAATGTTTTGATTGTAATGCAAATGTAATGAATTTGTCAACACTTGGTCAAGTTCTGTGTCCATATCCTTATTATTGCAAACTAAACTTACTGTAAGTGTGATCGTTGCTAATTTGCATCAAAATCCCTATCATAAATCTATATGTTTTCCGTAGTCGCTAAACTTCGCCAATCTGAGGGTCTCAAGCATTCAGCGCTGACTATTTTTTCTTATAGTTTTGCTTCGGCTTTTTCTGCCTTAGCAGTGATTTTAATTTCTCGTTTGTTGGGGCCTGTCGATTTTGCAGATTTTTCGGTGGCTTTCTCGCTTTGTTTGATTCTCAATCGTCTCAATGACTTTGGTTTTTCAATCGTCATTCAAAAAATTGTCGGAGGCGAGTGGCGTCATCATAAAATTAGTGCTTACCTGTCACTCATTCTCAAATATCGTCTGGTTATTTCCGTTATTTTGATGATGATTGGCATTCTTTTCGCCGAACCGATCGCTTCATATCTACAGATTAGTAATCCTTTATTGATTCCTTTGACTTTCATTTCCAGTTTGCCGGTCACTTACTTTGAGTCAGCTCAAGTAACCCTACAGAGCTTGGCTAAATTTAAATTAGCCGCTTACATCTATCTTTTACCTTCAGTGCTCAAGTTTTTAATGGCTTTAGGGATTTTCTTTTTACAAATCAAGAATGTCCCGCTTATCTTGAGCCTTTATTTATTTAGTTGTTTGCCTGGCTTAGTTTTAGCTGAATGGCTGAAACCACGCTGGATTAAATACCAGCTCACTGCAGTTTTTAAGAAAGAAAAGCCAATTATTCTCAATCTACTTAAACATTCTGCTTTTGCGCTGATTGCTGCTGGAGTGATTGATAATATCGATATTATTTTTGCCAAACATTATCTGTCTAACTATGAGGCTGGACTACTGGCGGGGGTTAGCCGTATCGCCATGCTACTATATGTAGTAGCTTATTCGCTTGCGAGCGTCCTTAATCCTCGAGTAACAGCTTATAAAAATCGTCAGGATTTCAAATCTTTTCTCAAAAAAGCCTGGGCAATTACCGCTTTATCAGTACTTGGGTTTTTTGTTAGTTTGCCTTTTGCCCCAATTTTAGTGAAATGGACGATTGGTCCTCAATATTTAGCAGGTATGGATAGTTTGATTGTTTTGTTGGCGGTCGGCTTTTTAAGTATCATTATTGTTCCTTTTAGCGCTACTTTTTATGCTTTCCGTAGCAATCGTTATTTTTCTCTCTCTGCCTTTCTACAATTGGCCATAATGCTGGTTGGTAACTTTGTTTTTGTGCCTCAATTGGGCTTAGTCGCCAGTGTTTACACTAGATTAGCTGCTCGGGTCGCTTTATTACTGCTAACTTGGGCGATGTTGTGGTGGAGTTATAGGAGAGAGTTTAGGAAATAAACACCCGTAAAAAAGGCGTAATTTTTACTTGATTAAAATAGATATTTTTCCTTTGTATCAATCTATATTGCTAAGTGATTTTTTATAAAAATGGCT
>CAZFIY010000067.1:0-2591 GCA_964519685.1 uncultured Pseudomonadales bacterium
GTAATTTGGAAAAAGATAGTTTTTCTTTAAGTAAATAAACAAATTGGCCGATTAGCAAGAATGGGTACAAATAAGAAGAATAAAGGCCGAGAATGGAAAAGATGATAAATAAAATGAGTGGTTTTTTAGCTTTATTTTTTAGTAGTAGTAACATTTGCCAGGTGGCTAAAATGCCCCAGAGTGCGGGCAAACTGTAAGGACGCAATTCTTGAGAATAAAAAATATGAAAAGAAGAAGTGGCGACAAAAAGACTGCTTAGTAGGGCAATTTTGCGATTAGTAAGCTTGAGCGCTAGATGATAAAGTGCCCAAATAGTTAAAATTCCTGGAATTAAACTGGGAATTAAACGTAAGAACCACTCGCTTTGACCCAAACCAAATAAATTTCCTACTCTAATACTTAAAAAAGTGAGCAAATGCATTAGAGGTGGTTGAAAATCATCTTTGATGTTTAGCTGTTGGGTTAAAGGTCGAGCACTTTCTAGAAATTGGGCTGATTCATCCAGCCAAAAAGAACCATTAAGAAGAGGGAGACGCAAAATTAAAGCAAAAAACAGAATCAGATAAATCATGATTAATTTTTATTATGCCAACTTTTACTCTAAAATTCTACTCTCTTCTGTCTTAAAGTATTCGATGGTTTTACTTAAACCAGTGCGAAAATCAACTTCAGGAGTGAAATTAAGGAGCTCTTGAGCCTTGCCGATATCTGGTTTGCGACGGGTTGGATCGTCAGAAGGTAAATTTTCAAAAATAATATCTTCACCTGTGACTGCTTCATTGACGATTTTTTGTACCAAAACAGCAGTTTCCAGAACGGTAAATTCTTCTGGATTACCGATATTAACGGTTTGACCTTTGAGATTGTCTCCACTGGCCAACAATAAAATGCCACGGACTAAATCATCGACGAAACAATAAGAGCGAGTTTGTTTGCCATCGCCATAAACAGTTAATGGATTTTTAGCTAAAGCTTGGTTGATGAAGTTTGGCAAAATACGGCCATCGTCATAACGCATGCGTGGGCCATAAGTATTAAAGATGCGGACAATGCGCACGTCCATGCCATAGTCACGTTCAAAAACCCCACAAATAGTCTCGCCTAGACGTTTAGATTCGTCATAGCAGGAGCGTTTGCCATTAGGATTGACGTTGCCAAAATAGTCCTCTTTTTGAGGGTGCACCTGTGGATCACCATAAACTTCAGAAGTACTGGCAAAAAGAAAGCGAGTTTCTGGGCTATTAGCTTGTAAATAACTTAGTAAGTTATGTGTACCAGAAGAATTTACTAGATAAGTCTCAACTGGGTTTTTTTGGTAAGCCGGTGGTGATGCTGGTGAGGCAAAATGTAAAACCAAATCAATCTTGGCAAAAGCAGGATTTTCAATTTTAAGGGCTTCTAGAAAATTATCCAGATAACTAGCAGTTGGCAAACTGATGTTGGCTTCTAAGAAACGAAAATTGGGATTTTCCTGATATGAAGCTAAATTAATGCGACGACCAGTAATGAAGTTATCGACGGCGATGACGCGTCCGCCAAACTTCAGAACTTGATCGACTAAGTGTGAACCAATAAAACCAGCGGCGCCGGCAATGAGGACAGTTTTGTTTTCAAAGTATTGCATAGAGCTGATTCTAGCAAAAAAGCTTTGTAAAAACATTGACAAATTGATGTTTACGACCTATAATTTCTAGCAAAGATTGGATCGAAAGTATCGGACGAGGTCTTGGCTTTACGTCAAAATCAATGACTCCGACCACTGCGGTCCTTCTTTTTTTTAAAATTGGTAAGGTATTTTGTAAAATTTCACAAAAAATTTATGATATTTTGCCTCCAATAATCCCTGTTTATGATCTGTTTTCCAATATTCTTTTTTTGGCAAAGCTAGTTGCTTATTAACATAGTTTCTAAATTTAGTTTTATATTTATTTTTCGTAGGAAAGAAATTATTTCTAACTGCTCCAAGTAGTAAATCACAGACTTGGATTGGTTGATGGGTTTCAGACTTAGAATCAACGTAAGAAAAGTGAGATAGTACTTTATTCTTATTATCAATCAATTTCCGTTTAATAATTTCATTAAACTGATCTCCTTTGCATCTGGTTAGATAATCCATTAATAAAGTGCCAGTATAAATTTTTTGATAACGATAATTATTTTTAATCAAATGTTCTACTATTTTGGTGTAGAGCATGGCTTTTTTAATATTTTTATTGATTTGAGATTTACAATTACGGTTCATGTTTTTCAGATCAGATTTATCATATTCAATTATTCCAACCCTAAAGAAAGCTTGATAATTATCAATAAATAAATCCACTGCTTTCTTAGCCAATTCCAAAGCTTGATCTGATAGAAGCTTGTTATACTTAATTTCTTTTAATTTATTGTCCGAGGTAAAAAAGTTAGCATCTGATTTTATTTTTATAAGGCCTTTTTGTAAATGAAGCTGAGAAGATTTGTTTGGCAAAAACAATGCACCTATTAATAGAAATTCTTTTTTTGGTTTATGATTTTTAATAGCGTAAGATTCATCTAAATAGGTCAACATTAAGCTAAAGTATAAGCCAATTTTTATAAAAAATCACCTA
>CAZFIY010000068.1:0-2492 GCA_964519685.1 uncultured Pseudomonadales bacterium
CTACGAACAGGCATTATAACAGCTAGTCACTTTAATTACAAGTTATAGGATATCTGTATTCTTATTTACAAATGGTGATTTATGATAGAATATGTACCTATCGATTCTTAAGAGAATCAAAAATTATGTCAAAAAAAGACAAGCCCATACCTGCTTCCAAGAAAAAAGCAGAAAAAACAGTATATATTTGTAACCTTTCCGAAGATGTTTGGCCGTTTATCCAGGCCATCAGCAATGATCATGAACGTGCTCTTGAAATAGATGAGAATGCTAATCTTGCTGACCGTGATCTTTTTACCACTTCAGAAGAAAGTGATTTGATTTTTATTAGTCCCAAGCCTATTCATGAAGGATTTGCTAAATATTACAAAAATTTATTTGGTATTCGCAAATTAGAACTTTTAACACCGAGAGTTCATTCTGGTGAAACTTGCCGAGATGTTTATGAGGATAAAGAATTATTTGAAAAATTAATTGATTTTGCCAATCATGTTAAAAAATTAACTTTAATTAGTTATTCGACTAGCGAACAATTTTTAACTTTGGTCAATAAATTAAAGAAAAGAGGAATTACTGTTTACACCCCAGAGGCTCCTGAAGAAGAAGACGCTTGGACGGTTAATTTTTTTGGTAGCAAGTCAGGCATTCGTCAGTTAGCTCAACAAAGCGTGGCGGAAGAACCAGATTTTATTATGAGTGATGGTTTGATCTGTGTAAATATTATTGATGCCGCTAAAATTGCTGCCAAGAAATATATCAAAGAAGGTGGTGTAGTTATAAAAACTAACAAGGGTCATTCTGGAGCTGGAGTGCTAATTTTGCGCCCTGGAGAATTGTCTACAGAATATAAGATTTGTGAAAAAGAAATTTATAAAATTCTAAAGAAAGATGCTTATTGGGATAAATTTCCCATTGTCATCGAAAGCTTGGTTAATGTGAATTTTGCTGTGGGCGGTGGTTTCCCCAATGTGGAATTTAAAATTAATAAAAATGGTCGCATTGATTATCTTTATTATTGTGGTTTGCGTGTGACCAAAGATGGTGTGTTTCAAGGAGTAGAAATTAATGAAGACGTGATGAACGATCGTTTGATGACGCGCATCATTGACATGGGTTTCTTTATTGGCGAAAAATATGTTGCCAACGGTTATCGTGGTTATTATGACGTAGATTTAGTAGCAGCTAAGAATGGTGATTTATATGTTTCTGAATCAAACACTAGACGTACTGGCGGTTCACATGTTTATAAAACTGCCTTGAAATTAATTGGTAAAGATTTTTTGGATTACTCCTATATTTTATCCAATAATGCTTGGAAATTGCCAAAAGGCATCACCCCTACTTTTGAAGAATTAATAGAAAAATTAAGTCCAGTTCTGTTTAATAAAAAAACCAAAGAAGGTGTAGTGATTGCTTCTGCCAATTTACTCAAACAGGGTCAGCTGGCTTATATTGTTTTTGGTCGCGATGAAAAACATGCTTTGGAAATTGAAGAAAAAGCGCAAAAAATTTTAGCTCAACTTAATTAAAAATTAATGTATGAATAAAATTGTTCAAGTTAATGACTTGATGCAAACTAATTATTCCTATGTTTTGACTCAGGCTGAGGGTCAAAACTTTCATCCTGATTTCAAACCTCAATTAAGTCCTAAAGAAATGTTGGAATTAGGTGTTTTTGGTGGCAGGTACATGACGGACTGTCGCGAGGAATTTCCAGAAAGTTGGTTTAAAAAAGCTAAACTTTGTCATGAATTTCATGATCCTTCTTTGAACTTTTTTAAAGTTAACGCTAGTCAGCCTTTATCAGTGTGGCAGCAAAAAGGTTGGATTTATCAAGATGATCCACGTGGCTGGTTTCAATGGTATTGTCGTTATTTCATGGGCCGTCGCCTAACTGATGGAGAGGATGAACGACAAATAAAAAGATGGCAGCTTTTCCGTCGACATTTAGTGCAAGTTGAGCGCAATTGCATGCCAGGAGATTTCTCTTGTCGCAGAGTCCAACGTCAAGCTCTATTGCATTGGGCTTATGATTCAAGGAGTTTTTAAATATTATGCTAGAATTAATTTATGACTCCAGGAATTGACTACCCAGCTATATCAGTTGTCTTTTTTTGTCATGATGGTGATGGCAATTATTTATTTAGCAAAAGAGGTAATCACTGTCGTGATGAACATGGCTGTTACGATCCGGGTGGTGGTCGTTTGGAGTTGCATGAAACTGTTGATCAGTTGTTGCATCGTGAGTTACAAGAAGAATATAACGTACAGCCACTGAAATATGAATTTCTTGGTGTTAGAGAAATGCACCGCACTAATAAAGGTAAAAAAACACATTGGGTGGCCTTAGATTTTAAAGTTTTAATAGATCGCAAAGTAGTCAAAAACAACGAGCCTTATAAATTTGACGAGTTGGTTTGGCATCGCATGGATGATCTACCAAGCCCGATGCATTCGCAGTTTCCTGTGGCACTAGAAAAATATAAAGATAA
>CAZFIY010000069.1:0-971 GCA_964519685.1 uncultured Pseudomonadales bacterium
TTTTTTTCTGTTTTAACTTCTTTTTTATCGACTGGCTTTGTGGTTTTAGACATAGAAAGGGATTATAACATGTTCAAAAACTAACACAAACCTCATACACTGGAGATTCCACTTAGATACTTTAACAGGCAGGAAAGAATCTAAACAGTGTCCTCAGCTTCTGTTAGTTTTGTTGAAAATTATAACTTAAGCAACTGCTCTACCAAGCGACAAGTATAGCCCCATTCATTGTCGTACCAAGCAATAATTTTAACTAAATTGCCATCAATTACTTGAGTAAGTTCTGCATCGACAACAGCCGAATACTCACAACCAATGAAATCACTAGAAACTAGAGGTTCATTACTGACAGCGATGATGTTTTTATATTCTTGCTTACTAGCTTTGGTCAGGATTTCGTTAACTTTTTCGACAGTGGTTTCTTTTTTAGTCAAGAAAGTGAGATCAGACAGAGAAACTGTAGCGACTGGCACACGTAGTGCTAGACCATCAAATTTACCCTTCAGAGCAGGAATAATTTCTGTGGTTGCCTTGGCGGCACCAGTGCTGGTGGGCACGATATTGCTAGCAGCATTTCTAGCGCGACGTAAATCTTTTTTGTGAGAATTATCATGCAAATTTTGATCATCAGTGTAAGCATGAATGGTGCTTAGGACTGCTTTTTCTATGCCAAGGGTATTTTTAATGACGTTGACAATGGGAGCAATGCAATTAGTAGTACAAGAAGCGTTGGAAAAAATCTTTTTGGATTTATCAAATTCATTAACTGAAATCACGCTAGTTGAAACTTCATGTTCTTTATCAGACTTAGTGGGTGCTGATAATAATACTTTTTTGGCCCCGGCAGTTAAATGGGCTTTGGCTTTTGCTGGTTTGTTAAATTGGCCGGTAGATTCTAGAACGGTGTCAATTTCATATTTTTTCCAAGGGAGCTTGGCAGGATCTCTTTGGGCAGTGACCATAATTTTGTG
>CAZFIY010000069.1:981-2384 GCA_964519685.1 uncultured Pseudomonadales bacterium
AGTTCAGGATTTTCATCGCTGACTTCCTTAGCTTTTCTTGTTTCCGTGAAATTAATTTTGGGGATAAACGAACCATAAACGGTATCGTGTTTAATTAGATGCACCCAACTGGCTAAGTCCATTGATCCAGATGTATTAATAACTTTAAGAGCAAGTTTGTTTTGGTGTTTTTCAAACCAAATGCGAAAAGCTAGACGACCAATACGACCAAAACCATTGATGGCAAATGTTTTCATAGTGAGATTAGTATGCCACAAAACTGTATTTTTCAACAAGTTTAAATAGAAAAGGAAATTTAATTCGACGATGCATTTGATCACCTGAGGAAATGTATTTACTCAAGAGATCACTGAGGAGGAGAATTGAATTTCCTTTTCTATGCTAAAACAGTTTCTGTTTCATTGGAAACGTAGGTGCCAATTTCTTCCCCATCAATGGCTCTTTCTAATTGACCATCGTCAAAAAGATTGAAGACCATGATAGGCATACCGTTTTCCTTGCACATGGCTAAAGCAGCAGTGTCCATAATTTGCACGTCATCCATTTCGATAGCGTCTTTGAAACTCATGGTTTTAAAACGCTTAGCATCTGGATAAGTGATCGGATCTTTATCGTAAATGCCATCAACTTTGGTGGCTTTCATCAGGACATCGCAGTGCAATTCTAAAGCATGCAAAGAAGCGCCAGAGTCAGTAGTGACATAAGGCATACCAGTACCAGCCGAGAGAATAACTACTCTGCCTTTTTGCATGTGACGAATGGCTTTATTACGGATAAAACCTTCAGCTACAGCTGGCATTTGCAATGCAGATTGAATGCGAACTGGAACACCAACCTTATCCAATGCATCTTGCAGAGCCAAACCATTCATGACAGTAGCTAACATACCCATATAGTCGGCTGTAGCGCGATCAATACCGTTTTTAGAAGCAGCTAAACCACGAAAAATATTGCCTCCACCAATTACAATTGCGATCTCTACTTCCTTGGCATAAATATTTTTAATTTTTTCAGCCATTAATAAGACTGCTTTAGGATCAATACCATATTCTCTATCTCCGAGCAAAGATTCTCCGCCAATCTTTAGTAAAATTCTTTTAAATCTCTTTTGCATATTGTCCTTTCCTTGACTTATTTTGGTTAAGTTTTAAATATTTTTTTCTTTAATCTTAAAAATTTCCAACGTAGATTCTCTGCCAGAGTATATATTTTGTACATCGGATAGTCATTGACCAAATCATAACTACCAATGAATTCTACTAATTCTCCACCATAGCCTTTTTTAAAACGGTGAAAGCCACTCCAAGGACTTTTAGGATCTGGATCTGGTCCAAGTGAGCCCCACATATCAAAATTCTTACAACCCTTGGCTTTTCCAAAGCGAATAACTTCCCACATCATTA
>CAZFIY010000070.1:0-2302 GCA_964519685.1 uncultured Pseudomonadales bacterium
TGGAATTTTAAGAAAAAACAAAAGAGGCCATGGTGTGCAAGCGATTAGAAAGTCTTTCGCGCTTTTGCGTCAAGCTGGTTTTAAATTACACATTCATTTTATGGCCAATCTTTATGGTGGTAGTGTGGACAAAGATAAAAGAGATTTTGCCAAACTTTTCAAAGATCAAGATTTCAGACCCGATGAATTAAAAATTTATCCCTGTTCTTTGATCGAAACAGCGGAGCTGATGAGATATTACAAAAAAGGTTTGTGGAAGCCATACACGCACGAAGAATTATTAGAAATTACTGCCTTTACTCTAACCCATACTCCTGCCTATTGTCGTATTACCAGAATGATTCGTGATATTCCTGCTCAAGACATTGTGGTTGGTAATACCAAAAGTAATTTTAGACAAATCGCTGAAACTTACGTCAATAAAACTAAGCAAAAAATGCAGGATATTCGTTCACGCGAAATCCGTTCAACCGTATTTGATCCTAAGGAAGTGAAACTTAAAATCACTAATTACAAAACTAGTGTCAGTCAGGAAAAGTTTTTACAATTTGTTTATCAGGATAAAATTTTAGCTTTTCTGCGTTTGAGTTTGCCAATTATAAAAAAGAACGAAGTAATTGAAGAGTTAGACGGCGCAGCGATGATTCGTGAAATTCATGTTTATGGTCGCAGTTTATCCATTGGGCAAAAGGGTGAAGAAAAAGCTCAGCATTTCGGTTTTGGTAAAAAACTTATTTTTAAGGCGGTGGCGCTCATTAAAAAAGCTGGCTACAAAAAATTAGCGGTTATTTCAGCGATTGGTACGAGAGAATATTATAGAAAACGTGGTTTTAGTGATGGCGAACTTTATCAGTTTTTGGAGCTTTGATCTTTTTTATCTTTATCCATTTCAAAACGTTCGCGAGTAAAGTCAATTTTTTTCTGAATGATGGCTTCGACATCAATTTCTAATTCACAACCGAGTAAAATCAAAGAACCTAAAACGTCGGCGAATTCATCTTCCAAATTTTCTCTGGAAAATTTAGCAATTTTGGAATTGCGTTGCAGATTCATGCTGGTCAAAATTTCATCAGACAATTCGCCCAATTCTTCAACGATTTTCATGGTACGAGCGAAGACTCTTTGATTGTGATCTTTCAGAGGCCAACGAGTGTTGAGAAAATCAGCAATTTCTTGATATTTAGCGACTAATTCTGTAATTTGCATAGAAGTTTATTATACCACTTCCGATCCCGGGAATTTTCTGCAAATCATTAATTGTCTTTGGTTCCAAAATGGCCATCAATTCGATTTGCGGAATAGTAAAAATAACTGGCAATTGTCCGTACTGTAATTTATCTGAATAAAGCTGATTAATTTTTTCTAAACTTTTAATAAAACTTTTTTCTTGTTCGTTTAATTCAATTTCTCTTTGTAGGCAATGGAGGCAATTTTGACAATCACTTTTTTCTTTATTCTGTCCAAAATATGCACTAATTTTTTCTTGTAAACAAGTTTTGTTGAGCGCATATTTTTTAATGGTTAAAAGTTTTTCTATTTCAATTTTTCGTCTTGGATGATCAAAATCTTGATAATTGCTATTGATCATTTCTGCTTGAATTAGCAAGTCTTTTTCATAGTAAAGCAAATAAACAAAACTTGTTTGACCATCTCTGCCCGCTCGACCAGCTTCTTGATAATAATTTTCTAAGTTGGCGGAAATTTGATAATGAATAACTACGCGCACATCACTTTTATCAACGCCCATGCCGAAAGCATTAGTAGCAATCATAATTTTAATTTTGCCCACTAGAAAATCATTTTGAACCGCTTCTCTTTTTTTCTTTTCCAGTCCACCATGATAAACGTCCACACTGTAGCGATGAGTAAAATCAAAATAATTAATTAATTTCGCCAAACGCTCACACTCCACTCTGGTACAACAATAAATAATGATGTTTTCTTTTTGATGAACTTTGAGGAGCTTAAATAAATAAAGATTTTTTGACCAAGCACTGTCACAAATTAAATTATGAAAAATTAAATTTTTGCGCAAAAATCCACCACTAAAACAAGCTGGTTGTTTCAACTCTAAAAAACTTTTAATTTCTTGAATTACTAAGGAAGTGGCTGTGGCAGTAAAGGCGGCTATAGCAATTTTTTTATTTTTTCCTTGAATTTTTTTGATAAATTCTGGAATTTTTTGGTAACTAGGACGGAACTGATGACCCCACAAACTAATACAGTGAGCTTCATCCACCACCAGATAGGAAATATTAATTTGCCGACAGATCTCAATGATTTTTTGATTGCTCAAACGTTC
>CAZFIY010000071.1:0-2034 GCA_964519685.1 uncultured Pseudomonadales bacterium
CAGATCCGGCAGTAGTAGAAAATATTAAACAGGTTTTGGGACCATTGTTTCCAGCTTATTGTAAAGAAAATAATAAAGATCCAGAAAATATTACGCTTTTTAGACCGATGAAGGATAGACCAAATCAAGAACCGGATTTTCAAGGCCGTGTGGCTATTTTTGAAGTGATGGCTATCAGTCCAGAAATTTCTCAATTAATTATGAAGCGAGCTTCGGAAGCCGAAATAGAAGCAATGGCTTGTAAACAAGGCATGGTTCTAATGAAACAAGACGGTTATCTTAAGGCTTTAGATGGAGTGACCACCATTGAAGAAGTCTTGCGCGTGGCAGAGGTAAAACAATAATGCAAATTCATGATTTATTGCAGTTTACGATTGATAACCAAGGCTCAGACATTCATTTGGTAGCTGGTTCTCCCCTGTCTGTAAGAATTAATGGTGTTTTGAGTTTTCCAGCTGGTCCAACAATTTTAAGCAAAGAACAAGTTGAATCTTTGATTTTTAACATACTCTTGCCAGAACAAAAACAAATGTTGGAAGAACAAAAAGAGATTGATTTGGCTTATCAGTTTGAAAAAAAAGGTCGTTTTAGAATTAATGTTTACAAACAAATGGAAAGCTATGCCGCTGCTTTTCGTTTGATTCCTGATGAAATTTTGAGTATTGATGAATTAAACTTGCCTAAAATTTTTCATAGTTTTTCTAGTTATAATCAAGGCCTCATTTTATTTACTGGTCCTACAGGTGAAGGTAAATCCACTTCTTTGGCAGCTATAATTAACGAAATCAACCAAACTGAAAGTCAACATATTTTAACTATTGAGGATCCAGTAGAGTTTGTTTACAAATCCAATAAGAGTATTATTTCTCAACGTGAAGTAGGCAAAGATACGAAAGCTTGGCAAGCCGCCCTACGCTCTGCCCTGCGTTCTGATCCAGATGTGGTTTTAGTTGGTGAAATGCGTGATTTTGAAACGATTGCTCTTACTTTAACTTTGGCAGAAACTGGACATTTGGTGTTTGCTACTTTGCATACTAATACTGCAGCTCAAACCATCGATCGTATTGTGGATGTTTTTCCTTCTTATCAACAAGCTCAAATTCGCCAACAGTTATCAACTGTATTAAAAGCAGTGATTTCCCAGCGTTTAGTGCCTAAAATTCATGGTGGGCGTGTGGCAGCAGTAGAACTGATGTTAAATAATTCGGCTATAGCTAATTTGATTCGTGAAAACAAAGTCTTTCAAATTGACAATATTATTCAAAACTCTGCTGGTTCAGGCATGATGTTGATGGAAAATCATTTGATTGATCTCATGAATCAAAAAATTATTAGTAAAGAAACGGCTATGGCCAAATCTTTTAGACCTAACGAACTAATGAGGCTTTTGGGTAATTAAGTGTTATGCCAATTTTTAAATATTTAGTTAAGAACAAACAAGGAGAAAACATCAAAGGTAAGGTGGAGGCGGTTTCGCGTGCTCAGGCAGTTTCTACCTTGATAGGTAGAGATTTATTTGTAATTGATGTCAGTCCGTTGAATCAAGCTAGTGGTATTTTTTCTAAATTAAATAACAATAAAGTTAAGTTTGAAGAACTTGTTAACTTTACCAGGCAATTAGCTACTATGATTAATGCTGGCTTACCTTTGGCTACCGCTCTTTCGATTCTAGAAGAACAGAGCAAAACAGAAATGGCCAAATTAACTGGTAATTTATTGAAAGATGTGGAAGGAGGCTTGAGCTTTTCCATGGCTTTGGACAAATACAGAGAAAATTTTTCTAGAATTTATGTGCAATTAGTGAGAGCTGGAGAAATTGGAGGTGTGCTTGACGAGGTTTTGGAGCGCCTAGCTATTACTATGGAAAAAGAAAAAGACTTTCGTGCCAAGACGAAAGGAGCCATGGTTTATCCAATCATTATCGTCTTGGCGATGTTGGCTGTGGCCATTGTGATGATGGTAGCGGTGGTGCCTAAACTGACAGTGATGTATCAAGATTTTGGAGCTGAATTACCTGCTGCAACCAAGATATTG
>CAZFIY010000072.1:0-2034 GCA_964519685.1 uncultured Pseudomonadales bacterium
CAAGCCAGTTTTATTAGCTTTTAATTGTTGCCAATCTGGATCGCCCTCTGACCATATAGTCAGGTTTGGATCAATTTTTAAAAGACAATCTATAAAATATTCAGAACCAACTTTAGACAAAGCTTCTGCATCAAATGAATTTTCAATAATTTCTTTAATTTGTTGAGGCTCGATATGACTAATTTCTTTACTAACCATTCCCGCCATCAATTCCACACTTTTTTCCCACACAAATCTATTGCTTTCTGTCAAAGCATACCAATTCTTTGATTTAATAATTTGTTTGATTTGTTCCAATAATTGAGTTTGGTCTAATTGTTCATACATAGAAATTATTTTGATAGTTTACAACATTTTTGAACTAGATAAATGAGAAATTAAATTTTTTAAAATAATACTGATGCCCGACCTGGATTCGAACCAGGATTAAAGGCTTCAAAGGCCTCTGTCCTGCCATTAGACGATCGGGCAATGTGCAAGAGAGACTATTATATTTCGGACCCTGCCTTTTTGCAATGTAATTGCAAAAAGCAGTTGGTACGAAAGATGCTGCGCATAATCTCTGTCCTGCTTTTTTCAAAGTGCTTTAAGTAGAAAATATTGGTTGAGTTTTGTTGATTTACCATCGGCGAAAAATTTATCTATTATCATCAACTTACTTTTTTCTATAATTTTTAACATTTCTTCATCACTAATGTGATGACAATAGCGAAAAACTTGTTTAGCATTATTCCCTTTTCGCCAATCTAATAAGAAATCATTTTTTTCTAAATTTAATAATAAAAAAAGAAGCTTAATTTTTTGCCAAAGATTTATTTTTGGATTTTGAATTATTTTTTTCCAGTTTAGAGTATTTTTTTGGAAACGATTTTGTTCTTTGGCAAATTGCCAATTACTAATAACAATTAAACCATTTCTGTTTAATTTACTTTTGAGACTTTGTAAGAATTCCTCTCTAAGTCTGGTGGATGGCAGATGATGACTAAGACCAAAACTAACAATTAAATCGAATTTCTCTTGAGTATTAAAAATTATTTTTTTATTTTTTAAATAATTTTTGATTAAATCAAAAAATTCAAATCGTTGTTTTGGAAATTTATTTTGAGCGATTTTTAATAATTCATTAGAATTATCTAAACCCAAATAAGTAAAATTATCTGGCAATTTTTTTTCTAAAAATTCTACGAAGCGACCATTGCCACAAGCAATATCTAAAATTCGTAAATTTTGTTTTTTTGTCAAATATTTAATAATTTCTTCCCAACCTTGCCAAGAAAAATTACGACTAGCACTAAAATCTTCACTAATTTGTGTGTAGAAATCTTGATTGAGTTGGTTGAGAGCTTTGATTAAGCCTTTTTGCATCAAGCCTATTTTATGTCAGACTTGCGTTATAATAAACACCAGATGGAAAACAATATAATTTCTCTTCTACAAGAACTAGAGCAAAATCTAGATAAATCGATCGAGGATTTATTGCGTTTAATCAAAAAGTACCAAAAAACCGATGACACTCATTGGAGTTATTCTGAAATTATCGAAGAATATAAAAAGTTAGTTGGTACTAATGGTCTTAAAAAATATAATCCCAAATTAGTAGAAAAGATTTTATTAAAGCCAGTCCGCACCATTTCTGGAGTGGCGCCGGTGACGGTTTTGACTAAGCCCTATCCTTGCCCTGGTAAATGTATTTTTTGTCCCAATGTTTTACGCATGCCTAAAAGCTATTTAGCTAGTGAGCCGGGTGCCCAGCGAGCTGAGAAAAATTACTTTGATCCATATCTACAAACCACCAATCGTTTAGAGGCTTTGTTTTCCATGGGTCACAAAGTAGATAAAGTTGAGCTAATTATTTTAGGTGGGACTTGGACGGCTTATCCAGAAGCTTATCAGATTTGGTTCGTCAAAGAATGTTTTAGAGCCATGAATGATTTTCAAACTAAAAATGACAGTCAAAAAATTGTAAAAAAATACCAAACTTTTCAAAAAAAATTCAAAGAAACTGAAAAAAAATGGCAGACCAAGACTTTTTTA
>CAZFIY010000073.1:0-224 GCA_964519685.1 uncultured Pseudomonadales bacterium
TATCCATTTTTTGCAGACCCTGATTGAAACTGATTTCTTCATAAAGAATTTTAGGATCAGTAACCACACTCACATCTACTCCAGGAACAGGGAAGGTGGAATCCGTAAATGAAGTGGGAACATTAATTTCTATTTCACCTACTATGGCAATAAGTTTTTCTAAATCTTCAATACCAAGTACTATCACGTGGTCAATTTTTTGTTCACTCAATTGCTCGATGATT
>CAZFIY010000073.1:234-1936 GCA_964519685.1 uncultured Pseudomonadales bacterium
TATAACAAATGATTTAATCCTTGATTACATTATAAAAATAAAGAGCATTAATTTTGGTTTGATAATCGTCTAAATATAAGTCTCTTGGAAAAGTCAGGGTTTTAATTTTTCCAGAGTTAAAATCTGCTTGTAAAAATAAAATAGTGTCTGTTAATTCTGGATCTTCATCTCTACCACTCAATTTATCGGTACCAAGTAATAAGAAATTGTATTTTTTAGGTAGTTCAGCAATATTTTGATAATTGCTTTGAAATTGATCTATTGAAAGCGAAATAGTATCTAAAACTTCTTCCTTGCTCACATTCGCCGATTCTGCGAATGTCTTGATAAACTTATTGGTTTTAATACTAAGATAGGTAAAACCGACAATAAAAGTAAGCAATAAAGCCAAAATGAAATAAAGAAAAATTTTAAAAATGAGTTTAGGTTTTTTGTACTCGAGAGAAAGAACTAAATCAGTATTCATTGGCTCCAAGTATATTGGAAAAGTCGCTTATTTTCAAAGAGAAAAAAGTCGACTAGAATGAATCCTGTATGGATGAACAAAATATTTTGCCAAATGATGAGTTGGACGATGAATTGAGTGCAGAAGAGATTACTCAAATAAAAAAGAAATCTGTTAAGGGAGTAGTCTCGTTTTTTTTACGCACTCTCTTATTACAAGGCATTGGTTTGACCTCTGCTTTTGTTTTAAGCGCTTTTCTTTCGCCTGAGGATTTTGGTATTTTTGGTATTGTTACGCAAGTAATTGCTTTATTGGTTTTCTTTTCGGACATTGGTTTAGCTGCCTCTTTAATTCAAAAGAAAAATGAGCCCACTCAAGAAGATTATAAAACTGCTTTTACTATTCAAATGCTTTTAGCTTGGGTAATTTTTTTCATAGTCTTAATTGTAATTAGAACTGGTTTATTAAATGTCAAAATTGGTAACGATGGCATATTAGTACTTTTAGCTTTAGCAATTTCTTTCCCCTTGGCGACTTTCAAAACTATCCCTTCAATTATTTTGGAAAGAAAATTGGATTTCAATAAGTTGGTTTTGCCACAAATTTTTGAGCAATTTGTTTTTCATTCTATTTTAATTGTTTTAGCCTGGAAAGGCTTTGGTGTGAAATCTTATTTTTTTGCCATCATCTGTCGCAGTTTGATTGGATTGATAGTAATGCAAATTTTACAACCATGGAGACCTAGATTTTCAATTTACAGAAATTCACTCAAAGGTTTGTTGAATTTTGGAGTTAAGTTTCAGCTTAATGATTTTTTAGCTCGCATCAAAGATCAGTTATACTTTTTAGTTTTAGGTGCATTTTTGCCACTTAAAGATTTTGGTTATTTACAATGGTCTAAAAATTGGTCGATGTATCCATACAATTTGACAGTACAAAATGTCATGTCAATCACTTTTCCGACTTTTTCTAGATTGCAAAATCACAAAGATTTACTTAAAAAAGCTATTGAAAAATCAATTTATTTTATTGCTTTATTTATTTTTCCAATTTTAGTCGGCATGTCTATTTTTATCTATCCATTGACTGAATTGGTCGGTAAATATGGTAAGTGGCAACCAGCTATTTTTAGTTTTGTGTTATTTTCTTTAAGCGTGGCTTGGTCAGCAATTTCTACGCCTTTAGTGAATAGTTTAAATGCGATTGGTAAAATTAATCAAACTTTAAAATTGATGACTATGTGGACGATTTTAACTT
>CAZFIY010000074.1:0-1890 GCA_964519685.1 uncultured Pseudomonadales bacterium
ATGAGAACAATTCCTGTTATCGGCGCTGATTCCGAAAAATTGTCCGTTTATGCCAAAACAGGCGTTGAGCTTGCT
Organism: uncultured Pseudomonadales bacterium; assembly: GCA_964519685.1. GTDB lineage: Bacteria > Patescibacteriota > Microgenomatia > UBA1400 > PJMF01 > UBA1364. The sequence continues at coordinate 76 of CAZFIY010000074.1, forward strand.
GTAAACAGCGAGGATGTTATAAAAGTGGTATATGACGTTCCGAATTTTTTAGAAGCGCCAATATATGAAGGTCAATGCTTAGGAAGAGCTGATGTATATTTAGGTTCGGAGAAAATCAAAACGAGGGTAAATTTTAGCTTTTTTTACCCTACCGCATTTGCTCCAGCATTTCTTTCATTATTTATGCCAGAGTGCACATCTTTAGTTTTTTTATAGTTGAGACCATATTTCTTTTTGCTTTTTACCTGCATTTGTTGTGCCCAGCTTCTAGCACTACTGACTTTTTGACGAAGAAGCATGATAAATTGACGTAATTGAAAGAAGAAATTTTGATAATAGGTTCCACCATCAATGCCTGGAGTAACCACATCTTGTGCAACCACCATTTCTATATCTTGATTAAAGCCTTTGATGTCGGCAATTAACAATTCCAATTCTTTTCTAACTTGATTAAGTTCTTCTTTGCTTTTTTCTTCTTTGGCTGAAAAAAGCTCGTAAGCATTAACGGGATTAACTTTGTCGTGGAGTTTTTTACGCAGAGCTTCTTTTTTTTGCTTCAAGAGAGCTTCTTCTTGTTGTTTGTGAAAATTATCTGGGTTATCAAAATAATTATCATTATTTTGACTGTTTTTTAGAGCATTGGCAAATGGATTGGAAATTTCTTCGTTTTTTTTGAGCTGCGTAGCGCTAGTATTTTTTTGCTCATTTTCCAGTAAAGAACCAGCAAAAGGATTAACTGGCTTTTGCGAAACTGATTTACTTTGACTGTTACTCTGTCCTAATGATGTCATTTTGATACAGATAGATTACTATTGATCGCGTATTATAGGTTTTTGCAATCAACAAGTCAATGAATTACTATCTTATAGCAGAATTAGAGTTCAAGCAAAAGATTGAGAGTTTTTTGTTGTAATAAATTAGCTTTAATTTGATTGAGATAGTTTTGATTTTTCTCAATATCTGCTCTCATCTTGAGATTAGTGATTTTATCTAACTCACTTTTGACCTCTTTATCTTCGACTACTAGTTTTTCTTCTTTACTAATAGCTGCCAAAATAAAATCCAATTGCAAACGACTCAAAACTGTACCAGCTAATTCTTGGCTTAATTGCTCTATGGTGATTTGGCGTCTTTTCAAATAGTCTTCAGTCGAAATTTTATATTGTTTCAATTGTTCGACTAGTCTTTCAAATTCAGTTTGAGTTTCTTGGCGCAGTAAAATTTCGCCAATGGCAGGGGCGAAGTTTGCTACCAATTCCTTGAAAATATGTTGCAAATTAATTTCTTTTTTTTCTTGATCATTCAATTCTTGATGAGCGTGGGTGTGATCATGATCTTTGTCTTCACTTTTGCACTCTGAAGCCTCTTTTTTAATAGCTTTATTACGTTCTTCGATAAATTTTAGTGCTTCTGCTTTTGCTTTTTTACTAATTTTTTTGTAATCACCTAATTTGACTTCTGGAATAGGTGAAAAATGAGCCTCTAGGACCCAATCTTTATTTTTTTCTAAACTAATCGGATTGAATTCAGGAGTAGTGATGGGTTTTTTGTCACCCTTTTTAATTTCTTGCTCATAAGCTTCTGGCAATAGTTCGCGCAAAACTTGATCAATGATTTTGTCTAAACCAATTTTTTGTTCGACAATAGCCAAAGGAGCTTTACCAACACGAAAGCCTTCAGCCTTCACATCTTTGGCAAATTTAGCTACAGTTTTTTTATAAACTGGTTCGACAATTTTCCACTCAAGAGTGATTTTGACAGAATCATTGGGAGCAATGACGGCTTTTTTAGTTTCTTTTTTGTCGACGGTTTTTG
>CAZFIY010000075.1:0-747 GCA_964519685.1 uncultured Pseudomonadales bacterium
TGATGGCATATAAAATATCACTTCTTGGATAATCATCAAAACCAAGTAGTTCCTGCTCTGCGTGAGTAATAAAATATCGAAAACGAATACCGCGAGTTTCTGGATCAACCAATGAAGCAATATTAATATTAGAAGTTGTTTGTTTTTTAGCGTCTTCAGCAATAATCAAAGCAGTTGTTCGCAGTCGTGGCATGCTTTCTTGCCAGTTGGGTTCGCGCCAAAATTGATTGGCATAAATGAGCCAAATTGATAATAAAATAAGAATTATTTGCCAATATTTTTTAAATATTTTTTGCAAAATCAAAACTGTAGCGATTGCTAAGCTTAGCCACAGCACACTGCTGTGATGATCGTCGACTAAACTTGGGAAAAAGCTAGTTAACAAAAGGAAAAAAATCCAGGCTAGAATTAATTGTGTTTTTTCATTTATTTTTTTGCTAATTTGATAATTATTTTTTTCTTGCTTTAGAGTGCGCCACGCATCAAAAACCCAAGCTGTCACAAGACCTAAACCTAAAACTTTTGAACCCATAAACTTTGTTGATATATCAAATAAATATTGAATTGGTCTAAGGATAAAGTTTTGTAAAGAAATGACAAAAAATTTCTGACTACTTTGACCTATAAAAGATTCCAGAATTATTTGTCGGTAAAAGCCAGCGTGAGTCACATCAAAAATGATAAAAGTTAAATTGGGCAAAAGAAAAGTAGCTGCAAAAATAAGAATATTTAGCCAGTTTTTTTTCC
>CAZFIY010000075.1:768-1876 GCA_964519685.1 uncultured Pseudomonadales bacterium
ATAAAGCTGGTGCTACCAGAGCAACGGTAAAGTAATGTAGCTGAAATAACAGACCTAAAAATAAGCCAGCTAGACCAATCCACAACTGCAACTTGAATTTTATTTTTTGTTTTTGAAATTGTTGCAGTGCAATTAAATAAATAATGGCAAAAAATTCAACGGTATTGGGATTCCAAGGCCATTGATCAAAACGTGCCACTACAGGACTCATAGCTAACAAGGCGCAAACACCTAAGGCAGTTTTTTTATCAAGCCATCCGCGCAACCAATAATAAGTTAGAGCAATCGCTATGACTCCAAGCAAAGCAGTAAAAACAGCTGGTCCCACTGGATCAAAGTTAACCAGCCATAAAGCTGGTAGCATCAGATAATAATGAAAAACTCCAAAAAAATCTTTATGACCAGCAATTTCGTTAAATGGACCGAAAAGAGTCAGATCATGATTGACGATGATATTGCGTATGGCCAACATGTCGCGACCCTCATCCCAAATAAAACGCATTAAAACATCAATGCGATAAAGACGCAAAAAAGCTCCGATGAGCAGAATGATTCCCAAATAGAACCAAGTTTGATGAAAAATTTTAAATTTGGTTTTCATCTAAGTATTTATTTTCCAAATAATCAGTGCAGTAATGGCAGTAAGTAAACCACCCCAAAACATATCCACAACTGCCATATTCCAAGGAAAATTTTTCATCACAGCCAAATTAGTTAAATCATAAGTAGCATAAGCTGCAAAACCAAATAAAAAAGCTTTTTGCACAACTGGTTGCCAATTTTTATTGCTTAATTCGGGCATAACAATCAAAACTAACAGAACGGCAAGATATAATACATAAAAAACAAACGCAGCTAGCAAATTAGCTTTGTCTGCCATGAGATGAGGGACAGTTTTCTTCATCCATGGTGAAGCTACTTGAGTGATCCACACAGCATCAATAGCTAAAAAAACAACTAAAGATTGAAAAAGTAATTTAATGAACATGGATTCATTTTAACATTTTTGAAAAGAAATTTTGGCGGAGGTGACAGGAATCGAACCTGCGAAGCCTTGCGGCTCACGCTTTCCAAGCGTGTGCAATTGACCACTATGCGACACCTCCTT
>CAZFIY010000076.1:0-1793 GCA_964519685.1 uncultured Pseudomonadales bacterium
CAAAAAAATAAAATTTAACGCTTTGGAGATTGACGTTTTCTTCTAGCTTTACCACCAGTACCAATTTTTCTAGTTTCTTTCATACGATCATCTCTAGATAAAAGACCGGCTGGTTTCAAAAAAGTACGAAATTCTGGATTAAAAGTAGACAAAGCTTTAGCTAAACCATTAAGCAAAGCATCCATTTGAGCATTAATGCCTGATCCAGAAATTTTGGCGCTAACTGCAAACTTGCCTTTGGTGCCAGTTAATTCAAAAGGTTTTAAATAAATAGCAGCAGCATTTCTAATATTGGCAAAATATTCAGATACTAATAAATCATTAACTACAAAATCTCCTTGACCTTCATAAATACGAACTCTAGCACTAGCAACTTTACGACGACCAATGCCTTCCACATATTTGGTTTTAGGAAATTTAAAATTTTTCTCAACTTCAGTGGTTTTTTTCTTGCTAACGGCAACTGGAGTAATTATCTTTTTAATTACTTTTTTTGCTTTAGCGTTTTTCTTGTTCATTCTTATTGCCATATTATTTTGCCTTTTTGATCATTCCTTGATATGGATTTTCGCTACCAATAATAACCTTCAATCTATTTAATCTTTCATCTCTCAACCTATTTTTTGGTAACATATTTTTCACTGCATGTCTGATTAATTTCTCTGGATTTTTAGCTAACATTTCTGCAAAAGTGCGTTGTTTAAGTCCACCAGGAAAACCACTGTGCCAAGAATAAACTTTAGCAGTAGCTTTGTTTCTAGTTACTTCAACTTTTTCTGCATTGATTAAAACCACATAATCACCTCCATCAACATTAGGAGTGTAGGTTACTTTATCTTTACCAATTAACTTCAGAGCAATTTCAGTAGCTAAACGACCCAATACTTTGCCAGAGGCATCATATTCGAACCATTCTCTTTTTACTTCTTCTTTTTTTTGAACAAAAGATTTAAATTTTTGAAACATTATTTTTTCTCCTCTGATTTTTTTGCTTTGTTAGCAGGTTTTTTTGCAGGAGCTTTTTTAGTCACTGCTTTTTTCTCAACTTTAACTTCTTTAGCTTTGGCTTCTTTAACCTCGACTTTTTGCTCAGTAACTTGCTTTTCTTTTTTCAAAGAAGTTAGCTTAAGATCTCCAGTTAATAAAGATAATTTAAAAACAGTAGTGTTATCTCCACGTCTAGGAGCTAATTTTTCCAAAGAGGTGAAGCCAGATTTTTTACCACTTAAAGCTGGAGCAATCTTGTCTACTAAGGTATTAACCACATCTCTGCGACCAAAAACTTTGTGTAACTCGCGACGAGCAGCTAAAGTATTTTTTGAAGCTGTAGAAATTAATTTATCAGCTAATCTTCTAACTTCTTTGGTTCTAGCTTCACTAGTTTTAATTTCACCATGTTTAAAAAGATCGCGCAAAAGATTCTTCAACAAAGCCTTACGACTTGAATTGTCTCTATTGAAATGCTTAGCTTTTACTCTGTGTTTCATAATAAACTTTCAAAAAAATTAATCTGTTAAGACAACTCCTTTTTTACTAAGAGCTTCTTCGATAAGATCAATACTCTTGCCACCCAAATTTTTTACTCTAGAAATTTCATCTTTAGGTGATTTGGTTAAATCAGCAACAGTTTCAAAACCACCTTTACGAAGAGCGTTAGCAATTCTGGTTGGTAAATCAAGTTCTTCTACTGTTAACTTCATGGTCTCAACTTCTTCAGGACTCATGCTAGTTAATTCTTCTTCAGCTTCTTTGATCACTGGATTCACAATTTGATTAAATTGTGCAATTAAAAT
>CAZFIY010000077.1:0-1689 GCA_964519685.1 uncultured Pseudomonadales bacterium
TTTGAAGAAACCCTCTTTTTGATTACTACGAGTAATTTTAAAAAGTTTTTTTTGTACCAAAGCTAAAACCGTCGCTGTAAAAACTTTAGGAGTTAAAGTTTTGGTCGCTGTCATAATCTGACTAACCAAAGCTGGTTCACTGTCACTTGGTGGCTCCCAAACACCACTAAGTTTTTTCAGTGGCTTATCTTTACCTAATTTGAGAAATTTCAAAAATTCAGTCACAGTCAAAAAACAACCTAAGAAAAATAGAGCCATTGCTAAAACAAAATACAACATACTTAAACGCTCAGCTTTTTTTAATTGATCAACAGTTTCTTGAATGAAATTTTCTTCTTGCGCTAAAATAGTTGCCTGATCAGAAGATCCATTGGCTCCGGCTAAAAAAAGATTCTTTGGCAATAAAACTCTGCCTTCAAAAAATTTACCGATTGGTAAATCATTAGCTCTTAATAAAACATAATGTAAATTATTATTCTGATTGGGCAAGGCAGAAATGCTTACCTCAGCTTTGAGTGGTCCATGGCCAAAAGCTTTAACACTGTCCATCTGACTAGCTAAGGTTTTTGGAGGTAAAAAAATTTCTACTTGAATATTATTGCTCGCCACTTCCAAATCCTGACCAATAAATTGCCAATACAACTCTGCCACGTCTTGATGCAAGGTAACAGCATTCTTTACGGTATAACTTAAAACAAAATTTTTAACTTCATAATTAGCTTGAAAATGCCATTGTAAATAATATTTATCGCCACGATCATCAATCACAAAAGTATTATCAGGATTATTTCTAGCCTCACTAAAATTAACTAAGTTTTTTTCAAGTAATTTATAACAAATGGCCGTATCTTTTTCACACAATTTGAAATCACTTAGAACATAGGGTTCTTCTCTACCCTCGGCTTGTTTATTAATCGATTGATAAACAAAACGATAATCACCTTGAAAATTAAAAGCCCTTTCCTCTGTTACATTCATTGATCCGTCTTGATTCAAAAAGGCTTGAATATCGACCTTGTTTAAACTATATTCTTTGGCAAAAATGGATTGAGTAAAAGACAAAAGCAAAAATAATATTGTTGGCAAAATAAAATTCTTGAGGGAAAAAGATTTCATACATTTGATTATGCCATGTTTTAACAAAAGATAAAATTGTTTCATCTAGCACTTTGCAAAATTGTTTAAATCTTGTATAATCACCTCTTGTTCCAAAGACAGTGTGGCTTCTCGCCTTGGTAATAGCCAGCAGAAGTTAATAATCGCACCGAGGAAAAATAGCTTTTTTTGTTATTTTCTCCCCTTTTGCTTTTTCCTCACACTTTTTTTGGCACAAACTAAATTGAATTAGAAAAAATATTTTTTTGAAAGATTTATGCCAAATCAACACAATCAAGAACAAATAAAAATTATTCAAGAAAAATTGGATAAGGCCGCTTCTATGGTCGTTATTGACTATGCTGGAGCCAATGTTAAAGCCTTAACCGATTTACGTGCTGCATTAGTTAAAGCTGGTGGTGAAATGTTTGTCACTAAAAATACCTTAATCGACATTGCCGTTGGCAGAGGTAAATTGACTGAATCATTGCAAGGCATGAGTGCTGTAGTTTTTTCATATAATGACCCAGTTTCTGCCCTCAAAGCTTTAGTTAAATTTCATGAAGAAAATAGTTTACTTGAAATCAAACAGGG
>CAZFIY010000078.1:0-1220 GCA_964519685.1 uncultured Pseudomonadales bacterium
AGAAGAGGTGAGAGCAACTGTCTGGCTATCTCCACCTTCTCTTAAAAGTTTGTGAGAGCCTTCACCTTTGATACCACCCGCTTCGATGTAACCAGTGGCGCTATCAGCGAAAGTATCTTTGTCTTTTACACCGAAAACATCGCCGTTTTTAACCTTGTTAGCATCCTCGACAGTGACGTTTTCTACTTGAGCGACATTAGCTCCATTTTTGTTTTTGAGTTTGAAGGCACCGAAACCAGTTAAGACTCCGGCTACAATGGCGAAGACACAAATGATAATGAAGGCTTTTTTAGCTTTTTGGTTCATAAGTTCTTGATTTTGACGCAAAGTTGGAAATTCGTCAACTTGTTTTTCATCGTAAGCATTTTGTGTGGCTTGTTCATTAGCTTGATTTGCTTCGTTTTCTTGGAGTTGCATTTTATACATAATATTCCTATTCTAGCCTAAAATAGCTATTTTTTTCTATAGCGAATAAAACTCAAGATGAATTGATCCAAGTCTCCATCCAGAACTTCTCCACTTTGACTAGTTTCGACTTGTGTACGGGTGTCTTTAATTAATTGATAAGGATGGAGAACGTAATTGCGGATTTGAGTCCCCCAGCTAGCATTTTGATGTTGACCCTTGGCTTGTTGCAGTTCGTTTTCAAACTTTTCTTCCTCGATCTTGGCTAATTTAGCTTTGAGCATTTTCATCGCTCGTTCGCGGTTTTGAATTTGGCTGCGTTCCTCACGACATTTCACGGTTATATTACTTGGTAGATGGGTTAATTCTACTGCTGAATTAGTTTTATTGACCGACTGACCGCCGGCTCCCCCAGCTCGAGTAAAATTCCACTGTAAATCTACGTCTTTGATTTCAATATCGTTTTGTTGATTGAGAATTGGTAAAACTTCTACCAAAGCAAAAGAAGTTTGGCGCAAATTGTCAGCATTAAAAGGACTTTGTCTCACCAGACGATGAGTGCCTTGCTCGCCTTTTAGATATCCATAAGCGTAATCTTCTTCAATTTCAAAAACTGCTTCTTTGATGCCCGCATCTTCTCCCCTAACTTCTCCGATAAAACTATATTTCCAAGCTTTTCTTTCGAAATAGCGCTGATACATACGCTTAATCATCTCTGCCCAATCCATAGCTTCAGTACCACCTTGACCAGGATGAATTGATAGAATGGCATGACAACGATCGTATTTGCCACTCAGATATTGTTTAAGTTCTGC
>CAZFIY010000078.1:1269-1638 GCA_964519685.1 uncultured Pseudomonadales bacterium
GAAAATTTTTTCTAAGTTTCGATTGATTTTCTCAGCTTCTTCACTAAGTGATAGTTCCAAAGCAGCTTCTAGATCATTCGCCAATTGTTCTATTTTTTCTAAGGCTTTGACTTCTTTTTGCAAAGCAGATAAAAGTTGCATTTTTTCCTGAGCCGATTCTGCTTGCCAAAAAGAGCTTGCTTCACTCTCCTTTTCTATCGTCGCAATCGTAACTTTTTTTTCTGTTAATTCAGAATCAAGCAAGAGTTTGCGACAATTGGCGATGAGCGTATCTTGGTCCATATATTTCTTCGACTATCTTCTAAAAATATTAGGCTTAGTACTTTAATACAGTCCATTGAAGGAGCTGATTCATCAGCATAAATAAGC
>CAZFIY010000079.1:0-1580 GCA_964519685.1 uncultured Pseudomonadales bacterium
GTACCATAGGTAATATCAGCCAAGTAAGCATCCTGGCGTTCAATTTCTTCGAAGTGCTCCAAACGCTCGTCGCCCCGCTCCTCGCTATCAACGTCGGGATTATAAAGTCTGGCATGATCATGGACGATTACAGCGGCTTTAAGACCTAAGAAATGATACAAAGGTCCCATCCAACCAAGTCCAATTTCACTTAAATAATCATTGACGGTGATCAATTGCACACCTTTGCCAAGCAAGGCATTGAGGTAGAGTGGACAAGTCACGGTCAGAGTTTTACCTTCACCAGTTTTTTGTTCAGTAATATTACTATTGTGCAAAGCGACGCCAGCTAAAAGCTGCACGTCAAAATGGCGCATTCCTAAAATACGATGCGAGGCTTCACGCACGGTGGCATAAGCTTCAGGTAAAATTTCATTTAAAATTTCCTGCTCCTTGGCTCTTAAATCCGCTTGGTTAACTCCTTCAAGTGCGGCGCTGATTTGTGCTTTAAATTTGTCGGTTTGAGCAGCTAATTCACTGTCGCTTAAAGCCTGCATTTGTGGCTCAAAAGCATTAATTTGATCAACAACAAGTTGATATTTTTTGATTTTTTTGGCTTCTTCGTCAAAAAGATTTTTAAAAAATTTGAACATAAGATCCTACTTATACCATTTATTAACTAGATCATAAATGGGCGCAAAACTTCAGGAATTTCTACTGTTCCATCAGCTTGCTGATAATTTTCGATAATGGCTGCTAACAGGCGAGGAGAAGCAGCTACAGTATTATTCAGAGTATAAACAAATTTGGTACTGCCATCCTTAGCTTGATAGCGAATATTTAAACGACGAGCTTGGAAATCATTAAAGTAACTAGCAGAGTGAGTCTCACGATATTTACCTTGTCCTGGGAACCAGGTTTCAAGATCATATTTTTTACGTTGTCCTGCACCCATATCGCCAGTGCACATTAGTAACACTTGATAAGGCAAATTTAAACCACGCAATAATTCTTCTGAAAAACCCACCATTTGCTCATGCCATTTTCTAGTTTCTTCTTCATCAGCAACAGTCAGAACCACTTGTTCCACTTTATTAAATTGGTGAACTCTGATAACGCCTTTAGTATCCTTACCATAAGAACCAACTTCACGACGGAAACATGGGGAAAGACCACAAATCTTGATAGGTAAATCTTTTTCACGAAGTAGCTCACCACCATAATATGACGTTAAAGCAACCTCGGCAGTGCCGGCTAAAATTTGGCCATCCTGAGTATAGTAATGATCTTCTGCGCCCCAAGGAAAATAACCTGTGCCAAACATAGCTTCTTTGTTGACCAAAACTGGTGCAGACATGGCAGTAAAACCATGCTTTTTCATCAGAGAAAGTGCATAAAGCATTAAAGCTTGCTCTAAAAATAAAGCTTCATTTTTCAAAAAATAACCCCTGAAACCAGCAATTTTAGTCGCTCGTTCAGTGTCTAGCCAATCCAAATTTTTCATGATTTCTTCATGAGTTTTTGGTTGAAAATTAAAATCGCGTTTTTGGCCCTCTTGGCGAATCACTTGATTAAAAGTTTCATCTTTACCAATTGGCACA